>NZ_FOBE01000002.1:296633-402469 GCF_900109475.1 Butyrivibrio sp. ob235
CACTCGCTTAACAAAAGAATACGTAAATCATTCGGAAGCGGGTGATGGGGCGGCTGAGCGCCAGTGGCGCTCATCTTAGCCGCCGACCGAGCCGGCAGGCGAGATACGAACCATGGGTTCGTGATCTCGCCTGCTTTAATAAATAAGACCTAGGTTAAAAACCTAGGTCTTATTTATTAAAGCGGGTGATGGGAATCGAACCCACGTATCTAGCTTGGAAGGCTAGTGTTCTACCATTGAACTACACCCGCATGTACAATATTGAATTTAAATCGGGGTGACAGGATTCGAACCTGCGACCTCCTGGTCCCAAACCAGGCGCTCTACCAAGCTAAGCCACACCCCGTTTGGAAGCGTTTTGTTCATTACCTGACCCGCAACGCAAGTACGATTATATATCCTTATCAAAGTAATTGTCAACACGATTTTTAAATTTTTTTCAAAAAAATTTTCCACATAAATTAAAAAGCTATAAAACATCCTGAATAAAGGGAAAACAATAGGGTAAAATCCGCCTGATGATGATATCATAATAATACATAAAAGGTGGATATAACAACAATGGACAATGAAAAAGAATCGGTATTTTTAAGTGACAATATGATGACCACGGCCTGCATCATCGCTGTATGTGCAAGCCTTATGACCATATTCCTCGTTCGCACCGTAGATGATAAGTTCATCATGTTCGAGGATATCCTCAAGCTCGTAACAATTTGCTGTACTTACGTAGCATACAAGAGATTCAGCTGGGATGTTACCAAGGGCCTCATGGGCGGCGTGCTGTTTTGCCTTATGTACCAGGAAGCCCATCTTGTACTTGAGCAGCTCTGGGGTAAGGAGGACTTCGACACCTACCTGATCATCGGCGTTCAGGGAAGCATATACCTTGCGGCAGCAGGCATGTCCTTCATAATGACGATCATCATCACCATCAATCATTTCATTATTAACTATGCGAAAAAAGGCAATCCCGAGAATGTAATCCTTAACAGAATGGCGATTGTCTATAAAATAGTTGTCACTCTAGTTATGATCATCGCAAACGGCAAGCTTACCTTTGCCAAGACAATCCTTTGGGAAAACGGACTTAGGTACATCACAGATATCGCGATAATTCTTCTTATAATCAGCATTGAATCCAAGATGGATTCCTTCAAGGTGCTCAGGGAAGAACTCCTCAAACAGAAAAAAGAGAGGAGGAAGAGCAAATGACCTTGAGAAAACGACTTACCGGAATCTGGCTGATGGCGATGGCACTGCTTTCATTTGGAGCTTATACAACCTTCTTTGTGGCGCAGATGTCGGCGCCTTACATAGTTTACTGGACGCTTCCGATTTTCCAGAGTATAGCGCTTGTGATTTATCTGTGGGGACCTGATAAGATCAGATTAAAACCGTTAAGGCTCATGTACAGGCTTTGTTATGCGACTTCGTTCCTGGTTATTCCTGCGTTTGTATTTATATTCATGGGACTGATATCCCAGTATCATGTGAATATAAAAGAGAGCATAGATGCGCGAAATATTCCTGTGAAAGATATCCTTCCGGGGGATGAGACGCTTATTTTCAAAACCGATAAGGTTTACGTGTTTTTTCCTGAATATACCACGGTGGATCTCGAATGCGGGAAACGCCCGTCAAAATCCGATGAATCGATCACCTGGTGCTGCGGTGCCGCTTTTCAGCATGCTGTGCAGATAAAGTTCGCCCAGGATAACATTGAGGGGGATCACGCATCCCACGGCGAATTCTACGACAGCCCCTATGACAGGGATGCGGACGGAGCCTTCACTTTTGCAAACGGCAAATTTGGATTTGAATTTGAAAATAAAACCGAGGCAGTTCAGGAAGCAGCCAAAGCGGGTGGCAGCGGTTTTATGCAGCTTGCCATGATAAAAGACAAAAAAAATGTCATGAATTTCGACAGACCGAGAGCCAGATGCTACAGGGCTCTTGCGGAACTTAACGGGAACCTTTGCGTGATAGATTCCGTAAAAATGATGCATTTTAATGAATTCATGTCTGAACTTAGAAGGCTTGGCGTAACTAACGCAGTGTACATGGACATGGGCGCAGGCTGGAACTACTCCTGGTACAGAAGCGCGAATGGAAAAGTGCGAACACTCTTTGGGCTTCCTGTGCCGTGGTCTCACAACTGGATTGTTTTCAGGAAATAAGTAAAACCGGAGAACGTAAGCTCTTTAAGAACTGTAAGGCGGATGAATATTATGAATCACACCATTGATTATGTAAATATAGGAATATCGTCGTTCCTACTGGCGATAGTTGGCATCAAGCTTTTCGGAGACATCCACATGAGGAAGAATGCCAACAAGGAAAGAGGCCAGTTTACCAAGATGCTCATTTCGGATATGCTTATGCTTATCTCTGTTCTTGCTGTGAAAATTGTGGTATGCCAGGACTTTGATAACGACGAGCTGGTGCTTATTACCAAAATTGCATATTCTGTATATTTTATCGCTTTTTATTCACTCCTTGGATTTTACGGAATATATGTTTCATATTATATTTCCAGGCGATGCGGTAGAAAGCTTGAGATGAAGAAGTTTGTAATACCGCTGGCCACAATATTTTCCATATTTTGGGTGGTTTGCCTCTTTTACGGTTTTGTAGTATCCTTCGATGGAATCAATTTTGAAAAGGGACCGCTTTACTTTGCGGGCCAGGTCGGCGGCTATCTGATCATTCTTCTTGTCCTTGTCTACATGATTGTTTATAGAAAATACCTCAAGAAGGATAATGTCATTGCGCTTTTGTCAATCATATTTTTTCCGCTTATCGGAGTAATACTCAGGGCATTCGTGCCGGGAATCGAGATCATGCCCTACATGATCTGCCTGTCTCTTATTTTTATGGATAATACCTTCCAATATGAGCAGGAGAGGCTCCTTCTTGAGCAGGAGGATAAAATATCCAGAGACAGAATCAAGATCCTTCTGACGCAGATTAAGCCGCATTTTTTATATAACGTGCTGAACTCGATCTATGTCCTTTGTGAAAAGGATCCCGAAAAGGCACAGGAGGCCATCGGAAGGTTCTCGGATTACCTTCGCGGAAACTTAAGTAACCTTGAAAAGGAGGACTGCATCACCTTCCTTAGGGAGATGGAGCATGTCACCAATTACCTCAGCCTTGAGAAGATGCGTTTTCGTGAAAAGCTGACCATCAAATACGATATCAAAGATGAGAGCTTCGATATTCCGGCCCTTTCGGTGCAGCTGCTTGCGGAAAATGCCGTTAAGCACGGAATCCATAAAAAAGAAGAGGGAGGAACGGTTAGGATTGAAAGCTATTCCGATTCGGAATACTATTATGTGATAGTGGAAGATGACGGAGTCGGATTTAACCCCGATGAGTACAAAGAGGGCGACGGGCTTCACATAGGCCTTGATAATCTTAGGGAGAGGCTCCTTAGAATGTGCGGCGGACACCTTGTTGTTGAGAGCACTCCGGGAGTCGGAACGAAGTCGACCATCACGATCCCCCGTGGATCTAATTAAAAAGGAGTAATGAAAAAATAATGCGAATAATTGCAATTGACGATGAGGACCTTGCACTTGAAGGCTGTATGAATGCCATAAAAAAAGCGATTCCGGGTGCCCAGGTTGAGGGCTTTACCAGTGGAAAAGCCGCTCTCGAAAAGGTTGTGGATATAAAACCACAGATAGCTTTTCTTGATGTGGAGATGAGAACGGACAACGGCGTGGAAGTTGCGAAAAGACTGCAGGTAATAAATCCAAGAATCAATATAATTTTTGTCACGGGCTATTCTGAATATATGAAGGAAGCCTTTGCGCTCTATGCCAGCGGATATATTATGAAGCCTGTTACGCCTGCCAAGATTAAGAGCGAGTTTGAACACCTGAGGTTCCCAATAGAGGCAGAAAAAAATGCAAAGCTGCGAATTCACACCTTCGGGGAGTTTGAGGCCTTTACAAAGGACGGGCTGCCGCTTGAATTTGCTTACAGTAAGACCAAGGAACTCCTTGCGGTTCTGATTGATGCCAACGGAGCGATGAGAACCTTTGATCAGATCATGGATAGAATCTGGCAGGATGAGGATGATCCCAGCGGTCACAGATCCTATATGAGAAACCTCTTTGCCGATATGAGCAGAATATTTAACGAAAACGATTGCGTAAATGCTCTTATAAGAAGGCGCGGTGAGGCCGGAATTAATAAAGAATATTTTGACTGCGATTATTTCAATTATCTCGCGGGACAGCGTGAAGACTCGGGTTTCGCGGGTGAGTACATGAATCAGTACAGTTGGGCGGAGCCGACACTTGGAAAATTATGTCAGCTTTCCGATGATTTTTGGTAAAAACGTTTCAGTAAAGTCTGAGAAGCCGCATAAACAGTGAACTTAAACGTTGTGACACTTTTGTGACGCATAATATGAGACAATAAAGTCCCAAATGATTTCCTCTATTATATAGTTCCCTCTATAATAATTAAGGATGGGAAGAGCGCTTGCATTGCAAGCGCTTTTTTCATGCCTTTTTTGATGTTTTTTAATATTTGGGGTTGATAAAATACATCAAGTGTATTATTATGTATAAAACAAAGTGATTAATGAATAAATATGCAATAATTCATGAATAAAACTTGTATAAAGAAGGAGGCTATTATGAAGAAGAAACTTATCTCAGCTATTTTAATCGGAGCTATGACTTTTAGCATGACAGCATGCGGCGGCGCATCTAAGGATGCAGAAGCTCCCGCACAGACAGAGCAGAGCGCAGAGACAGCAGAGAGTACAGAAGCTACCGAGGAGGCAGCAGGTGAAGAGGCTTCTGCAAGCGCAGAGATTTCCACAGTTACACCCGGAAAGCTCACAGTAGCAACATCACCCGATTTTGCACCTTATGAATTTTATGCAGTAGGCGATGACGGAACACCTACTCTTGCAGGTTTTGATATTGCACTTGCTCAGTACATCGCAGATTATCTCGGACTTGAGCTCGAGGTAGTACCGGTTGACTTTGACGGTGTTCTTATGGAGCTTCAGACTAAGGCAGTTGACCTTGGAGTTGCAGGACTTTCACCCGATCCGAAGCGTGAATCCATCATGGACTTTTCAGATATCTATTATGAGGGAGGTCAGTCCTTCGTATGTCTTCAGTCCAATAAGGATAAGTTCACAAGCCTTGAGGATACCAATAACCCTGATATCGAAGTAGGCGCTCAGACAGGTGCCATCCAGGTTGACCTTGCACAGGCTAACAGCCCTGATGCAGAGCTTATCCAGCTGACAAAGGTTACAGATATTATTGCAGAGCTTCTTGCAGGTAAGCTTGACGGTGCATACATCGAGACAGCAGTTGCAGAGAGTTATGCCAAGAATTATCCCGAGCTTTGCGTAGTACTTGATGTACCTTATGACGGAGCAGAGGGTTCAGCTATCGGTGTCAGCAAGGGCAATGATGCTCTTAAGGCCGGCGTTAACGAGGCGATTGCCAAGGCTAAGGCAGAAGGAAAAATGGATGAGTTTGTAGCAACAGCTAACGAGCAGGCTTCAGGCGAGATTATCGAGGGACTTCTTGATCAGTAATAATTGATCGGATTGAAAAACAAGAATGCGAACCCGGAGATGTCATGTTTCCGGGTTCGTTTAATTTTGCGGAAATGTTCTGCATTTTCATCCGGGTTTTATGATATATTAGAAATGACACATTAACATAATTTCGGAGATAAAAATACGTTATGAACAGTTTTATACAAATTGAGAATTTTTCAAAAATCTCACCTTATGCTTCACTATTCTGGCAGGGCATGGCGGTTACGATCATGCTTTCGCTTTTCACCGTGGCCATTGGTTTCGTGCTGGCACTTATTCTTTCGGCAATGAGAATGACAAAGTTCTATCCTCTTGCATTTCTTGGGCTCGATAAGGATGGACATCAGAAGGAGAAAGGAATCGGTGTAACAATCGGAAAGTTTAATCCGATAAGCTTCCTTGCGACTGCTTATGTTGAGATTTTGAGATCGACTCCCGTTATCGTTCAGGTGGCGATCATCTACTATGGCGTATTTGGAGCGCTCATAGAACTTCCCAATTTTACATTTCTTGGATTTATTAAATTCGAGCGATTTTTCCCCGGAGTTGTGGCTCTTGGTATGAACTCTGGTGCATACCTGTGCGAGATCATGAGATCCGGTATTCAGTCGATCGACGGCGGTCAGACTGAGGCTGCCAGATCTCTTGGTATGAGTCAGTTCCAGAATATGAAATATATCATTCTTCCGCAGGCGATAAAGAATATTCTTCCTGCGATTGCGAATGAGTTCGTTGTTATCATCAAGGAGTCAGCGATAACCTATACCATCGGCGTTCAGGATATTATGTCTGCGGTTAACGCTGTGCGCGGTGCAACCTTCATTATTATCGAGCCTTTGCTTGTGGCAACGGCAATTTATTTCTGCCTGTGCTTCCCTACAAGTAAGGTAATTGCATATTTCGAAAGGAGGATGAGCCGTGGAGACAAGAGATAAGCTTATACAGATTACAAATCTTGAAAAACACTATAATTTCGGAAAAATCAAGGCTCTCGACGGTGTGACCGTTGACATTGATAAGGGCGATGTCATGGTTGTTATCGGGCCTTCGGGAAGCGGAAAATCGACTTTTCTTCGCTCACTGAATCTCCTTGAGGAGCCCACGGGCGGCGCAATTATTTTTGATAATGTCGATATCACCAAGAAGAAATACAAAGATGAAAACGGTAAGTGGGTGAAGGTGAATATGGATCTTCACAGGCAGAAGATGGGAATGGTTTTCCAGCATTTCAATCTTTTCCCGCACAAGACAATAATGGAGAACATGATTCTCGCACCTGTTAAGGTTAAGCATATGCCGGAGGATGTGGCAAAGAAAAAGGCGTACGATCTTTTGGGCCGCGTAGGTCTTTTTGACAGGGCAGACGCTTATCCGATTCAGCTCTCAGGCGGTCAGAAGCAGCGTATAGCTATTGTTAGGGCGCTTATGATGGAACCCGAAGTAATGTTGTTTGATGAGCCTACTTCCGCCTTAGATCCGGAGATGGTCGGCGAAGTTCTTGATGTTATGAAGCAGCTGGCAGACGAGGGTATGACGATGGTTGTGGTAACTCACGAGATGGGTTTTGCACGTGAAGTGGGTAACCGTGTGCTTTTTATGGCTGATGGTAAGCTCCTTGAGCAGGGCTCTCCCGATGAGATTTTCAACCACCCCAATCACCCGCGCCTTAAGGAATTCCTGAGCAAAGTGTTATAAATTCAGGGACGCACGCAGCGTAAGCAGCAGAAATTTGTGTTTTCGTCTGCGTCGTGGTTTATAAGAAATATAAAAATAATGGATTCCTTCTTTCACGTTGTTCAAAGCAGTCGGAACCCATTATTTTTATATTTTATAAACCATCTCCTCGTCCGAGACCTACAAATTTCTGCTGCTTATGCTGCGGGCTGGCTCTGGAATTTATAACAGTCTTTGCCGGGAGTAATGAATGGCGAAGGTGATGGGGTGTGTATAAGAGTGGTTCTACGAGGTAATAATATTTATTAGGCTATTCTAGGTGAGAATATTAACTAATTCAGGATATGGATTAAAAGAGGGTGTGTGATGACTGAAATAAAAAAGGATGCGGTTGGTGAAATTGAAAAGAAAAGTGATCTTATAAAAGATGTGGCGGGGCGTATTTGGGAGTACGCGGAGCTGTCTCTGAAAGAGTATAAGTCCTGCGATTTATACTGCGAGGTGTGTGAGAAGGAAGGTTTTACGGTGGAGAAGGGGATTTGTAATATTCCCACAGCATTCAAGGCGAGCTTTGGAAGCGGGAAGCCGGTGATCGGAATTCTGGCGGAGTATGATGCGCTATCCGGGCTTTCACAGGAGGCTGCGTCACTTGAGGAAAAGCCGATAGAGCAGGGCGGTTCAGGACACGGATGTGGTCACAACCTTTTGGGAGCCGGAGCTCTGGCGGCAGCGATCGGAATAAAGAAGTATCTTGAGGAACGATTGAAGAATGCTGAAGATAAACAGGCAGCAGAAGTCGGTACTGTAATCCTCTACGGCTGTCCCGGTGAGGAGGGCTGCGCCTCCAAGGCTTTCATGGCAAGGGACGGAGAATGGAAAAAGCTGGATGCTGCGCTGACCTGGCATCCCGCTGACAGTAACGAGGTTGTTACGGGATCGTCGAATTCCTGCATACAGGTGGAGTACACTTTTCATGGAATAGCATCCCATGCCTCCGGCGCCCCTGAAAAGGGAAGAAGCGCACTGGATGCGGTAGAGCTGATGAATATCGGCGTTCAGTTTTTACGAGAACATATAAGTGACAGGGCGCGGGTGCACTACGCTATAACCGATGCGGGCGGAGTGAGTCCTAATGTGGTTCAGCCCAATGCGAAGGTGCTGTATATGGTTCGCTCCAATCACGTGGCGGAGGCGGTGGAGCTTCAAAAGCGTGTCGATAAGATCGCGGAGGGTGCTGCACTGATGACCGAGACGACTTTTGTCAGGAAGTTTGTTGATGGCATGTCGGATACTGTGACGAACCGCGCGCTGGAAAAAGTGCTCTATAAGAATTTCGAAGAGCTTGGGGTGCCGACCTTCAATGAGGAGGAACTCGAGTTTGCAAGTGCGCTTTCAAAGACCTTTGAGCCTGATGGGAACGGGATGAATGTGGCCCTTCGTCCGCATTTTATGGGCGAGGCGTTTGAGCCAACTTCAACCGATGTCGGGGATGTGAGCTGGAATGTTCCGACAGCACAGATTCGTGTTACAGCCTGGCCTGACGGGTGTCCCGGACACAGCTGGCAGAATGTTTCCTGTGCCGGATCTTCGATAGGATATAAGGCAGCAGTTCATGCGGGCAAGGTTTTGTGTGCTGCGGCTATCGATATTTTTGAGGATAAAAATATTCTTGATGAAGCTGCAAAAGAGTTTGCGGAGCGCACGAAGAGCGGGTATGTCTGCCCGATTCCCGAAGACGCTATTCCGGAAGTATAATTTTTGTTGAAAAACACCAATTGCATTTGGCGCGATTTTAGTTTAAAGTATGTGTGTCGCACAACTGGCGGATATGTGGGTAACCACAGGGGAGTGCGAAAATATTTTGAATGTCGACCGCCTGGGCAACCGTTTGTAATGGTATGCTCAGGCGGTTTTTATTTTATATAAAACGGAGGTTTTTATGGTAAATCTTGCAACAGAACTTAGCTCAAATTCTTATCCGGGGCGCGGCATTGTGATTGGCACAAGTGCCGATGGAAAGTATGCTGTTACTGCTTACTTCATCATGGGCAGAAGCGAGAACAGCAGAAACAGAGTGTTTGTTACAGAGGGAGAGGGCATTCGCACAGAAGCTTTCGATCCCGCAAAGCTTGAGGATCCGAGCCTTATCATCTATGCACCTGTTCGCGTGCGCGGTGAGTACACAATTGTGACAAACGGTGATCAGACAGATACCATCTATGATCTTATGGAGGCAGGACAGTCCTTCGAGGAGTCCCTCAGAACCAGAGAGTTTGAGCCCGATGCGCCTAACTATACACCTCGTATTTCAGGACTTATGCACATCGATGACGGCAAATACGACATCTCTATGTCTATTCTTAAGAGCGACCATAACGATCCTTCTTCATGCCTCAGATTTACATATACCTATGAGAATCCCAAGGCAGGAAAAGGTTACTTCATCCACACCTACATGGGCGATGGCAATCCGCTTCCGAGCTACGAAGGCGAGCCCACAGAGGTAGAAATCTCCGGTGATATCGACGAGTTCACAAAACTTGTATGGGATAACCTCAACGAAGACAACAAAGTCTCCCTTTTCACCCGCTACATCGACATCGCTACAGGCAAATATGAAACCCGCATTGTAAACAAAAATTAATAACACTATTACGTAAAATATTCCTTGTATAAACGATAATATTAAACTGAACCTATCAAAATTTTTATTGTATGAGTGAGCAGCCGGCGAAGTAAGCTATATTCTTTCTTAGCCGATTATGCGTATTTTGCAACGAGGCTAAGAAAGAATATAGCTTATGACAACGGCCGCGGACTACAGGAGAAGAAAAAATGAAAGAATTAGCACTTAAGTATGGTTGTAATCCGAATCAGAAACCCTCAAGAGTTTTCATGGAGGATGGAAGTGACCTTCCGATAGAAGTTTTAAACGGCAAGCCCGGCTACATCAACCTTCTTGATGCATTTAACGGCTGGCAGCTTGTTTCAGAATTAAAGGCAGCAACAGGAATGCCTGCAGCAACTTCCTTTAAGCACGTATCACCTGCGGGAGCTGCAATAGGACTTCCTCTTACAGATATTGAGAAGAAAATCTACTGGGTTGAGGACCTTGGCGACCTCTCACCTATGGCAAGCGCATATGCAAGAGCAAGAGGCGCTGACAGAATGTCATCCTTCGGTGATTTCATTTCACTTTCAGATACTTGTGATGAGGATACCGCAAGACTTATCAAGAGAGAAGTTTCAGACGGAATCATCGCTCCAGATTACACAGAAAAAGCCCTTGAAATTCTTAAGGCAAAGAAGAACGGCAACTATGCTGTAATCAAGATCGATCCCTCTTACAAGCCCGCAGCTCTTGAGAAGAAGCAGGTATTCGGAATCACCTTTGAGCAAGGACACAATGACATCGTGATTGATGACAAGATGCTTGAAAACATCGTGACAAACAATAAGAACCTCACCGATGCAGCTAAGAAGGATCTTTTGATATCTCTCATAACTCTTAAGTATACTCAGTCTAACTCAGTATGCTATGTAAAGGGCGGCCAGGCAATCGGTATCGGAGCAGGTCAGCAGTCAAGAATTCACTGCACAAGACTTGCAGGCTCAAAGGCGGATAACTGGTTCCTCAGACAGTCCCCCCAGGTTCTTGAGCTTCCTTTCCTTGATGACATCAGAAGAGCAGACAGAGACAATGCCATCGATCTCTATATCGGCGTTGATTATATGGACGTTCTTGCAGAGGGCAAGTGGCAGAATCTTTTCAAGGTAAAACCGGAGGTGTTCACAGAGGCTGATAAGCGCGCATGGCTTGATAAAAATACTGACGTTGCACTCGGCTCTGATGCGTTCTTCCCCTTCGGCGACAACATCGAGAGAGCAGCTAAGAGCGGCGTAAAATATGTGGCACAGCCCGGTGGTTCTGTGCGTGATGACAACGTTATTCAGGCAGCCAACGACCACGATATGGTAATGGCGTTTACAGGCATGAGATTCTTCCATCATTAATCATTTCGGGAAGCATTTCCGGAAGCACAATTAAACAGACTAACATTTTTGGAGACCCATATATTGGACATGTATGGGTCTCTTTTTGTGGTAAAATTTAGACTGTATAAACACTCAATTAGTGAAGGAGTTATTGACATGCTGCGTTTTATTTTTGGCGCCTCGGGAGCGGGGAAAAGCTATCACCTGAGGAAAGAAATAATTGAGAGAAGTATTGCTGAGCCTGACAGGAATTTTCTTATCGTGGTTCCTGATCAGTTCACCATGCAGACGCAGATGGATATTGTAAAACAGCACCCTGATCATGGCATCATGAACATTGATGTTGTCAGCTTTTCCAGACTCTCCCATCGTATTTTCGAGGAGGTCGGAGAGAGCCATGAGAAGGTGCTTGATGATATGGGTAAAAGCCTTGTGCTTAGGCATGTTGCGGAGGAGATAAAAAGTGATCTCCCCATAATAGGCGGAAGTATGCACAAGATGGGCTATATAGATGAAGTGAAGTCCACTGTTTCCGAGTTTATGCAGTATGGCATCGAACCGGAGATGCTGGATGATATTATAGATGTTTGCGGGAACAAAGGCGCTCTCAAGGCCAAGCTTTCGGACTTAAGGCTCCTTTATTCCGAATTTAAAAAATACATCAAGGGAAATTATATCGCCCAGGAGGAGCTTCTTGATGTCCTCTGCAGGGCGCTTCCATCATCGAAGCTTATCGCCGACAGTGTGATTGCCTTTGATGGTTTCACCGGCTTTACACCGATTCAGTACAGGGTTATTGCCGAGATACTGCGATTATCATCAGAGGTTATCTTTTCCTTTACTCTCGGACAGGAGGACAATCCCTATAACTATGACAGGAATGAGGAACAGGAGCTGTTTTTGCTTACGAAGAAGACAGTTCATGACCTTTTGCGCCTTGAATATGAAAATGAAAAAAGCTCGGATCCTTCTACTGTGCCTGATTTTGAGAGATGGGCAGCCTATAGGAACGAAAACTCACGCGATGTCTTTTTGAAAAACACTGAGAAGGGAAGGCATGCATCAAATCCGGAGCTCACATTTTTGGAGAAGCATCTTTTCAGATACGGAAATGCTAAGTATGGAGTTTCGGAGAATGGAGATTCGCAGGAAGGTGAAACTGCAAAGTGCACAAGTATTGGTATTCTCGAGGCGGACACGGTAAGCCGCGAGGTTCAGATGGTTTTATCGAGGATCAGGAAGCTCATTAGGGAAAACGGAGAGCTGCACTATCGCGATTTTGCCATAGTGTGCGGAAGCCTTGAAAGGTATGGCGAGGTGATCAGCAATGAAGCCGGGAAGTATGAGGTCCCGATTTATCTGGACCAGACCGGTAATATCAAGCTGAATCCCCTTATTGAAGCTATAAGAAGTGCGCTTCTTACTGTGACTTCCAGGTATAGCTATGAGTCTGTGTTCCATTTTCTGCGCAGCGGATTGTCACCTCTTACGGCAAATGAGACGGACAGGCTTGAGAACTATGTCCGTGCACTGGGTATTCGCGGAATAAAGGGATGGGAGACTGACTTTGAACGTATCCCGGGACAGATAATGAGGAAACTCAAAATGTCCAATAAAAAGGACAGTGAAAATATTATAATCGAGGAGCAGAAAAAAGCATACCTGAGTGATTTGAATTCTCTGAGACAAAAAACAGTGGAGGCACTGGCGCCCTTATTTTGCGCTGAGGGGAAGAAGGTGCTTGATTATTCCCGCGCTCTCTACGAATTCCTGACAGGCCTTGGTGCCCAGGGGAAAATGGCGGAGTTTGAGAATAGCTTTCGCGGGCAGGGCGATGAGATAAGGACTAAAGAATATTCCGTTATTTATCGCAAGGTAATAGCACTCCTTGATCAGGTGACTGCGCTTATGGGCGATGAGAAGATCACCTGGAAGGAATATGCGGAGATTCTCGATGTGGGCTTTTCGGACATCGAGATCGGTACCATTCCGCAGAGCGTAGACAGAATTGTTGTCGGAGATATCGAGAGGACGAGACTTAAGGAAGTTAAGACCTTGTTCTTTCTTGGAGTTAATGATGACCTGATTCCGAAGGCGGCGGGAACGGGCGGCATTATCTCGGATATCGAGAGGCAGTTCCTTGCTGATTCTCTGACAGGTATAGAGCTGGCGCCTACGCCCAGGCAGCAGATGTATATACAGCGGCTATATCTGTACATGAACCTGACGAAGCCTTCTGAGAGACTCTATTTGTCATTTGCACATCTTGATCCGGATGGTAAGAGTATCAGACCGGCGTACCTTATAGGCAAGATAACGGCGCTTTTCCCCAGAGTGGTTACCGAGCGCTTTGATGACAGAGCAGAGGGTGACATTATTCAGACGGCCGGAAATGGCCTTGATTACATCGCAGAGCATATTCAGGACTACTCGCGAGGATATATGAATGAGGAAGAGGAGAATGCCTTCTGCGGGCTGTTTAACGCTCTTTCGGGTCATAGGGAGAGACTCCTTAAAATGGTGGAGGCTGCGGGCGTCAGATACGATCATAAGCCCCTTTCCGATACTGTGGCATCGATGCTGTATGGGAATTTCCTTGTCAACTCTGTCAGCAGACTTGAGAAGTATGCTCAGTGTGCCTATGCTCATTTTCTTCAGTATGGTCTGAGGCTTGATGAGCGAGAGGAGTTCACCTTTGATCAGGCAGATCTCGGTACCGTTTTCCATGGCGCCCTGGAGAAGTTTTCGAAAAAGCTGGAGGAGGAAAATCTTTCCTGGGACAGTTTTTCCAAGGAGGACGGAGAGCGGATAATGGAGGAAGCTCTCACCGAATTTACCGATGGATATAACGGCAATATCCTTGAGAGCACGAAGAGAAATGAATATCTGATGCAGAGGATAAAACGCATCCTTTTCAGAAGTGTTGATACGCTCCAGTATCAGCTTAAGAAGGGTTCTTTTGTTCCAAGGAGCATGGAGACTTCCTTCGATGAAGCGGGTGAGATCGATGCAATCAATATCGCCCTGACAGAGGATGAGCGCGGCAGGATTTTGCAGCGCATGAAGCTAACGGGAAGCATCGACAGAATAGATACCTATGAGGATGCTGACCATGTCTATATCAAGGTAATAGATTTTAAATCGGGTAATAAGAAGTTTGATCTGTGTGCATTATATTATGGATTGCAGCTTCAGCTTGTCATGTATATGAATGTGGCACGAGGAATGGCAGAGGCTAAGAATCGTGGGAAGGAAGCGGTTCCGGCAGCTATTTTGTATTATCATCTGACAGATCCCGTTCTCGACGGGGAGAAGGTGAATCCGGATGCCACAGGCGAAGAGGTCAACGCAATGATTAGGGAGGAGCTTCGTACAAGGGGACTTGTGCAGGCTGACAGGGAGATTATTGATCTTCTGGATCATGAGGCCGGGCAGAAGTCTGATGTAATTCCTGTGAAGTTCAATAAGGACGGGAGTTTCGCAAAGAACGGCTCGGATGTCATGAGTGCCGATGACTTTGAGCAGGTTTCCAGGTATGTAAGTCACCTTATAAAGAAGAGTGGCAGAAATATTTTAAAGGGGGATATAGAGGTTAACCCCTATTCTCAGGGAGACAATACGGCGTGCAAGTACTGCAGGTTCAAATCTGTCTGCGGATTTGAGCAGGGCATTCCGGGATATTCCTGTAGGGAACTCCCACAGATGAAAGACGATGAAGTGATGCAGCGTATTGCATCGGAGGTTTGATATGGGATTTACACCTGAACAACAAGCTGTAATAGATGCGAGAAATTCGAATGTACTGGTTTCCGCAGCGGCGGGCTCCGGTAAGACTACTGTGCTTGTAGAACGCATTATACAGCGTATAACGGGCGATAACCCGATAGATATAGATAAACTGCTGGTGGTAACTTTCACCAAGGCTGCTGCGGCTTCTATGAAGGAAAAAATACTGGCGGCAATACAGAAAAAGCTCGCCGAGGATCCGGATAATGCTCACCTTCAGAGACAGGAGACGCTGGTTCACGGAGCGCAGATTACCACTATTGACTCATTTTGCCAGTACATAATCAGGAATAACTTCAATGATATCGATCTCGATCCCTCCTACAGGGTTGGAGACGAGGGAGAGATGAAACTCCTGAAGGCGGATGTTCTTGAGGAACTTCTGGAGGAGAAATATGAAGAGGCGGATCCCGACTTCCTTGAATGTATGGAATATTTTGCAACAGGAAGTAGGGACGACAAGGTTGAAGAGTTTATTTTAAAACTCTATGACTACGCAATGAGTATGCCCTTTCCGGAGGAGTGGCTTACTGAGAGGGCAGATGACTACAGCCTTAGCGAGGAAGATTTCGACAGTGCACCTTTTGTGAAAAAGGCATTGGCCGGTTTTGCAGCCTCTATGGAGGAGTGCGTAGAGTATTACAGGATAGCCCTTAAACTTGCTATGGATCCTGACGGGCCGTACTTTTTTGGAGATCTTTTGGAGAATGAGCTTGACCAGGCATCTGCAATCAGACAGAGCGGAGATAAATCTTTCGATGAAGTCAGAGCCATGGTTTTGAATATGAATTTTGCAAGGCTTTCTACCAAGAAGGATGATTCTGTTAATGCTGATAAGAGAGAACTTGCAAAGAACTATAGGGATAAGGCAAAAAAACTTATAGGGAAGCTTCAAGAGAAATATTTTGCCGAGGATAAAAAGACTATTTGCGCTCATATGGCTTTTGCTGCAAAGCCCGTGAAAACGCTGGCTCTTCTTGCACTTGACTTCAAAAAGAAATTCGATGAGAAGAAGAGAGAGAAGGGGATAATAGATTTTGGAGATATGGAGCATCTTGCTCTTGAAATAATCCTTAAAGGCGGAGCAGCCCAGTACAGGGATTATTTTGAAGAGGTTATGATAGATGAGTACCAGGACTCGAATAATGTTCAGGAGTTGCTTTTATCTGCAGTCTCAGGTGAATCAGAAAAAATATATAACAGATTCATGGTGGGCGATGTAAAGCAGAGTATCTATAAGTTTAGACTTGCAAGACCTGAGATTTTCATGGAGAAAATAGCGAAGTATTCATGGGAAGAGGGACAGCCGGAGAGGAAGATCTCTCTTCACAATAACTTCCGAAGTAGGAGTGAGGTCTTAGACAGCGTAAACTATATCTTCGAGCAGATAATGGATGAGAATTTAGGACGCGTAAGATACAACGAAGATGCCAGACTTGTGGTGGGCGGAACATTTCCGCAGCCGGAGGGGGAGAATCCCTTTGCCACAGAGCTTTTACTCGGAGATGTAACAGACCTTTCCTCTGATGAAGGGAGAGAGCTTGAGGCCTCCATGATAGCGACGCGAATAGAGGAGCTGCTTGAGAGCGGAGTTGTAACTGAGGGCGAAGACAGTTTCAGAAAGGTCAGATACGGAGATATAGTAATACTTCTAAGGACTACCAAGGGCTGGGATGACATATTCAGGAAAACTCTGGAAAGCAGGGGAATCCCTGCCTATGTTGAATCGAGAACGGGATATTTCTCAGCGACAGAAGTGGTGACGGTTCTGAATTTCCTTAGAATTCTGGATAATCCGAGACAGGATATTCCTCTTGCAAGTGTGATGCGCTCTGATATAGGCGGCTTTACCGATGAGGATCTTGCGCTTATTAAGGCAGCCGACAGGGATACAGAGAAGACCGGCTTCGAGGGTGACAGCTTTTACGATATTCTTCTTAGATGCAAAAATCTCGAACAGCTTCAGCCCTTGGAGAATAAGATAAGCGCGTTTATAAATCTCATAGAAGACTACAGGCAGAGGGCCGAATATCTCCCCGTAAGTGAGCTTATAGGCACGATTTTAAGCGACACTCATTTTGCAGAGTACTGCGCATCACTTCCGGGAGGCACGAAGCGCCTTGCAAATCTGAATATGCTTAAGGAGAAGGCTGTAGACTACGAGAAGACCAGCTTTAGCGGAGTTTTCCATTTTGTAAGGTATATAGAGCAGCTTGAGAAATACGAAGTGGATTATGGCGAAGCCAATATTCTTGATGAAAATGCCGATGTTGTACGCATAATGAGTATCCACAAGAGTAAGGGACTTGAGTTCCCCGTTGTTTTCCTCTCGGGAATGGCAAAATCCTTTAACTTCATGGATACTAAAGACTCCGTTGTGCTTGACATGGACTATGGAATTGGAGCACCTGCCATTGATCTCGAGAGGCGTATTCAATATAAGACGCTGAGAAAGAATATCATGGGCGAGAATATGAAGATGGATATTCTCGGTGAGGAGATGCGTATTCTTTATGTTGCCATGACAAGAGCCAAGGATAAGCTTATTATGACCGGTCAGATAGAGATAGGCGATGAAGAAAAGGCATCTGAAGGAAGCCTTAGAGGAAGGCTAGGAAGGAATATGCTTCTGAGAAACAGAGAGGCACTTTCCGGAGAGATGCCCTACATTCTTCCGTATTATCTAAGGAGTTCTGCCGGAAGCTATCTTGATCTGGTTTTGATGGCACTTGCCCGTCATCCTGACTATGCGAAGCTTTGCGAGAGTGTTGGAGTGTCCTGTGATCCGTTAAACAGAAGCGATGAGGTCCCCTTTGGTTTCAGGGTTATGACTAAGGATGAACTGACAGCAGAAGAGATAAACAGAGATGTTACAGCCAAGGTGCGCCTGGATAATCTTCTTATGCCTGCCGGTCCGGAGAAACTGCGCTATGCAGATCTTTTCGGTGAGAGATTTGGCGACAGCTACGCATTTGACTCTTTCGAAGGCCTTTATGTAAAGACTACGGTTACAGAGCTTAAAAAAGCTATGCTGGAGCAAAAGGATGAGCCTACTCACTTTATATTTGACGAAGAAGAGATAGTTCCTTCCTTCATCGCCGAAAAGGAGAAACAGGCTAAAGGTGCTGCAAGGGGTACAATCTACCACAGAGTTATGGAGCTTTTGTATGATGAGGGAGATCTGACTCCTGATGATAGAGCAGGTGACCTTGTAAACTGGATGAAGAAGATGGAAGCTCTCGGCAGAATGCCCGAAGGAGCTTCTGACAGCGTGGATGAGAAGGATATACTTGCCTTTTATAAGAGCGAAATCGGAGAGCGTATGAAGAAGGCTCACGATTTGGGAAGGCTTCACAGAGAGTCACCCTTTATGATGGGAATAAGTGCGAATAAGGTTAATTCCAAATTCCCCGACTCCGAGCAGGTTCTTATTCAGGGGATTATTGACGTCTGGTTTGAAGAGGACGATGGACTCGTTCTCCTGGATTATAAGACTGATAGAGTAAAGGACGGAAGCGAACTCTCAGAGAGATACAAAATTCAGTTGGAATACTATGAGGATGCGCTTGAGAGGATCACACATAAAAAGGTGAAGGAGAGAATAATCTACTCCTTCACCCTGGGCGAAACTATAAATTTGTAATTATGTAGTTCTCATCATGATGCAAGATGAAGCTGTTCTCTTACGTCTTCTTCATTTGCAAGATACTTGATTCTTGTGAATGCATTTCTGACTGCAGGAACACAGAGAATAGCAAATGTGAGCACTGCTTCAGCTCCGAGGTAGGAACCGTTATATACTAGTGAGTATCTGAAAGCGCTCATACCCTCAGGTGCATACTGGCCAAAGAAGATCACTCCTGAGAGTACTGCAAAGAACAGACGACCTAAAACACCTGCGATATAACCTAAGCTCATGCCATGCTTGAAACGTGAGAATAATCCGGAAACTCCAAGCGCACCAAACGCAAGGATATAATCACATATGAGCTGAGGAATACTGATGATATAGGGTCCGATGATGAGCTGAAGTAGTCCGTATGCGAGTGCAGAAGTAAGACCTGCTCTTACACCGTACAGATATCCTACGAATGTAATGAAGAACATCGAAAACAGTGTAACGGCTCCACCCATGGGCATCTCCCATATCTTGATCATTGATGTGATCATTGCCAGGGTAACGCACATAGCCGCAAATACCAGCTGCTTTACAGAAAAATGATTTTTATGATCTTTTCCTGTGAAAAAGCATGTAGCTATAAGCGCAAAAATAAATAACATAACCAGAAGGCCGTAGCCTGCTGAGGTGGGCTGGTAGGTATCGTCTACAAGCTTAAAAAATAGGGACATATAAAAACCTCCTCCGTTTATTATTCTGCACGGGGGAGGCTTCATTTTCATCATATTTACCGCATCGCGATATATATGCTTCCTTACGCCGGTATTACCCGGTTCAAGTAATAAGGGTCGATGTTGGGCTCAACACCATCTCAGCAAAGCTCCCCTAGCAAAATATTTATAATTTATATGTAGTTTTCGATTTAATTTAATGCTATTTCATAATCTTTGTCAACAGAATTATTGGGTGTTTTCAATGAAAATCAAATAGCGATATTATAACAGCGGTATACCGTTTTCTCTTGCATAGTCGGTGTAATCCTCAGCCCAAAGTGAGCACTGTACTTCACCGATGTGTGCCTTTCTTAAGAAGAAGAGGCAAAGTCTTGACTGACCGATACCACCACCGATGGTATAGGGAAGCTTTTTCTCCAAAATAGCCTTCTGGAAAGGAAGCTCTGCACGCTCTGTGCAGCCGGCCTTCTCGAGCTGCTCCTTAAGAGAATCCTCATCTACACGTATACCCATGGATGAGAGCTCAAGTGCAATATCAAGCACGGGATAGTAAACAAGAATATCGCCGTTTAATGCCCAGTCATCGTAGTCCGGAGCTCTTCCGTCATGCTTCTCGCCGGATGCAAGAAGATCACCAATCTGCATGATGAAAACAGCACCCTTTTCCTTTGTGATGAGATATTCACGCTCCTTGGCATCTTTTCCCGGATACATATCTTCAAGCTCCTGTGAGGTGATGAAGAAAATATCATGAGGAAGGATCTCTTCTATATAGTCATACTGAATTGACATATACTTCTCAGTCTTGCGAAGAACCTTATATATTGTACGAACAGTGTCCTTAAGGAAGTCAAAATTGCGGTCTGCCTTGCTGATGATTTTCTCCCAGTCCCACTGATCTACGAATACCGAATGGATATTGTCGGGAATCTCATCTCTTCTGATTGCGTTCATGTCGGTATAGAGACCTTCGCCGACTTTGAAGCCGTATTTTTTAAGTGCGTACCGCTTCCACTTAGCAAGTGAGTGAACTATCTCAGCTTCACGCTCATTCTCCTCGCGGATATCAAAGGCTACGGGACGCTCAACGCCGTTCAAATTATCATTAAGTCCTGACTCGGGCGCAACAAACAGGGGCGCGGTAACACGGAGAAGATTCAAATTCTCAGAAAGAGTATTCTGAAAAAAGTCCTTAACTGTTTTGATACCGACCTGCGTGTCGTGGAGGTTTAATGCAGACTTGTAATCCTGGGGAATAATAAGATTTTCCATAACAATGCTCCTCTCGATAAAATATATTTAAAATTAAAGCGCTTTTTTTCGCTTCATGCAAGCAAAATATTTGCATTTTATGCGGTTTTTTAATAATTCACACCAAAAGAGCCATGAAATGGTAGTAAATTTTGAATTAACAACCTCAAAAAAACGCGTAATATCCGCAACTTAATCGTTTTAAGAAAGTCTTAAGAAATTCCTAAGAAAATCTACAATATTTTTTCGTTTTTTTGATTTATAATTTCTCATTGTAAGGAGATTAAAGACTATGGAAATTAAGAAAGTAATCAAATTAACACCGAATCAGGTAAAGGATTTTGTTAGCGCTGCAACTAAGTGCGATTTCGATGTAGACGTTTCGTACAACCATTTTACAGTAGATGCTAAGTCTATACTTGGTGTCTTTGGCCTTAACTTTGACTGCCCGCTTACGGTTCGCTATCGTGGGTTCAACAAGGAATTCGAAAACTATCTTAGTGAGCACGCTGTAGCTTGCTAATTATATATCATTGCGCATAAAGTTTTATCTGAAACGATGGGCTCCCCATGATATACTGTCATGGGGAGTTTTCATATTATGAAGGAAATTAAAATCTCAGTTCGAGCCCTGGTCGAGTTTCTATTCCGATCAGGCAATCTGGACAACAGAATACATCATGCACCTGACACTGCGATGCAGGAGGGCGGAAGAATACACCGCATGATCCAAAAGCGCATGGGGTCGGATTATCAGGCGGAAGTCCCGCTTAGTTACACACACACGGATACTAACTACATATTGACCATAGATGGCAGAGCCGACGGAGTAATGGAGAGGAAGGATAAGCCTCTTCTCGTCGATGAAATTAAAGGCACCTACAGGGATTTGAAGAAAATAAAGGAGCCTGACTACGTTCATCTGGCTCAGGCCAGATGCTATGCTGCAATCCTGACAATGCAAAATGAGCTTGAAAAGGTAAGCGTCAGGATCACCTATTGCAATATAGAATCAGAGGAAATAAAGCTTTTTGAGGAAGATCATACTGCTGCGGAGATTATAGAGTGGTTTGAAAATACGCTTTCTTTGTATCACAGATGGGCAGAGTACCTTGCAACCTGGGATGAGGTGAGAAAGAAATCCATACAGGGGGCGCAGTTTCCTTTTCCTTACAGAGAGGGACAAAAGGATCTTGCAGCAAGCGTGTATAGAACCATCTACCATGGCAGAAAGCTTTTTCTCGAGGCACCTACAGGCACAGGCAAGACCATTAGTACTGTTTTCCCTGCTGTTAAGGCTATCGGTGAGGATAAAGCGGACAGGATTTTCTACCTGACGGCGAAGACCATAACCAGAACAGTGGCTGAGGAGACCTTCGAGATACTAAGAAGGGAGCAGGGACTTAAATTCAAGACAGTGACACTCACTGCGAAGGATAAGATATGTTTTATTGAAAAGAGCGACTGCAATCCCGCGGCCTGCCTCTACGCAGAAGGTCATTTTGACAGGATTAACGACTGCATTTACGAGGTTTTGACCAAGGCGGACAGCTTCGACAGGCAGACTATAGAGCATTATGCAAAAAAGCACAGTGTATGTCCTTTTGAGCTCTCACTTGATCTCAGTCTTTTTGCGGATGCTATTATTTGCGATTACAACTATGTATTTGATCCTTTTATATATTTGAAGAGATTCTTTGCGGCCGGTAATAAGGGTGAGAATATATTCCTTATAGATGAGGCCCATAATCTGCTGGACAGAGGAAGGGATATGTACAGCAAGGCGATTAACCTTGAAGTATTAAGGGCCTTTGAGAGCCTGATAAAAGCTGTGCATCCGAGGATTGCCAATATCGTGGCTTCTATATGCACGGAGATGGAGAAATATCGTGATGAGTGCGAGACAGCCATTGTGCTTGATGATATCTCACCTTTGATAAAGAAGATCAACCTGATCATCAATGTTATCTCCTCATGGCTTGAAGATCACACAGAGGGGATGTACAGGGATGAAATTCTCGAGTTTTATTTCGATATATCCGGATTTGCGACAATATATGAACTAATTAATGAAAAATATGTGATTTTTGCGGAAAATGATGAAGAAAACGGCTTCAGAATTAAACTTTTGTGTGCCGATCCTTCAGATAACCTCTCTCTATGCATGGAGAGGGCTAAATCTACAATATTGTTTTCTGCAACCCTTCTTCCGATTCAGTACTATAAGAAGCTTCTTGGAGGAACATCTGAAGATTATGAAATCTATGCGCACTCTGTCTTTGATCCTTCGAGGTGCGGAAGGCTGATTGCCTCCGATGTCACCAGCAAATACACTAGAAGAAGCGAGAATGAATACAGGAAAATAGCGGCGTATATTGATGCCATTGTAAGCGCCAAAAGCGGTAATTACATGATATTCTTTCCATCCAGGGTATTCATGGATGAAGTAGGATATATTTTTGAGCAGGAATATTATGATGAGAATACCCAGGAAATCCTTGTTCAGCAGGAGATTATGAGTGAGGAGGAGCGAGAGGAATTTCTATCCCGTTTTTCGCCGGCTAACGATATTGACCTTGAAAGTATTATCAACATGGAGATTGAGGTGGAGCCTTCCAAAAGCATCCTCGGCTTTTGTATGATGGGTGGAATCTTCGGAGAGGGAATAGATCTGAAGGATGACAGCCTCATAGGCGTTATCATAGTAGGCACAGGAATCCCCCTGGTTTGTAACGAAAGAGAGATAATAAAGGAGTTCTTTGAGCTTAGTGATGAGGATGGTTTTGACTATGCCTACAGATATCCCGGGATGAATAAAGTACTTCAGGCAGCAGGAAGAGTAATACGCACGGAAACTGATGCCGGGATAGTAGCTCTTCTTGATGAGAGATTTTTGCAACGGTCATATTATGAGATGTTTCCAAGGGAGTGGAAGGGGATAATCAGAACATCGACCAGTAGAGTCAAAAATGATGTGAAGGCGCTCTGGAAGCGGATAGAAGCCAAATAAAAAATGGAAACTATCATATAAATCGAGGTGTTTTTCAAGCGCATAAAGGGTATGGTTAACATAATGATAGAAAGTAAATATATTATGTTAACCAAACAATAGTCTGAATAGTTTGAATTATTTGAAAAATAATGCCCTTATTAATACAATATGACCCTCGTATACCAGAAAAATGACACTCGTGTATATGTGGATAACTCTGTGGAAATTGGGGATATTCCGAAAATGCTATTTTCAAAAGTGGCATAAAATGGGAATTCGGAGTGGTTTACGATATTGGGCTAAAGATAATCGAAATATCAACATGATACTAACATAGTCAATAAAACTATGTAAACCTATTTAAGTACATGACATAAGTGTCACACACAAAATCTACTCACATTTTTATTTCTAAATTATGCTTCATAATGAGGACTTTATTTGACAAAAAGCTGGTGTTTGCAATATCATAGAACAATATATGCTGATATAGATAAAGAGGATATTTTTATGAGAAAAGAATTGGCAAAAACCTATGATCCCAAGGGAATTGAGGATCGACTTTACAAGAAATGGGAAGATAACAAGTATTTCCATGCAGAGGTGGATGAGACAAAGAAACCTTTCACTATTGTAATTCCGCCTCCGAATATCACCGGTAAGCTCCACATGGGACATGCCCTTGATAACACAATGCAGGATATACTTATCCGTTATAAGAGAATGCAGGGCTTCAATGCGCTTTGGCAGCCCGGCACAGACCATGCTTCCATTGCTACTGAGGTTAAGATCATTGACACTCTTAAGGCAGAGGGCATCGATAAGAGAGACCTCGGACGTGAGAAGTTCCTTGAGAGAGCATGGGAGTGGAAAAAAGAGTACGGCGGAACCATTATTCAGCAGCTTAAAAAGCTCGGTTCTTCCTGCGACTGGGACAGAGAGCGTTTTACAATGGACGAGGGCTGTAACGAAGCTGTTACAGAGGTCTTTTGCAAAATGCATGAGAAAGGCTACATATATAAAGGAAGCCGTATCGTAAACTGGTGCCCTGTATGTAAGACTTCTATTTCAGATGCAGAGGTTGAGTACGAGGAGCAGGCAGGTCATTTATGGCATATCAAGTATCCTGTAATTGATGAGGACGGAACAGTAAGCAAGACCGAGTTCATCGAGTTCGCTACAACACGTCCCGAGACAATGCTTGGAGATACTGCTGTAGCAGTAAACCCTGATGATGACAGATACAAGAGCTTCAAGGGTAAGAAGGTTCTTCTTCCTATTGTAAACAGAGAACTTCCTATTGTAGAGGACTCTTATGTGGATATGGAATTCGGTACCGGCGTAGTTAAGATCACACCCGGTCACGACCCTAACGACTTCGAGGTAGGTAAGCGCCACAATCTCGAGGAGATAAACATACTTAACGATGACGCCACAATCAATGCCAACGGTGGCAAGTTCGAGGGTATGGACAGATATGCTGCAAGAGATGCCATCGTAAAGGAACTCGATGAGATGGGTCTTCTTGTAGAAATCGAGGACTACTCTCATAATGTAGGTACACATGACAGATGTCACACCACTGTTGAGCCTATGATCAAGGCTCAGTGGTTCGTAAAGATGAACGAGCTTATAAAGCCCGCAGTTAAGGCTGTTAAGGAAGGCGAGATCAAGCTTATCCCGCCGAGAATGGATAAGACCTATTTCAACTGGACCGACAATATCCGTGACTGGTGTATTTCCAGACAGCTTTGGTGGGGACACAGAATCCCTGCATATTACTGCGACAAGTGCGGAGAGGTAGTTGTATCAAAAGAGGCACCCACAGTTTGCCCTAAGTGCGGACACGATCATTTGACTCAGGATCCCGATACACTTGATACATGGTTCTCATCAGCACTTTGGCCGTTTGAGACACTTGGATGGCCTCATGATACTAAGGAACTCAAGTACTTCTTCCCTACAGACGTACTTGTAACAGGTTATGACATCATTTTCTTCTGGGTTATCAGAATGATATTCTCCAGTTATGAAAACATGGGAACATATCCTTTCCACACAGTTCTTTTCCATGGCCTTGTAAGGGATTCTCAGGGTAGAAAGATGAGTAAATCCCTCGGCAACGGAATTGATCCGCTTGATATTATCGATAACTACGGTGCAGATGCGCTCAGACTTACACTCATCACAGGTAACGCACCCGGTAATGATATGCGTTTCTACAACGAGCGTGTTGAGAACAGCCGTAATTTCGCCAACAAGGTATGGAATGCATCACGTTTCATCATGATGAACATGGGCGAGGATGAAAAGAGTGCAATCAACAAGCCCGCACCTGAGGGACTTGAGCCTGTAGATCACTGGATCCTTTCCAGACTTAACAATACAATCCGTGAAGTTACCGAAAACATGGATAAGTACGAGCTTGGAATCGCTGTTCAGAAGGTTTACGATTTTATCTGGGATGAATTCTGCGACTGGTACATTGAGATGGTTAAGCCCCGTCTCTACAATTCGGATGATAAGAAATCTCACGAGGCAGTTCTCTGGACTCTTCAGACAGTACTTATTGACGGACTTAAGCTCCTTCATCCGTTTATGCCTTTCGTAACAGAGGAAATCTTCTGCACACTTCAGGACGAAGAGGAGTCAATCATGATCTCCAAGTGGCCTGAGTACAAGGAGGAGTGGAACTATGCCGCTGACGAGAAGTCTATTGAGACTATCAAGGAAGCAGTAAGAGGAATCCGTAACATCCGTACACAGATGAACGTTGCTCCTTCAAGAAAAGCCATGGTTTACGTAGTATCCGAAAAGGAAGAGGTTCTTGATATCTTCCGTACAGGTAAGCTTTTCTTCGAGACACTTGCAAGCGCTTCCGAGTCAGTTTGCCAGAACGATAAGGCAGGCATTGCCGAGGATGCTGTATCGGTGGTTCTTGCTGAAGCTACAATATATATGCCGTTCTCAGATCTTGTAGATATCTCGGCCGAGATTGAGAGACTTGAGAAGGAAAAGAAGCGCCTCGAAGGCGAGCTTAAGAGATCACAGAATATGCTCTCAAACGAGAAGTTCCTTTCTAAGGCTCCCGCTGAGAAGATCGAGGAAGAAAAAGAGAAGCAGAAGAAGTACGAGCAGACATTCGCACAGGTTGAAGAGAGACTGGCTCAGCTGAAAAAGTGATGATAATACTATGATGGAAGAGTTGAAAAACAGCATCAATGAGCTGCTTACGCGTCTTGATGCAGGGGAAAGGCTCGGATTCTACGAATGCGACCGCTTTGTAGATCAGATACCGGCTTTCACGGAGAAACACTCTGTGGAGGAGACAAGGAAATTCCTGGAATTTATAGGAAGTCCTGACCGGAAAATGCACATAATCCATGTTGCCGGTACCAACGGCAAAGGATCTGTGTGCAATTATCTGTCGGAGATTTTGAGACAGGCGGGTTTCTCTGTAGGAATGTTTACATCACCGCATCTGGTAAAGGTAACGGAGCGGTTTTGTATAAACGGCAAACCCATAGAGGATTCGATTTTCTGCGAGATATTCGGAGACCTTCTTAGAATAATAAAAGAATATAATTACGATGACGATTTTCCGTCATATTTCGAGTTTTTGTTTTTTATGGCGATGCTTCTATATGAAAAGTATCCGGTGGATTATCTTGTCCTTGAGACCGGACTTGGAGGAAGACTTGATGCCACAAACAGTATTCACCAGCCTGTACTTGACGTGATCACAGAGATAGGCATGGATCACATGCAATACCTTGGCAATACCATTTCAAGGATTGCCGGGGAGAAGGCAGGAATAATACGCAGCAATACTCCGCTTGTTTTCTGCAACAGGCGTGATGAGAGTACTGAGGTTATTGAAAAGCGTGCAGAGGAATTATCTGCCAAGGTTTACAAGGTAGAGCCTGATTATGTGAAGGATATTAAAACCGCACCGGATGATGCGGGTAATATTTGCATTGATTTTTCTTATGAATCTCAGTATGATAAATATTGCGGTCTGCGCTTGCAGACTGTCGCAAAATTCCAAACAGAAAATGCCGCTATTGCGATAATGTGTGCAAGAGCCCTTAGAGATATCGGTGTTAACATAGCAGATGAAGACATCAGCTATGGCTTGAAAAGGGCCAGATGGGGAGGAAGAATGGAACTTATTCTTCCGGGCTTTTATGTTGATGGTGCACATAATGTCGATGGTATGGAGGCTTTCCTTGAATGCGCGGGAGAAGTACCCTGTGAGAAGAAGAGAACGCTGCTGTTTGGAGCTGTTGCCGACAAACAATACCATCTTATGATAAGGCAGATACTGGAGAGCGGAATTTTTGATGAGGTCTGTGTTTCAGTGCTTGAAACCGGCAGATCCGTTTCCGAGTCACAGCTTCGTGCCGCTTTTGAATCTGAGATGCGAAATGCGAATATTGAACGCGATATTCGTTTTTCCTACTATACAAGTGTAAGGGATGCTCTTATGGACATCATAACCGAGCGCGGAGCCGGAGATGTGGTATTTGCAGCCGGATCGCTTTATCTTGTCGGTCAGGTGAGGGAGACACTGGGTATTTTACCCGGACACTGATGTATATTTGTTTTTCTTATGAGATTGTTTCTTTGGGAGCTTTACAATGATCAATTTTGAGAATGAACTTAAGAAGTTTCGTCCCAGCCTCGAGATAGAGGATGCAGAAGAGATTATTTATAATCAGGATCTGGACGACATGGCCGACGTGCTGGTTGGCCTGTTAAAGGATGCGAAGGCTGAGGAGATGAGCCGTCAGACACGTATCCACTGATACTCTGCATACAATAGGGAGTGACTTCATATTATGAAATGCTATCAATGTGGGGCGGAGCTCACTGAGCACGATTTCTGCCCGAACTGTGGTGCAGCTGTAAAAGTTTACAAAAGGATCATGTCGCTTTCCAACCGCTATTATAACGATGGTTTGGAGAGAGCGGAGATTCGTGATCTTTCGGGAGCCATTGAATCACTGCATCAGAGTCTTAAATTGAATAAGAGTAATATTCAGGCCAGAAACCTTTTGGGACTGGTCTATTATGAGTGTGGTGAAGTTGTTGCTGCTCTGAGCGAATGGGTAATAAGTAAAAACCTTAAGCCGGAGGACAACGCAGCGGACGATTACATGGATCTTGTTAGAAATGATCCGTCCAGATTGGAGACTTTCAACCAGACTATTAAAAAGTTCAATATTGCACTTAATCACTGTCATCAGGACAGACTTGACATGGCTATAATCCAGCTTAAAAAGGTTTTGTCGATGAATCCCGGATTTATCAGAGCACACCTTTTACTTGCTCTTTTATATCTGAACAATGGCAATTATGCCAAGGCCAAGACTGAAGCTCAAAAGAGCTTGAAGCTTGATACGGGCAATGTTATGGCAGCCAGATATCTTAAGGAAGCTGAGGCAATGATGGATCCTCAGGAAGCCAAGTCGGGAGAGGAAAAAGCAAAGGTTAAGGGTGATATTATCCGTTATCAGAGCGGTAACGAAACAATAATCCAGCCTGTTCGCACCAATGTATTTACAAGGAGCGGATCAATCTGGGGAATAGTGCTAGGCGTTGTTCTTGGTATGGCGGCGGCATATTATCTGATATTACCTGCCAGAATTCAGTCCATGAACGCGAGCTTCAGAGAGCAGATTTCTGCTATAAGCGAGGAATCCGATTCCAAATCAGCCAAGATGGGTGAATACGAACAGCAGATAGCATCCCTCACTACTGAGCTTGAGGAATTGAAAACTGAAGTTGATTCCTACAAAGAGACGGAGACAACCGGCTCTGCACCTAACGATCTTATGGCTGCGGTTTCAGCATATCTTTCAAATCCGGAGGATATGGATACTATCGAAACTCAGATGCAGGGAGTTGATCTTAACAACATGGAAGGAGCACCTTCCGCGCAGTTTACAGCGCTCTACAATTCCTTTATGGTTCTTGTGGGTAGTGAACTTTCGAAGAGAAGTTACAATACAGGATACGAGGCATACAGAAATGGTGACTTTGAAACAGCCATCAGCCTGTTATCCAAGGCATTCCAGTATGATAACACCAATGTCGATGCACTCTATAATTTGGGAAATGCCTACTATGAAAGCGGCGACACTGACAATGCAAAGGTTGTATACGACCAGGTTGTGAATGATTTCTCGGATACACGTAGCGCAAGCTCCGCCGAGACCAAGTTAGCAGAGATTAATAATGCTTCAGATTAACCCTAATATTATTAATTTTTCGGATTTATCTTTTATATTTAGATTTCTTCCGATTTTTCTACTTGCATATTATGTATTACCGGCAAGGCTGCGTCCACTGATTCTACTGGTGGGCAGTCTTGCATTTTATGCAATTGGAGACCCCATGAGCATGGTGGTCTTTGCAGCTGCAATCGTGGTAAACATCTTATTCTCATATAAATGTCATAAGAAAAGTAAGTTATTTCTTTTCCTCATTATCGCGTCTGATGTAATACTTCTTCTTGCTTTCAAGTTCCTTGTAAGCTATGGGAATATACAGACGCTTCCGCTCGGAATCAGCTTCTTTACATTCAAAATGGTCAGCTATCAGGCAGATCTATATAAGGGAAAAATACGTGAATGTCCCGGGATTATTGCGGTAGCAGCATATTTTGCAATGTTCCCGCAGGTTATGTCCGGCCCTATCATGAGATATTCCGATTTTGAAAAAAATAAGATTTTATCGGGCACAGAAGATGAATTTATGGCTTTTAAATTCAGAAAACGTCTGCATCTTGATAAGATTGAAGAGGGACTTATGTTCTTCACACTTGGCTTTGCCATGAAAGCACTTCTCGCTGATTATCTCGCCATGATGTGGAATGAGATAGGTACAATCGGCTATGAGAGTATTTCAACACCTCTCGCCTGGGTAGGAGTGGTATGTTACTCCATGAATCTTTACTTTGATTTCTGGGGATATTCACTTATGGCTGCCGGAATCGGTGTGATGCTGGGATTTCCGTTTGTGCGTAATTTCGATCATCCCTATTCGTCAAAAGGAGTAGGCGAATTTTACAGAAGATGGCATATGACACTTGGCTCATGGTTCAGGGATTATATCTACTTCCCTATGGGTGGCAGCAAAAAGGGTAAGTTTTTAACAATAAGAAACCTCTTTGTTGTGTGGCTTCTCACCGGACTCTGGCATGGTGTTACAGTTAACTTCCTGGTATGGGCAGGTCTGCTTTTGATAATGATCATATTCGAGAAGTTTGTCTGGACTTTTAATAAAAAGCTTCTCTCAGTGATCGGCAGAGTCCATGTACTAATAATGGTGCCGATAACCTGGGTTATATTTGCCCTTCCTGTTAAGGAGGATTTGTTTAATTATCTGGGAAGAATGATTCCTGTTTCCGGAAGCGGAATTGCGGTAAATCCCGGAGACCTCGTAAAACTCCTGTCGATGTACTGGCCGTTTTTCGTGGGAGGTTTCATATTCCTTATTCCGGCTGTTTACGATTATTTTGAAAAACACAGAAAAGACTTACACATAAAGGTAGTAATGCTTCTTCTGTTTTGGATATGTGCGGCTTTCGTATCAACAAAGGCCGGCAATCCGTTTTTGTATTTCTCATTTTAAGAGAAGAGCTACATTGGAGCATTTATGAAAAAATTTGGCAGGCACTTCCTGTCCGTAGGCATTCTTGTTGTGGCACTGTTTTTTACTGCGGATGCCGCACTTGGACAGAAGAGTGTGTATGATGAAACTGAATATAATGCTGCAGATGCACCGCTCCTTAGCTTCCCGCTTCGAAAAATAATGAACGGGGAGAGGCCTTATCTTGTATCTCTAATTCAGGCAAAATTCTTTGGAATCCCGATGCCTTTGGATGATACAATAGATAACGGTGATGAGGAGGACTTTGCTTCCGGATTATCGGATGAGAATACGGGGGCAGATGCGAATCCTGAAGAACAGGTGGCGGAAGCATCCGATGAAGCTGCAGCGCCGGAAGTTAGTGACGGGGATGCAGCAGTAAGCGACGGCAATGCAGCAGTAAGCGACGGCAATGCAGCAGTAAGCGACGGCAATGCAGCAGTAAGTGATGGAGATGCAGCGGCTGTTAGCGACGGCGATGCTGCAGTAAGTGATGGCAATGCAGCGCCTGCGGCTGCAGAAGACAACACAGTACCTCCGGAACCTCAGGAAGCTACTGCCCCGGAACACATAAATTATGTCGAGACAGCTGTTCCCGATTCCTATTTTGATGATGCACTTTTCATTGGTGATTCAAGAACCGTGGGACTGTCTGAATATTGTCCGGAGCTGGATGAGCGTGCTACCTTCTATGCTAAAGTATCACTGACTATCTACGGCTTTAACAAGAAGCCCTTCGTGACAGCCAGGGTCGTACCGCCTGAAGGATATGAGGGCTCCGAAGAAGACCTTCCTACAGAGAAGGTTACGGTGGAGGAAGCTCTTACAAGGAAGCAATTTGCCAAGATTTATATAATGCTCGGCTTAAACGAGCTCGGAAGTGGAACTGCTGAGAGTTTTGCTGCCGATTACGGCGCAGTTGTTTCAAGAATAAGAGAACTTCAGCCTGACGCGATCATTTATATTCAGGGAATAATGCATGTAACTCATAAAAAGAGTGAAAGCGACAGAGTTTTCAAAAACTCGACAATAAATGCAAGAAATGAGGCACTTTCCACGCTGGCTGACGGCGAGCATGTATTTTACATAGACATGAACAGTGCTACGGATGATGAGCACGGTGCGCTTGGACAAGATCTTTCATTTGATAACGTACATTTGAAAGCAAAATCTTACGCATTATGGTATGATTATTTGAAAAAACATGCTTATGTAAATGAGAATGATCTTCCGCAGATTCAGCAGGGACTTCAGCAGGAAAATCCGGAGCAGGCAGCAGAACAGCCTGCAGAACAACCACAGGAGGCACAACCGGAAGCTCCGGCACAGTAAGGAAGACAGATTATGGTAAGAGAAATGGTTTTTAAAATGGAACGCCCCGGGCTGTTGAAGGAGGGGGATGAGATTACCGTTACTGAGGGTGAACTCCCCAGTAATGTGTATTATACGATAGATCCTTCACTGGCCATGTCAGCTAATTATCCCTTCAGAGAGAGGATGAGCGAGCGCAAGGGAGTGGTTCTTAAGGTAGAGGAAAACGACCGCGGTTTCTATGTTACAGCCGCGTTCGATTCTGATAAACAATAAAAAATGCACTTTTTAACGGAGGAGAAAAGTATGGAATACGTATCAACAGACAAGGCACCGGCAGCAATCGGACCTTATTCACAGGCAATCAAGGCAGGGGATTTTCTTTATGCTTCAGGTCAGATCCCGATCAATCCCGCAACAGGCGGAATCGAGGGAAGTGACATCTCTGAGCAGGCTGACCTTGTGTGCAAAAATATTGGGGAAATCTTAAAGGCAGCAGACACCGATTTTAGTCATGTCGTAAAGACAACCTGCTTTCTTGCAGAGATGTCTGACTTTGCTGCTTTCAATGCTGTATATGAGAAATACTTCACCAGCAAACCCGCAAGAAGCTGCGTAGCAGTAAAGAAACTTCCCAAGGATGTCCTTTGCGAAGTAGAGATCATCGCATATTTAAAATAATCGAATGAGCTGGCAGAACTGCCAGCGGATTAAAGGGATGGAATGATAATGACTGTACGCAGTAACATGACAGCGACAGTGATAGTAATGTTGGGGGCACTGCTTTTTGGCAGCGGATGTGGAAACATAGCGAGCCACAAGAACGTTGATCGTGGACTTGCATATATCGAGAGCCATGAGTATGAAGAGGCAGCTCAGTGCTTTGATGCTGCTGAGAAGGCGGGGGAAAACGCCAGAGTCTTGTACAGGGCAAAAGGACTTTTGGACAAGATCCTCGGAGAATATGATTCTGCAGCTGAGAACTTTTTGAAATCACTTGCAGCCACAAGCGGAATCCCCGGTGATATGGATTTTGACACCAATTACTATCTGGCTGACACTTATATAAAACAGGAAAAATATGATGAGGCCATTAAGGTATATGACGCTATCCTTGCGCTTAGAAAGAAGGACAAGGATGCTTATTACATGCGCGGAATGGCGAGACTTTACATGAGTGATCACGATGGAGCTACTGCCGATTTTAATAAGGCTATGACACTGTCACCTCGCAACTATGACCTCAGAATAATGATATACAAAGCTTTATCAGCTAACGGATTTGAGGAAGAGGGCAGAGAGATTCTCGAAGCCTGCCTCAATAACACTGACCCTAATATGACTAATTATGAAAAGGGACAGATATCCTATTATCTGGGCAATAATGCCGATGCACAGAGCTATCTCGAGCTCGCAAGAAATGAGAGAGATGCGCAGAAAGCACCGGTGGTTTTGCTGCTTGGACAGACAGGAGAAAAGCAGGGAGACTACAACTATGCCATAAGCGTTTATAAGACATTTTTGGCAGAGGATCCCGATCACCCTGATATTTATAATCAGCTTGGACTGTGTCAGACATATGTTGGGGATTATGACAGTGCAGTGAATTCATTTGAAGCCGGTCTTGCGCTTGGTAACAACGAATACAGCAGGGCGCTTCTCATGAATGAGATAACTGCCTATGAGTATGCCGGCAATTATGCGCAGGCAAAAACTTTAATGGAAAAATACAGGAAGGCGTATCCGGATGACAAGGATGCGGAGAGAGAGGAGATTTTCCTTTCGTCAAGGTAATTAGTATTGGGTAATAATAAATATAGAAATTTGGATAGCAGTTATTATATCAGGAGAAAACCCAAGAAGAAAAGAATACACACACCGGTAATTATCGGTGTTGCGGCGACTCTGATATTGATAACTGTTATTTCTGTGATTTTTTTAGTGTTACATAAGGATAAAACGACGGAGGATGCTGCGGATTTATCTACAATTCAGGAGGAAATTTCGCAGGAGGAGGTAGCTCCGGAACAGCCACAGGAAGTAGCGCCGGAGACTGAGCCTGAACCCGAGCCTGATGTAGAGGTTAAAGAGCTCTCCCCGGAGGTTGCGAGCTTTGCACCGGGTTACACCGTCAATACCACGGATTCGACCGCTGATATAGTAAGCGAAGAAGTGATTAGTGAAAATGCGGTCCTTATAGATGTGGACAAGGCAGAGGTTGTTGCGAAAAGAGCAGCCGATGTAAGGATATGTCCCGCATCCATGACCAAAATACTCACAATTCTGGTGGCAGCAGAGCATGTAGAAAATCTTGATGACACCTACACCATTACAAGGGACATCACGGATTTCACCTTTTCAAATGACTGCAGTATTGTGGGCTTCGATGTGGATGAAACCGTTACCGTGAGAGACCTGATGTACGGTACGATTCTTCCTTCAGGTGCGGATGCAGGTCTTGCGCTTGCAAATTATGTTGCGGGTTCTCATGAAGCTTTTGTGGATATGATGAATGCAAAACTGGATGAGCTTGGGCTTTCCGGCTCTGCGCATTTCACCAACTGTGTCGGAATCTATGATGAGGATCATTACTGTACTCTTACGGATATGGCGATGATAATGAAGGCCGCTGTGGAAAATGACCTGGCGAGAGAAATCCTGTCAGCCCATAAGTACACAACTTCCGCAACTGAGCAGCATCCAGAGGGCATAACAATATCCAACTGGTTCCTCAGAAGGATCGAGGATAAGGATACGGGCGGCAATGTAATGTGCGCGAAAACCGGCTTCGTTAATCAGTCCGGCTGCTGCGCAGCAAGCTATACTGTTTCAAACAGCGGCGGTCACTACATATGCGTATCCGCAAACGCCTGGAGCTCCTGGCGCTGCATCTACGACCAGGTGGAGATATATACTAAATATATGAAATAAAAATATGGTGCCTTTAATTTAGAATCACGGCTTTTCTGAAAACACATTTGTTTTCGGAAAAGCCCTTTTTATGTAAAAAGCTGCTTGATATACAATCATAATAGTGATATTATGTGCTTTGTGGGTGTTTAAATATGATTTTAAATTTCTTCTTGAGGGAACAATGCGTAAAATAAATTTACATATTCTAAAATTCTGTTTTCTTTTTTCTGCATTATTATTTTCAAGTGGAATACTCCACGCTCAAGCAGAAGAGATAGATCCATTAAAATACATAGATGAATCTTATATTGAGCGAAGGGACTGGAATGTCAAAACACAGAGCGGCATTGAAAACATTGTCAGTAAAGTAAATCCTGCCTGGAGTGACGAAGAAAAGGCACTTTTTGTTCATGACTATCTGATTGAATCAGCTCAATATGACTATGATGCATATGAGAACGGATATATAGGTCATGCGCAGGCATATACTGCATATGGCATTATAGTCTTGAAAAAGGGTGTATGCTCGGGATATGCTGATGCATATGCACAAGTGATGAACAGACTTGGGATAGAATGCAAAAAGGTTAGTAGCAAAATTCTAAATCATGCCTGGAACATGATAAAGATAAAAGGCAAGTGGTACTATGTTGATTGCACCTGGGATGACCCTGGAAGAGGGGACAGCGGAAAATGTTTTCATGATGATTTTATGGTCAGCAGAGATGCACTTTATAACGGAACGATAGGAAGCGGACATAAATCTACTGATTGGATGTGTGAGGGGAAGAATGTCTATGCGAATGATAAGACATCTAAAGATCATGATAACTGGTATTGGAAATATGTCGATAAGCCAATTACCTATACAAGCGCCGGCTGGATGTATCAGAAAAGTGATGGAGTATACATCCACCAATATCCAAGTAATACGGATACCAAAGTAAGTTCATTTGCAGGTCTTGATCTGTCAGGAAATGCATGGGCGTTTAGCTATGGGGATTATCAGCTTGTAGCGAATAAATATAATGTCATCCTCAGGGATAGAAAAGGTAGTACAATCAGGATTTTTTCTGTGTCGAAGGAGATTGGAAATACAGCCTATATATCAGGTTTAAGTCGTAAAGACGGAAAGATAATTCTCAATATCTATAGTACAGGTGGGAGCAGTATAACATCCACCCTTGATTGGACGGACTTATTTGAAGAAAAAAATACAGACAGTACTTTGCCTACAGGGCAGATAAATGCATTTATCGGCTGTTATATGGTATCTGCGGATAAAGACAGAATCTATCTTATGGATGAACATGGGATTCATAAGGAAACCTTCTATCTTGATTCGGATATAAAAAGTACCAGATACATACATGATATAGCTGTTGTAAATGGCGCAGTTAAATATACCACCTGGCTCAGAACTCCGACCGGAAGCGGTAGTGACACGCAGGTGAGAAAACCGGTTTCATACTTATATGATGGATGGCAGAAAAAGTTTTTCTCCGGTTCTTGCGGAGATAATGTTACCTGGTCATATGTAAACGGAAAACTTACTATATCTGGAACCGGGGAAATGGACCATTATGAATACTTAAAAACACCTTGGAGTTTTTTATCGGAGTATTTCATAACAGAGGTTTCAATAGAGGAAGGGGTGACTTCGGCTACAGATGACATATTAGTCCATACGTATAAACTTAAAGACTTATATATACCATCGACAATAAATAAAGTTGATAGTGATGCACTTTATGGTCTGGGTGGGAACGCAACAATTCACTATAATGGTACAAAGAAGTCTTTTAAGGCACTTTTAGGGAATTCTTGGAAAAAGTATGACGACAAGTATAAAATTGAATATTCAAAGGTAAATATCACCTACGTGACAAGAACCGATGAAGGAACAATCTCGGTAGAAAGTGCTTTTGGTAAGATCCCGGCAAAGCCGGCTAATCCCGTGAAGAAGTATTATGAATTCAAGGGATGGTACACCGATACGTCATGTACACAAAGCTATACTTTTAATACGGCGCTTTCGGAGGATACCACTCTCTACGCAAAGTGGGAGGATCCCGATAAGCTTGAAACTGATCATGCTTTTGGTAATCTCAATTGGAATATCAAAAATGGCGTTCTTGCTATAAGCGGAAGCGGAGCTATGCCTGATGCAACAAACCCTGCTGTTGTTCCATGGTATGCATATAAAGATAGATATACCAAAGTAGTGATTAATAGCGGGGTCAGTACGTTATGTTCTTATGCATTTTACAATACAGAGAAACTAACGGATATAACCATACCATACTCAATAAATGATGCTAAACAGAATTCATTTAGAAAAATGGGCGCGGATACGACCATTCATTTCCAAGGAACGAAATCGCAGCTCAAATCAAAAGTTGAGAATGCTTGGGATGCTATAAGTGCATGTAATATTTCTTGCACAAAAGTAGCGGTGAAACGTATCTCTGATGGCAAAATAGAACCAACCACATATTTGGATAAATACGCTGTCTATAAGAAGCCATCGGCGGATCCTACCCGCGTAGGATACAGATTTGACGGATGGTATACATCAGAAGCTTTCACTGAAGAATTTGACTTTAGTAAGAAAATTACAGATGATACCAACATCTATGCAAAGTGGACCAAAGTATTCGATCTTGCTGAAGAACACGCTTTTGGAACAACTACGTGGAAAATAGTATCGGGAACTCTTACGATTGCAGGTAGCGGAGATATGCCGCAGGCAAGTGCACCCGGTGATATTCCGTGGCAGGAGTACAAAGATAAGTTTACAAAAGTTGAAATTAAAAACGGAGTAAGCTCAATAAGTGCATATGCTTTTTCAGATGCTATCGGCCTTGCGGAGATAACTATACCTATGTCTGTGCAAAAGGTTTGCACAAATGCATTCAGGGGACTGAATAATTCAACTACTATAAAGTATATATTCACTAAGAGCCAGCTTAAAGAGAATACAAGTGATGACTGGGATAACATAAGCAGATGCAATATAGACTGTAAGATGGTCCAGGTTGAGTTTGTTTCTTTTGGAAAGGTTGTAGGAAATAACTATCTTGGTAAGAACATGACAGTGTCTCCTTGCTCTGTTTCAATGCGCGCAGGATATACATTTGATGGATGGTATACTTCCGAAGAATACACACAAAAGTTTGACTTTAATACTAAGATTTCGGATGACACATTTATCTATGCAAAATGGATTCCTTTGGCGCCTGCGGAAGAGTCTGGCTCCAAAGACGATAAAGGTGATGATAAGCCTACTGACACTCAGAGCGGTGAAGGTTCGCAACAGACACAGCCCACCGATTCTCAGGGCAATGAAGGTACGCAGCAGACACAGCCCACCGATTCTCAGGGTGGTGAAGGCACGCAGCAGACACAGCCTGTGAAATTAAGCGACGAGCATCCATATGGAAATGTTACCTGGAAGATTGAGAACGATAAGCTGACAATAAGCGGAAAAGGTGATATGCCTGAAGAAAACAGGTATGAGGATGTTCCGTGGTATGAATACAGAAATCATATTTTGACAATTGAGATTGAAGAGGGAATCACTTCAATAAGCAATTATCTTTTGTATGATCCGATGTATAGCTGTACTATCTATCTTCCGCAGTCGATAACAAAAATACAGCCCCGAGCATTAAAAAAACAAACGAACTGTAATTATTTTATTATTTATTCAGGCGCAAAGGCTGATCTGAAAAAAATGATGAGTGACGAGGACTGGAAGTATTTTTGTGATAATTGCAGCTGCAGCAAGATAAAGGTGGACTACATCTCAGACAACGCGGTCTTGAAGACTGAATATTTTGAGAGTGGCAGCATTGCTGAAGAACCTACAATAGCGCAGAGGGCTGGATATACATTTAATGGCTGGTACAGGCTTATAAGAGGTGACATGTTAATGCAGTATACCTTTGACTATCCTTTGTATGAGGATACATGCCTATATGCCGAATGGACGGCTGTAAGTGCTTCCGGAAGCGAGAGTACTAATCCATATAGCGAACAGGGCTATGGATATCAGTATGATGATTATCAGTACGATGAAGGATATGAGAGCACCTATTCCTATGAGTATGTACCGTCATCATCTTATGAGAATCCTTCGGAGACTACTTCCGGGAAGAGTAAAACTGCTACCGGTAGTGCAGACGATTCCGATATGCAAGAAGATGAGATTCATGAGATCCCTGCCAATGCATACAAGAACAGAACGAATCTCAAGAGCTTCACAATAGGCGCGGAGATTGAAAAAATCGGATCGTCAGCCTTTAGCGGATGCAAAAATCTTAAGAAGATTACAATTAAAGCCAAAAACCTTAAATCTATCGGCAAAAACAGCTTTAAGGGAATAAAGAAAGGCGCAAAAATTACCATCATTTGTAAGGACAAGAAAACTTTCAGTAAACTGGTAAAACAGATTAAGAAAGCCGGCGCCAAGAAAGCTATCTTCAAATTTAAAAAAGGCTGAGAATAAGAAAGAGACTGTGAAGAAATGATTTTCATTTTTCACAGTCTCCTTATTTTTATATATAGCAATCTGCATTGCGCTGTTACTTCACAATCACCTTGAGTTTACAGGTTCTCATAGTTCCGAGTTTATCTTTTACTGTAATTATAATTTCACATTCGCCTTTCTTCTTTGGGATGATGACGCTGCTATGTTTTGCTATTTTTGCAATCGATTTATTGCTGGATCTGTAGCTTATATCTTTAATAGAGGAATTATATGGACGAATTGCAAAATCTGTATAACAATTATATTTTTTGCCCCTCTTTAATGTGAGCTTTTTCTTCGAAGCCTTTACACTCTTGAGTTTAATGGGATTGCTCTGCACTGTGACTTCGCATGTGGCTTTTGCACCGCCATCAGTTGTCACGGTTATTGTGCATTTTCCTTTTGCTTTTCCTTTCAAGAGACCGGATTGAGTTACAGTAGCAATTTTCTTGTTGCTTGTCTCCCAAGATACATTTTTTGCATCAGTTTTATAGCTGATGAGAATTTGGTCGCCTTTTGCTATTTTTATTTTCTTATGAACTAGAGTTATGCTTTGGGATACCGAAGTAGGAAGGCTTTCCTTTGCTTGATCTTCAGTCATTCCAATATATCTGTGGGATGTTCCTGATGCCATCATCTCAGTGTAGGTTGTGTCGGAATCAGGTGCCCCATCCTTATTGTCATCCAGATAATATTTATAATTTGCATAGAACACAATCTGAGTATACAGATTTTTAGGGGAATCTATTGTAGTAAGATTAGGTGTCTCATAGAATATGTACGAGGCATTTGTAATATTCGCTGCATTGAAATTACTAAGATCCAATGTCTTAAGCGAATTACATTTACGGAACATGTTTTCTACGTTTGTCACATTTGCAGTATCAACATTTCCTATAGTTACTGTAGCAAGAGATGTACAATCATAAAACATGCCTGACATATTATTTACTTTAGCTGTGTTTAATGGACTAAAGTCAAATGATGTTAATGAATGGCAAGAGTAAAACATATTACAAAATGATGTTGCATTAGAAGTGTCAAAGGTGCTCAAATTAACGGAGGCCAGTGATGTGCAACCGGAAAACATTGCGGTAAAATCTTTAACTTTTTGCGCTCTAAAATTTTGGCCAAAAGTGATTTTTTCAAGCGATGAGCATCTATTAAACATATATTTCATTTCTTCGCAGTTACTTGTATCAAAACTGCTTAAATCCACACTTTTTAGTGAATCACATCCCCAAAACATGGACCCCATTTCTTTGATATTGGAAGTATTTATACCACTTAAATTAACAGATTCCAGGGATGTACAGCCGTTCAACATTGCTTGCATTGAAGTTGCATGGGTTGCATCAATGAAACTAAGATCAAGGGTTTTCAAGTTTTCGCATCCAAAGAAAGTACCTCTGAAATTCCCTGAACCAACAGTTTCTGTTACATTACGACCAACCAGACTGGTATCAAGGTCGTTAAATGTTACACTGGTAAGATTTGTGCATCCTTGAAATAGGTTGTTCATGCTGGCAGCTTTGCATCCGGACGCGAAAGTAACTTTGGTTATATTCTCATTATTTTCAAATACGTTAAAGTAAATAACTGTAGTATATTCAACGTTTTCCTTTATGGCTTTGCTTGGAACAGACACAACGGAATCATTTCCGGTATACCGACGAATATACAAATAATGATTCGTATCATCATAATCCTGATCAGTTACTGAGTATTCATTTTGCCATGTGGTATCCTGTGCCTTTGCGATTTGTTTATTTACACAAAATAGGCATAGAAAGCAAAAACAAAAAATGAAGTTTCTAATTAGTTTTCTTGTAGAATCCATGGTCACCCTCCTCATAAGCTAATCATGTTAATTCTTTTTCAGAATGCATACATACAAGAATAGTGTACGCTATTCACTGGGGGTAATTGTGTAAATATTCTATAAACAATTAATAAAATATCTTAAGCCTGATCTGCTCAAACATTGCAGAATTTGGTGAATTAGGGACCTTGGAAAAACTGAGTACGATGGAAATATAGATGATACCGGCTACCCCCCAAATATGTCCCGGAGGATGTACAACAAGTCCATAGAGCGTTGTCATAACCCGGGACGTATTCTACGACTTAAGTTAAATCATCTATATTTCCATCGCCATCATTGTCGAAGCCGATATTCTGCATGTTGACGGTGCGGCGGCGAAGGCGGGCGCGCTCGGATTCCTGATTGATGAAATCCTTGATCTCGCGGCCGTGCTTGATGTTCTTCATCACGATCGTCTTGTCGGTTACATCGGAGGTGAAGAGCGTGATGGTGGAAAGTCCTGCCAGGCGCTGGAAAAATGAACGCGATAATTCTACGTCAGTGATCTTGTACATGAAACAATCATCTTCCTTGATGCTCAGAAAACCTGAAATGATTGTCATCTCGTTGTCATAAACCTCATATCGTTTAAAAGGCCACGGGATACCGAAAAGAAGAAGCCTTCCGTACTCCTTGTACTGAAGTTCGCCTTTTGCTGTAAGTGAAGCCTCATTCTGTGCGGGATTAGATATCTTTGCCATTACAAATCTCCTTGTCTTTAAGTTTTTATGCTTGAAAAAATAGTTGATGTAAACTTCATGGATATTTATACTTTTATTGATAGTATTTTATCACAAATACTATGCAATTTTGGGGGATTCATCTTATTTTTATTTCAAAATAAAACAATATGGAATATGACAGCGTTTGATTCAGAAAGGTGCAGGATGGAACGCTTTTTGTCGGAGGGAGCAAGTCATGCTGGTTAATCAGGGGGCTTATGATGCCATAAGCAAAATATACGAAACCTTTGCGGTTACTTCAAAAAGTAGATATGTCTACGTCTATGATATCGAAAACAACATGGCCAGGTGGTCCGAAAATGCGGTGAATTACTTCGGCCTGCCGGGTGAGTTTGTCTACAAAGCAGATCAGGTCTGGGAGGCCCATATTCATCCTGAGGACAGGGCCACCTACAGGGAGCATCTTCACACCGCCTTCGAGGGCAATCGCGTCAATCCAAGCTTTGAATATCGTGCCAGGAACAAGAGTGGCGAGTATGTCGCATGTTCGTGCAGGGGAGTAGTTATCAAGGATTATTCGGGAAAAGCCGCTTTTTATGCGTGTTCCCTTATGAATAAGGGTATTGTTGACAATACCGATCCTATCACCGGCCTTTCCAACCATTACGAGATGTTCAACTACATGCACCGCCTGGAATTCGACGGCGTCAATTATATCCTGCTCCTTGTGAACGTGATTGATTTTGGTGACATAAACAGGCTGTATGGCTACATGTTTGGAAACCGAATGCTGAAATCCATGGCTGATTATCTCCAGAAAGAGGCTGGGGAAAAAGCGCATATATACAGAGGTGACGGAACAATTCTCGGACTTTGCACAGTTCACATGACACTGGAGGAGGTGAAGAACCTCTATCAGCAGATGCGCCAGCATGTAAGGCAGAACATGAAGGTTGGAACCACCAAGGTCTCCGCAGAGCTTGGCGGTGGGGTCATCGTTGTCGACGAGTCAGGGATAGATGTGCATGCTGTCTACACCAGTGCTAAATATGCTCTTGCCCATTCCAAGACTGAGAAACACGGAAATCTTATCATTTTTCATAATAATGAGCTCGAGTACAACAAGAGCACAATAGAGCTTGTGGGAGCGGTGAGAGAGAGCGTTATCGACCACTGCAAGGGATTCTATCTTAATTATCAGCCGATCCTGGCCAAGAATGACGGTAAGCTCGCGGGAGCGGAGGTTCTGCTTCGCTGGAACAGACAGCCTTACGGGGATGTGGCACCTAGTGAATTTGTGCCGTGGCTTGAACAGGACAGCACTTTTTATAAGCTGGGAATATGGATCCTCGATAAAGCGATGAAGGACGGACTGGCGATTTTGAAGGACCATCCTGAGTTCTACCTGAGCATCAATCTTGCGTACGTGCAGCTGGAACGAAGTGAGTTTCGAACATCGATTGTGGAACTCCTTAAGGGCAACAGATATCCCGGAACAGCGCTGTGCATCGAGCTCTCCAACGTTACCAGCAATATCAACTTCGATTATCTGAAGAGTCAGGTAATCTTCCTTAAGTCCTGCGGCATAAGGATTGCTCTTGATGTGACAGATTTTTCCACACTGGATCTGGCCACGAGGCTTCCTATCAACATAATAAAACTGGCGCCGGAGATAACCGAAAATATCAGCAAGAGTCCGCTTAGCCGCTACATGGCTGAGGCTATAACCGGTTTTGCCGCAAATATGAACATGAGCGTATGCGCCACCGGAGTAGGCGACGCTGATACGGAGCTTAGACTTTTCAAGTACCCCGTGGACCACTATCAGGGATACTACTATTCCAGACCGGTCAGCTTCGAGGAGTTCAAAAAGCTTCCGATATATAAGACAAATCAATAACTGCCTTCCCCTCGGGGAATTATAAACTCCATCTGATATTAAAATAAACATTTTATAAAAACCGCTTTTCCAAAGGCAAAAAAAGCTATAATTACTATGTATAAGTGCTCGTGAAAGGTGGATACAAATGTAAATAATGTTTACCTACATTAAGCCTGAGTTCATGATTCATGCATTTACTAAGCAGCGGGATACAACTTTGAAAGACCGCAGTATTTGTGTTGCCCGCTTAGGCGATCTGGCGGTAAACATGTCCCTTATCGATGAGAATTCCTTTGCACTTTCACTTGAAAATGTGAAGGACGGAGCGCAATATTCCGGCAGAGCTTTTAATATAAAAAAGTCAGCCGCGGAAGATATTGTGCCGATTGTTGAGGATCTTTTCCGAAAGATGCAGCTTCTTAACGATCAGGAGGTATTCAGTAAGCGTGAGCATGTTTGGAAGATGTATGCGATGGACTGGCTTGAAAACCAGGGCATATCCTTCGACGATTACATCGACAGCAGGATGTCACATCTGACTAAGGATGAGGGATTCCACTGGAAGGGACTGGAGGAATATTTATCCAGCGATTATCTCAATGTTGTGGATACTATGAGAATCATTGAAAAGTATTCACAGTCAGAGGAAGAGAAAAAGGAATACATCGATTTTGTTGCCAGGGATATTGTCGAGCTTCGAAGGCACTACTCACTTGCGGCGATGCAGGAAAAGTTCGACGAACACAATGCGAGATTTGCGAACAGAAAAATGTTCGCTTTCGGAATAGAAGTAGAGGCTGATTCGAGAGATGAAGCCAGGGAGAAACTTAAGAAGATAATAGGAGAGGAAAAGGAGACGTTTGTTATAAGAGGATAATTGTTACGGATTGTTCTAATGGGGTAAGTGCTATGAAGAAATTATTTAGAAATCTTGGAGCGTTGATGTTTGCTTTCGTTCTCGCGATCACGCTGGTGTCCATACCGGCGAAGGCAGCGACTACAAAGCAGTCGAATACGTCTATCAAGGAAAATCAGATGAATATCACAGTCGGGACTGACGAGGAAGGTAATACTACCGTAACCTACGGCAAGTACACTTTTACCCGCAAGTACAACGGCTGGTACATACCTGCTGCGTATATCTACAGCGGCAGTGATCTTGCCAATTTCCTTGATAAGGCTGTAAGACGCACGAGGAGAACCAGCGTAAGATGTGACGGATTTCTTTTTATAAAGGTATCCGGAGGCTGGTACAGGCATGAGCTTCATATAAATGACGGAAGGACGCTGGCCACTATTTTTAATAAGGCCGCAGGAATCACAAGCACCTACGATCCAAATAATCTGAACTCAGATGATGCAAACAGTACAAATGGCACAAATGGTACAAACAATAATACAAGTACCAATAATGGCAGAAACTGAGTATAAATTGAAAACAGGACATTAAGTGTTGTGAACAAGACTTGTTTATAGTAGTATAGAAAAGCATGTTAAAAGAATGTCTCTGGGCATTCTTTTTTCATTAAAACAAGTTGAAAGAGGTTATCGATGTCAAATTCCAAAGAAAATAAGATGGGCGTTTTGCCCGTTAAAAGGCTTATTGTTTCAATGTCACTGCCGATGATGGCGTCTATGCTTGTGCAGGCGCTCTACAACGTGGTGGACAGTATTTTCGTAGCACAGATCAATGAAAATGCACTCACTGCCGTGACCCTGGCATTTCCGCTTCAGAATCTGATGATTGCACTCGGCGCAGGTACCGGCGTAGGTATGAATGCCCTTTTATCAAGATCACTTGGTGAGAAAAATTTCGACAGGGCAGACAGAGCAGCCAACACCACGCTTATGCTGACCTTCATAAATTATTTTGTATTCTTTATGATCGGAATATTTGCTGTAAAGCCGTTCCTCATGACACAGACTGATAATGAGGTGATTGCAGGCTACGGTGTTTCATATCTTAGCATCATCTGCTGCTGTTCAATCGGAGTATTCTGCCAGATGACCTTTGAGAGAATGCTTCAGTCAACAGGACGTACACTCTTCAGTATGTATTCGCAGATGTCCGGCGCTATTATCAACATTATCATGGATCCCATCCTGATCTTCGGTATGTTCGGTGCACCTAAAATGGGAGTTGCCGGTGCAGCTCTTGCAACGGTTTTCGGACAGGTTGTAGGTTCTTGTATCGGACTTTACTGTAACCTTAAGCTTAATCCAGATGTAAATCTCAGGATTCCGCTTATTCTCAGTCCCAAGGCAGACATAGTTAAGGAAATCTACTACGTTGGTGTTCCTTCGATTCTGATGATGTCCATAGGTTCGCTCATGACCTATGCCATGAATCTTATACTTATTGCATTTTCAACAACTGCAACTGCTGTGTTTGGTGTATATTTCAAGCTCCAGAGCTTCTTCTTCATGCCGGTATTCGGCCTGAACAACGGACTTATTCCTGTTCTTGCCTATAACCTCGGGGCAAAGAGGAAAGACAGAATCAATGAGGCTCTGAAGTTCTCGATTGCATTGGCAGCTACTATCATGATAATCGGAACCATAACCTTCCAGATTATCCCGGACAGACTACTCGGCCTGTTCAATGCTTCCTATGACATGATAAGTATCGGAAAACCGGCGCTTCGTGTTATCAGCCTGAGCTTCCCCATCGCCGGTGTCTGCATCGCACTTGGTTCGGTATTCCAGGCATTTTCGGAGAGTATCTATTCGCTGGCTGTTTCAATAGGTCGTCAGCTTGTAGTACTTATCCCCGCCGCCTGGCTCCTCGCTCAGACAGGCAACGTCAATGCTGTATGGTGGGCATTCCCCATCGCCGAGATTGCTTCACTCATTCTTTCGGGCTTCTTCTTTAAGAGAGTCTACGGCAGAAGAATTGCAGAGATTGAGGAAGGGTAATTCATTTTTGATTATTACCATGAAAATGGAGATTTCATTAAAATCAAGGTGAGTTATTTTCGGAATATACCCAGAAATATTGATTTTCTTAAATATCAAGGTATTAATAAGCTACATATTTACCAAGAAAAAGAAGAAAATCAAAATATCAAGGTAATCTGGTAAAGTAACCTTACCAAGAATAATAAGATTTTGCTGAAATCAAGGTAAATATCACTTTGAGAAGTACCCAGATAATTATCTTTTAAATTTTATCTTGGTAATTTTTTTGCAAAGCGATCAAGTCCACACAATATAATATGTATGTAAATTTAGACAGCCGCGATCCATATAAGGATTGCGGCTGTTTATACTTTTAGGTAATTATAATGTTTCATTAAAAAAATATTAAACATTGTCACTAGATAAAATAATAATATAGGCAAATGATATAATGATTCGTAATTAGAAAAAGCAAGTATATAGAACATATTCTTATGTTTGTGAGCCTCTGAACTTGGTATAGGCGATAATATCCCGCTGGGCATCTTTGTTCAATTTGGAAAAATAGTAGAGAAGCTGCTTTTCATTAGCGCTAAATTTTGCAAGGCGTTTTGAAGAACCATATGAAGTAAGCTCAGCTTCTTCTAGAGTCCGAGCAGTCATTTCAGGTGCATCATAATATATTTCATTATCGAGAGGGATGCATAATTTAAGAAGTTCATCGGTGGTAAGGCCATAAAAATTGGTAATTCTATAAAGCATAGTTGAACTTGGCCTACGTTTACCACTTTCATACTGCTGATATGTCGGCTGCTTAACTTCAATGTTGGAGGCAATATAATCCTGAGTATAGCCATGAGTAATGCGTAACTCTTTTAGTTTTTTGCCAATCTGATTATTGGTGTTCTCCATTAAGTCTGCCTCCCTTTTTGATAGTATATTCGAAATTGGAGGGCGAAACATATATGTATGTCTATATAAATATAGGCACATGTGATTATATGAGCCTTTAATAACATCAAGCAGCTAAGAAGACATGATGATATGTATGATTCAGAATGTAGGAAAAAAATTATAAAAAATTATGGTACATGGATATGCTAAGGAGGTATGACAAGTGAAATATGGATTTATTATAGCGATATTATTAGCAGGTATCTGTTTATCAGGGTGTGGGAGCACAATTGCCGGTGAAACGATTATTGAAGAATCTGAGACACCAACGACAGCTGTAGCCGAGATAGATGATATTGACTCGGAAGAACTCTCCCCAAGCTTTCTATGGGGATATGATGGCTATGTAGATGAAGCTATGGGATACTCTTACCGAGAAGATTTTGTTGATAAAGACTATGACGGGGATGGAAAGACGGACAGGCTTTACAGAATAAGTGATTCGGATAATGACAAAGCGAAGTACAAGATTGAGTTTGGAAATGGCAATTCTCTTGAAACGCCGAGCTGTCATATAACAGGTTTCCCACATGTACAGACAGGTGATTTGGATAAGGATGATGAGGAAGAAATACTTTTCACGGTCACTTTTGATGCATACAGTGATCCATATGTTTCTTGTGAGATATGGCTTTTTGATTTAAATGATGAGACAAATGAGTATCGGGAAATAGATTTGCCACTGACAGCAGGAGAGTATGGAGGAAAAGGACTAACAATAGATTATGAGGCACCGGTTAAGTCTTCTATAGGTTTTACAGTTAAGGAGAATAATTACAAAGCTGTTACTGAAGTGCCCGAAGAAGTAATAGATAACTGTTGGGAACAAGATGCTGTGACCGAAGTAAGACCGGTCTGGTATGCTGTAATCTCAGATACGACGCAAGGTGATGAGCTTTATTGCGAAATCGCTCTTATTCCACGATTTGGTACTTTCCTGGGATTTAATTTTGAGTATCAAAATAGTGAATATGTAATAGAGAATATGAATTATATTGAGGAATCTGTTTCCGGATTTGAATTCTAAATTGTTAAGAAAACTTACTGCCAATGATTTATGTAGCGCATTTAAAGCTAAAAATCTTGGCAGTTTTTTTATTTATAATATTATTTTTAGAAAATCTTATAAAAATCTATGCTTACAGTTATTGATTGATTAAATAGCCATTGATATAATTTTTATTGTATATAACAAATGCCTATATTGATATATACTAGAGCCACATTTGTGGATATGAAGAGGGGGTTCCATGAAAAGTAAAAATCAGTTACTCGGTATGTGTATAAGCATGCTGTTACCTTGTCTATGCATGTTATGCATGTTTTCAATTAACGCAAAAGCTTCCGCCACTCCGGTAAACTATGTAGTTATCAATAATCCCGCTGAAATAGATACAAATATAAATAAAGATGTGGGAATGATTTATCATGATCTTAGTGGTGAATATATATATTCCATTACGATAACTGAGCGAGGATGGTTAATTCTGGATGATAATTACAGTATTTATACCAGTACTAATCATGGTCATACACTCAAACTGTATGGAAACGCGTCATTTACTAATGAAATCCCATATATAGATTATAAATACTATGCTAATGGGCATATTCAGCCAAGATTCTACTTAGATCCGGGTACCTATTATTTATATATAAATCAGTCATATCAAACGGCATCGGCTTTTTTATTCTTTTTGCCAAATACCAAGGTGATTAACCATAATTTGGTAAAAGATCCGTCAGGAGCAAAGTATACAGACACAGTTTCATTTATGCCTAAAATCGGAATAACGCATATGGTCAGTCAAACGGTTGCACCTGCTAATATTCAGGATTACTCGACATGGAAAGATGCGACAAGCAATGCAACTGATGTATACGAAATAACTGCAAATGGTGAATATACTATAAAAGCCGAGTTCAGTGATACTGACTGGAAACTGTTCCCAGTAATGTATTCGTTTTCTGTTTATGATATTGTCCCATCTAAGGATGAAGATGAAAAAATAGATGACAGCATATCAGTACCCAAGATATCCAAGCTTATTAAAGGGAATAAGGCATTTACAATAAAGTGGAATAAGGTCTCAGACGTCGAGGGATATCAGGTTCAATATTCAACATCAAGGAAATTTACTTCAGCTAAAACAAAAACATATAAGGCTTCCAAAAGCAGCGCGAAAATAAATAAGCTGAAGAAAAATAAAAAGTATTATGTCCGAATTAGGTGTTTCAAAACGATAGATGGGAACAAGGTGTATTCGGAATGGAGCAATAGAAAGAGTGTTAAGACAAAAAAGTAGTTTTTCGATGTAGAAAGGGGACAAACTTATGAGAGCAAAAGTTAAAACAAAAAAAGTGATCTGTAATATTACAGGTTTGCTACTGACATTAGTGTTGCTTTTTTGTATGAATTTGGCCGCATTTGCTGAATCAGGGACAGATATAGCAAAAGAGGCTTTTGATGTAACTGGCAGTGGATCCAAAACGTATACTACTAACTATGATTCATTGTGGATTCATTTGTCTGCCAGTAGTGCGGGGATAAGTGAATTTTATGTTACTGTTACAGGAATATCCGCTGGTTCAGGGAATGATGCTGCAGAACTGACGACAATGGCATATAATGTTCCGGAAGCCAATGCAGAGACTTTTGCTTCATATAATTATAGTACGCCAGGAGAAAAGAAGAGCATTGACGCTAAGTTTCTTACAGCAGGAGAAACGGCAATTCTCTATGTTGGCAAGCCTAAAGCAGATAAGGGCAATAATGCAACTATGACGATAACAATTGAACCCAAAAGTTTTGAGGCAGTTTCAGGTGAAGTAAGGGCTCTTGGTGATAAAGAGGATTTTTCGCTTACTATGACTCCCGGAGAATTATATTGGCCGGTAAATATTTCGAAACCAACAAAAATGTCTTTCGAGTATAAGACCGGAGTATCATTTTGTGATAGCAGTAAAAATGAATTTATTAATTCTGTTTTATATTTAGCGCCTGGTGAGTATTTTGTAAAAACAAAAAATGATACAAAAAACGTTGTGCAGAGGCAAATAAAATATACTACACAACAAATTGATAAAGAATTATGGGATAAGAATACATCAAGGAAAAACGCAAAAAGCATAACAATTAAAAAGAAGATAAATGGTGTAATAGCGAGTGACTCGAAAAAAGAACAGAAACGTTTCTTTAAGATAAAATTGAAAAAAAGAACAAAGATTACATTTACAAATTATGAACCAACAGCGGACTTTTCATTCCATATTTGGGATAAAAAAGGGAAAACACTCAAATTTGGTGATGGAACGTTAGGTGGTGGAGGAATTGTAAAAAAGACAGGCAAAGTAAAGTTTATTTTTTTTGATAAGAATTTTTCTAAGAGTACAAAGAAAAAGAGTTATTACCTAAAGCGAGGAACATACTACCTGGAGTTGGATGGCGAGGGAGAGTATTCATTTAAAGTGGGATAATAATTAAAACTGTTATATAATAGATATGGAATTGAATTCAAGATAGAAAGAATTATCTATGAACTCAAGCTTATCGTGACAAACAAGCAGCAGAGTAGAATCGCATACGATTTTGTCTGCTGCTTGCTTTCTATAAAAAAGTATGAAAAAAATCAAAAGGGGGATTCAGAAAATGAGAAAAATACTATTTTCGTTGACTTTGTCTTTGTCTATTTTCACTATTATTGGAATTGGAGCTAAAGCCGCCGGAACCAATATGGATAATGCAACACCTATAAAGCTTAACGATACCTTTAGTGGGACACTGGCGCCCGGAGCAACAGATTTTTATAAATTTGAGCTTCCAACTTCCGGTAAAGTGACATTCACCCATAAAAAGGAAGCAGATTATTCCGGTTCATATACATTCACTGAAATAATTAACACGGATGGACATAACAGTACAGGAACGTTTTGGTCAGATCCGTATGATAGTAACAGAGGGTATATATACGGGACAGATTATACATACCTAAGTAAAGGTGTATATTATCTTAAGACAAGTCATACTTCGGGAAATTATTCCTACAATGTTGTTTTTGAGAGTACAGGAGAGACATTTACCGAATCAGAATCAGCACCACTTGAGTATATGGATAATGCACCGACAATCAGTCTTGGCGAAACTATAACCGGACAACTTGGCGGGTTTGATAATCAGGATTTCTTCAAATTTACTCTTCCCAGATCATCTACGATAACGATCAATCATACAAAGAATATGGAACATTATAATAATGTGCAATTCTATCTTCTGGATGCTGATGGGAGTAGTATAGATTATTTGGGAAATGATAGTGATTACCCGGATACTGAATACTTTAAGGGAACGTATGAAAAAAATCTTTCCGCAGGAACATATTTCATAAAAATTGTCAGAGGTAATAAGGGTGGAAAGTATACCTTTTCAGTAAATGAGAAGCCGGTAGAAATATCCAGAGCAACTATAAAGAGTGTTAAGAGGAATGGAAAAAAGACAACTGTAAAGATTAAGAAGGTTACAGAAGCAACAGGCTACGAAGTTGTATATTCACTTTCAAAGAGTTTCCCTGCAGGAAAGACAAAAGTAGTAAATACATCGAAAACCTCAGTTGTTCTGAAAAAGCTAAAGAAAAATAAGCCTTATTATGTGAAAGTCAGGGCATACAAAATAGAAAGCGGATATAAGTATTACGGAGATTATAGCTCAGTCAAAAAAATAAAGAAAAAATAGATCATGATATTTTTTGAATTATTATTTTAGTATCTTGTATTGCTCGGCTTAGGAGGACGAAATATGAGGAAACACATTTTATCATTTGCGATTGTGTTCATGATTGCTTTTGGTATGAATATAGTGACTGTACACGCCGAGAAAACAGGATTTTATGGCTACTATTATAGCGATGGCTACACATGCTGCGATTTTAAAGGAACCGGTATAGAAAAAGTTGTAGAAATACCGTCAGATGTTACCCAACTACATATTTTTATGTTCTTCTGGGAAAGATCATTGGAAAAAATCATTGTTCCGTCCAATGTGAAGGTGGTAAAGGCTCGTTGCTTTTATGGTTGTGAGAACCTTAAGTATATTGTTTTTAAAGGCGATGTAGAGATAGAGGAAAATGCGATAGTACTATGCAAAAATTTAAAAGCAATATCAGCACCGATGAACAGTGGGGCATATAGGTATGCAAAAGAGCATGGAATTAGAGTAGTAACATCACCAGAACCATGTTTTGAAAAGGGGAAAGTATACTGCTTAAAAGGTGATAAAGTATATCAAGATGTAGTAAATAATATAGATGATATTACATGGTCGAGTAGCAATTCAAAAGTTGCGGAAGTGGGTAATGATGGTACCGTTAAAGTCAAAAAGGCCGGTAAGGCAAAAATTGCAGCAACAGTAGCTGGTACGACGGTTTCTTACACTATTGTTGCTTATGCTAGGACAGAAGAGAATAGGATAAAACAAGCTAAAAAGGAAGAAATATCCAACGGCAAAACAACTATACAGAAATTAAAAAATACCCATGACTGGATGATAAGAAATATTTCTTATGACCATAAAGCTCGAAACAAAATAAGAAACAATGAATGTTGTCCTTCGGAATCTAATACAACCAGAAGTGCCTTGTTGAAAAATAAAGCTATGTGCCTGGGGTATGCAAGGACATATAAGAAAATTCTGGATAATCTAAAGGTGCCATGCATAATAGTTTCAGGACGTGTAGGCTATGAGGGGCATGCCTGGAATATGGTTAAGCTCAATGGTAAATGGTATAACGTTGATGTTACCTGGGATGACCCGGATCGCAATAATGATCAGGGACAGCTATGGATTGAATATAAGTATTTTCTTAAGTCAACAGCTTATATGTCACAGTATCGGAATCAATATTTTGCTTATAAGAACTATCCCAGATGTACTAGCACAAAGTATGATTTGGTGACTAAATTTTGAATATGAGGAAAGACAATATGGAAAAAAGAGGACTTTTGCATTTTATCATTTTAGTGGCTGTTATTTTTTTATTGTCTTTTGTTCATGATAATGCAAGCGCTGCAACATCTGGCGGATTTACATATGAAGTGCAAACCGATGGTACTGCAAAGATTACAGAGTGTACACTAAATGGTAATATCGTAATTCCCGAAAGCTTGGATGGACATAGGGTAACAAAATTGCAGCCTGAACTTTTTATGGGGAAAACTACGGTTACTTCAGTTCATATTCCTTCCGGTGTCAAGGCCTTCGGAATGTTTGACTATATATTCTCATATTGCTATAGATTAAAGGCAATTACTGTCAGTTCGGATAATAATGAATTATGCGCTGTCAATGGGGTACTTTATTCAAAGAATATGAGTATTTTATATAATTATCCTTGTGGGAAAACGGCACCTGCATTTTATGTACCTGAGACGGTTACAGATATTTGTTGTACTGCTTTTGCATCTACTGCAATCGGAAGTCCTTCAGGGCACCTTGAGAAGCTTTACCTTAAAGGAATAAACACAACGTGGTATACATATACATTTTATGGTGATGGTAATCTCAAGGTTTATTATAAGAGTGGTGGTGATACTGAGGCTTATGTAAATGCCGGAAGAGCCCATGCACAGACTTCATCCATCGACTATAATTATCCTGTTTTCACATTATGGGATGGACAGATAACGCCTACGACTGCAATAACAATCAATAAAACAGCAATGACTTTAAAGGAAGGCGCGCACGAAGAGATAACTGCGCAAGTATATCCTGCTAATGCAACAAGTACTGAAGTAGAGTGGATAAGCAGTAATGAAGAGGTTGCTGAGGTTTATAGGGGGACGGTTTATGCAAACACCGCGGGTACGGCTATTATTACGGCTAAAACTGTAGATGGTACTGCGGAAGCTTCGTGTAAGGTTACTGTTTTACCTTTTATTAAAGTAAGTGAATTAAAGCTATCAAAGAAAGAGCTGGAGCTTAAGGTTGGTAAATCAGAACAGCTTATCGTGAACATAGTACCATCCGATGCTGATAATAAGAATGTGGAATGGAAGTCTTTGGATCCGGATATTGCAAGTGTGGACCAAAATGGTATAGTGACAGCTCATAAAGTGGGTGATACAGTGATAACTGTAAGTACAGAGGATAAGCAGTTTAAGGATACCTGCGAGGTCTTTGTTGTGGAAGATCGCCCGGAGGTGTTTAAACCATCTTCTAAACCTCAAATAAATGAAATAAAAGGTAAAAAGAAAGGCTTTACTGTAAAATGGAGCCGAGTATCTAAGATATTGGGATATGAGATACAATATTCCACTAACAAGAATTTTAAAAATGCCAAGACTAAGAAAGTAAAGGCTGGTAAGCAATCAGTGACAATAAAAAAACTTAAATCAAAAAAGACGTATTACGTTAGAGTGAGGACATATTCAACTGAAACCGGTGATATAATTTACTCAAAATGGTCGGCAAAAAAGAAAGTGAAGACCAAGTAATACATAATACTTAAGAATGGAGACAAACATGAAAAAAGTATCACTAACAAAATACACAGACTTTATAGTCGATGAGACCACAAAGCTTCTGAACATCGATTCTCCCACAGGTTATACGGAAGAAGCCGCAGCGTGGGTTCAGAAGGAATTCAAAAAGCTTGGCTTTAAGGCGACCATCACAAATAAAGGCGGTGTGATCGTTGACCTCACAGGAAAAGACAAGAAGGACGGCCTTTTGCTTGAGGCTCATACAGATACTCTTGGGGGAATGGTGGCAACCATAAAGGATAACGGAAGACTTCAGCTCACGAATCTCGGAGGCATGAATCCCAATAATGCTGAGACCGAGAATGTGCGCGTAATCACAAAGTTTGACGGAATATACGAGGGTACCTTCCAGCTCAACAATGCATCCATTCACGTAAACGGGGAGTATAACGACACCAAGAGAACCTGGGAAAACTGCGAGGTTGTGCTTGATGAGGACGTTAAGGACAGAAAGGATACGGAAAAGCTTGGCATCTCAGTGGGTGACATCGTCTGCTTTGAGCCAAATGTCAGAGTGACAAAAACCGGATATATCAAATCAAGATTCCTTGATGATAAACTCAGCGTCGGAATTTTGCTTGGTCTTGCCAAGTATATCAAGGAAAAGAAGATAACTCCCAAGAGAGCACTTTATGCTCATATAACTGTGTTTGAGGAAGTTGGACACGGCGGATGTGGCAATGTGCCAGAAGGCTGCACTGAGGCTATCTCAGTAGATATGGGCTGCGTAGGTGATGGACTTACCTGTACTGAAAAGCAGGTTTCCATCTGCGCAAAGGACAGCGGTGGCCCTTACAGCTATCCCGTTGTTCAGGGGCTTGTGAAGGCTGCAAAAGATAGCGGCGCTGACTATGCAATCGATATTTATCCTCATTACGGAAGTGATGTAGAAGCAACTCTCTGTGCAGGGAGTGACCTCAAGCACGGACTTATCGGTGCAGGCGTGTATGCTTCCCACGGCTATGAGAGAAGCCACAGAGACGGAGCAGAGAATGTGCTTAGACTCCTTATTCAGTACGCGCTCTGATGAAAACTGAACTATGTGAAAATGGTGACCACTCCTTAAAAGTGATCACCATTTTTTTTGAGAACTCCTAAATTGAGGGGCTCTTGTTCTAGAACTCTATCGGAACTGCATTTTCATAAGTCTTATAAATCGCCTCATATTCGTTCTTGGTAATGTTCTCGGCCTTTCCGTTGCGGATTCGAATATATCCTTTGTGATTGCTGAAATTGCTGATTGTGTTGTCCTCAACTCCATCCTTGATTACAAGCTCGCGGCAATCCGGAGTGGCTTCGTATACATATAAAAAGTGCTTGCCCTTTGCCACGATTCCGTCGGGTGACATTGAGACGGGATTTTTGTCGGCACTTTCAATTGTTCCAAGTTCTGTGAACTTTCCGTTTTTCATCATGGAGACTTTGCAGGCAGAAACTTGTATTTCGTAGGTCTTGCTTTTGTCGATACTGTCCTTTTTATCTGCGGTTAAAAGAAGCGGTTTTTGAAAAATCGGATTATCCCAGATAGTGTACATATCGTCTTCTGTGAAGGATTCAGTAACTTTCTGATATACATCGTAGCCGAAAGGCCTGCATACAATTTCGCCGCCGGTATAATCGCCATCTCCTTCATAGGTTACGGGATACCAGACCATCACGTCAGGACTGTTCAGGCTGGCTGCGTCAAACATAGGATTTATGCCTATCCATATTATTCCGTCATAGACTCTGAAATATATGATATTTTCAAGATAAAGACCGGGCTCAAAGTCATCCCTTAGATCCGATGAAGCGACTTCAGTGCCTTCTTTTATTCCATCGACGTAAAGTGACACATTGCCATTTGACTCCTTGGCTTCAACATGCTCAGCAACTTCCGACAGATAGTCTTCCGGATTTAAAAAGTACACTGTACATTTGGACTTTTTATCTATATCCGCTATGAGAACAAATTCTTCATAGTAACCTGTGCCATGCAGAATTTGAGGCTTGATGACAAGCTCGGGATCGCCATCGCTGTCAAGATCGTATTCAGTGCATTCAGGGAAAATTCCGCGAAGAGAAACAGCCGGTACATCAATGTATACATAGCTTGAATCCTCGGTTTTCAGAAGCATCCTGCAGGTCTCACCCACAAAGAACAAGGTGAAGGAAGGAGTTTGGGCTACTACCTTATAATAGACTTCACCTTTTCCCTCATACCCACTAGTATCTTCAGGAGCAAAATCTACAATTCCCTTTTTCTCAGCTTCATCTAGCAGCTTTTGAGTTTTGCTGTCGGGCTTAAAATCCTTACTTACAATATCGGGAATTTTTCCGTCGTAGATCCACCAGTCCTTATAAGTGTCATAATGTTTCGTGAAAGTTTTTGAACTGCCAGCAGCGTAAGAAATCATATTGACTGTAGATAAAAAAAGCAATGAAAAAATAACAGAAAAACAGATAAATATAAGCCTTAAATAACTCAATTTCATGTCCCCCTCCTATAGATTCTGAAAATAGTTTTATGCAATAATTCTAGCACCTTTTATGATAGAATAAATGTTAAATTATAGTTCACAAAACGGAGGGTGAAAAGTTATGAAGAAAGTGAAAGGAATGCTGATGGCAGTTGTTTTGCTGCTGTCCGGAATGTTGTTGTTTGGTTTTGATTCGAAGGCATCGGGCGATCCCCTGGATGAATACAGTCATTATCTGGATTCAGATGGAAAGCTTATCCTCGATGAGTACCATGGAAAAAGTGCAAATGTTACTGTTCCTGCCAAGGCTATGTACGAAGGCAGAATGAGAGAAACATACATATATAAAGAAACTTTTTCCAAAAATACATACATAAAAAATGTAAAATTTGAAAAGGGATGCAAGATATCAAATATTGGTTATAGATTTCTTGGAGGTCCGGGACTCTTTTCTTACTGCAGTCGTCTCGAATCCGTGGACATGACAGGTGTTGATTGGTCAGAACTTGATAGTGCATATGGGATGTTCCAAAATTGTGTCAGCTTAAAAACCGTAAAGGGTGGAAACTGGGATAATGAGTGCTTCGATACCGTTAAGTATATGTTTGAAGGATGCGAGAGCCTTGAGACAATAGACTTATCTAAATTAGATACATCAAGAGTTACTGATTTTGAATCTATGTTTAAGGGGTGCTCAGCTCTGAAAAATGTCAGTCTGTCCCGTGTTAATGCCAAGTCGATATTCGGATTTTCAAATATGTTTTATGGATGCAGTAGCTTGGAAACAGTTGATTTTAGTCCTTTTGCCGGAACTTCAATCAAGGGACATTCCATGATTACAGGTTATGGCTTTGATCACATGTTTGAGGGTTGTACAAATCTGAAATATATTGATCTTAGTCCTCTTGAAGGTGGAAATTGCAACGCTTTAGATACCTTTAAAGACTGTAGTTCATTAAAAACAGTCAATTTGCATGGACTTAAATTATATTATAATCGCAACATGTTTAATGGTTGTTCAAATCTTTCAACTATCTATACACCTGCAGAAAGTGAAGCCGGAGATCTTCCCAACAAGATGTGTGAATTCACAAATGGCAGATTTGGTTCGGTATTCTATGAAAGATTAAGTCAGGCACCTGCCAACTCACTCATCATGGTGCCTCCTACACGTAAGGCGGAGGGTGAGACATTCGCCTATAACGGCATAAAGTACAGAGTTACCTATAGCGCAGTAGAATATGCAAAGGTTGAAGTTATTGGAATTGAAACCGGTGATGAAGTGGTAGTGATTCCTGATTACGCATGTGATGAGAACATGGCTTCCTACTATGTTACATCAATCGGGAAGAATGCATTTGGCGGAAACAGCACTATTAAAACAGTGATTCTTCCTTCTACAATTGAGAAAATCAGTGCAAAAGCTTTTTATAAATGTAAGAAGCTAGGCAATGTAGTGATTGATTCCAGAAACTTGAAAACAATCGGTAAGAATTGCTTCAAGAAGATTAAGAAAAAAGCGAAGTTCACAATCTATGCTCGGTCTAAAAAGAAGGCACAGACTGTAATGTCAAAGCTCAACAAGTTTGGCGGAGCTAAGAACGGAAAACTGAAATATAAGAAAGCAAATTAAAGAGCAATCCAGAATAATTAAGGCGCTGTGAATAGAACAATTTTTCATATTGATGTAAATTCAGCCTTCCTGTCCTGGTCTGCGGTCAAGCAGCTTAAGGAAAACCCGGATGCGGTTGACCTTCGGACTATTCCATCGGTTGTGGGAGGCGACATAAAGACTAGGCACGGCATAGTCACAGCCAAGTCTATTCCTGCTAAAAAGTATGGGATAAACACGGCTGAGCCTATCACCAGTGCGCTGCAGAAATGTCCGAATCTCGTTGTGGTAAAGGGTGACTTTCAGACCTACAGAGAGTATTCCCGTGCCTTCATAGGCATTCTGAGGTCTTACTCAGATCTTTTGGAACAGGTCTCCATAGATGAGGCTTATCTCGATGTGACGGATCTAAACTGTGAGTCTCCTGTTGCCCTTGCGGGCTGGATCAGGGATGAAATACGCACCGAGCTTGGCTTTACGGTTAATGTGGGAATATCCACGAATAAGCTTCTTGCGAAAATGGCGAGCGATTTTACAAAGCCGGACAGAACCCACACATTATATCCTCACGAAGTAAAAGAAAAAATGTGGCCGCTCGACATCGGCGATCTCTATGGCTGTGGTAAAAAGAGCGCCGAGAAGCTGAGGTCAATAGGAATAAGGACTATCGGCGATGCAGCAACCATGGATGAGATGCTTTTAAAATCTCAGCTTGGTGATAAGTTTGGCGAATACATTCATAATGCGGCAAACGGCCTTGGCTCCGACGTCGTTCATTCGGAGCACGAGGATGCCAAGAGTTACTCCAACGAGACCACCATGGCTAATGACATAACCTCAGCGACCTATGACAATGACATGCCGCCTGTTGTAAGGCGGCTCTCGGAAAAAGTCTCCGGCAGACTTAAAAAGGACGGAGTATTCGGAGGAACTGTCACAGCACAGGTTAAGACTTCAGACTTTAAGCGCTTTTCCAGACAGATGAAGCTGTCGGAATCAACGGACAATGCAGATGTCATCTATGAAAATGCGATGATTCTTCTGGGAAAACTCCTAACCGGTGAGGACGGACTTTTCAATTATGATATCGGAATAAGGCTAGTCGGAGTCGGTGTTGATAATCTTGACAACGGTGAGTACCGCCAGGGTAATCTCTTTGACTGGATGACAACAGGCAAGCAGGAGATCAGGGAGGAAAAACAGCGCGAAGAGAAGCGTGAAAAACTTGAGGAGATGGAACGCCTAATAAAGGGTAAGTTTGGCGATGGCGCGATAAAAAAGGGAAATTAAATAAAAAAGATTTTACTTTAGCACTTTACTGTGATATACTATCCAATGTAAACAAAGGCGTTTCGGAGTGAAAACCGAAGCGCCTTTTTCAAAATGATGTAGGAGAGGATTTTTTAATGGAGAATTTGCTAACAAACATTGAAAACATCAACGGTGCGGTAAATGGTTTTGTATGGGGACTTCCCATGCTGATTCTTCTTGTTGGTACCGGTATTCTTATGACTGTACTTACAAGAGTATTCCAGATTTCGCATTTTAAACACTGGGTGAAAAATACCATCGGCGGTATTTTCAAAGATAAGCATGTCACAGCTCATACCGATAAGGATGACATGCAGATATCACAGTTCCAGAGTCTTTGTACCGCGCTGGCTGCTACAATCGGAACCGGTAATATTGCAGGTGTTGCTGCCGCAATAGTTTCAGGTGGTCCCGGAGCTATCTTCTGGATGTGGATTGTCGCATTTTTCGGAATGATGACCAACTTCTCCGAAAATGTACTCGGTATCTACTATCGAAGAAGAAATGAGAGAGATGAGTGGTGCGGCGGAGCAATGTACTACCTTAAGGACGGACTCGGATCCAAGAAGGGCTGTGCTTTTATAGGCGCTTTCCTTGCGGTTATGTTCAGTGTGTTCTGCGTTATTGCATCCTTCGGAATCGGTAATATGAGCCAGATCAACTCCATTTCCGTAAACATGAATTCAGCGTTCGGAGTACCTAACGTTGTTACAGGCGTGATCCTGATGGTGGTCGCAGGACTTGTTATCGTCGGAGGACTTAAGAGAATTGCTTCCGTTACCGAGAGACTTGTTCCTTTCATGGCAGTCATCTATCTCATCGGAGCAATCGTAGTTGTTGTTATGAACATTGATCAGGCCGGTGCTGTTTTCACATCCATCATCAAGGGTGCATTCGGAATGAGAGCTGTCGGCGGGGGAATCGTGGGAAGCGGAATCGCCTACGCTATGCAGTGGGGTATGAAAAGAGGAGTATTCTCCAACGAGGCAGGTCTTGGTTCTTCGGTTATGGTTCACTCAAGCTCCAACGTAAGAGAGCCCGTTGTTCAGGGAATGTGGGGAATATTTGAAGTATTTGCCGATACAATCGTTGTCTGCACACTTACAGCTTTTGCGGTTTTATCCAGCGGACTTGTTAATCTCGATACAGGAGAGGTTATCTCAGACCAGGTTTCAACAGCTCTTGTAGCTGAGGCTTTTTCAACTATCTTCGGAAAATTCGGATCGGCATTTATCGCAATTGCGATTCTGTTCTTTGCGTTTTCCACAGTTCTCGGCTGGAGCCAGTACGGCAGCAAGGGCTTTGAGTACCTGTTCGGAACAAAGGCGGTCAAGCTATATCAGTGCCTGTTCGTATTTTTCATCCTTGTAGGTTCTACTATGGATCTCTCACTTGCATGGGATCTGTCCGACACCTTCAACGGAATGATGGCTATCCCTAACCTTATCGGTGTAGTTACACTTAGCGGCACCGTTATGAAGATTACACAGAACTATGTGGATAGAAAAATTAAGGGAAAAGACGTAAAACCTATGCTTTCCGCTATTGAAGAGATTCAGAAGGTACACGAGGAAGAAATCGCTATTTGATATGTCTAAAAAATTCACAGAATAATATGGAAATTGTCTACACAATCAGTTACAATGTTTGTATGAACATTTAGTTATTAAATAATGATTGTTTTATCCGTTTCAATTAAGATTTATCTTTATGAGGGAGATGACAAATGGCTGATAAGACTATACTGATTGTTGATGATGATGACATGATTCTGATGATGCTCGAGAAGATTCTTTCCAAAGAGTTCAAGACAATAACTGCTATTTCCGGAGAGGAAGCTATTGAGGAATACGAGCAGTATCATCCCGATATCGTTCTTTCCGACTACATGATGCCGAAGATGAACGGCTTCGAGATGATGGATAAAATGCATGAGCGCTTCGGAAGAAATATTTTTGCTATCTTTATGACTGCCAATGAGCAGGAAGAGACCGAGCTTGAAGTCTACAAGCACGGAGCTCTTGAATTTATTAGAAAGCCGATCAAATCGGAGACTCTGCTCCAGACTATCAGAGCTTGCATGGACAGACTTGATGCCATGAAGCAGAACGGCATGCAATAATTATGAGAACAAGACGCCCGGTGGTATACGCCACCGGGCTGTTTTATTGTGCGTCTGGCGGCACATGTATTTTATTAAACTGTGGTCAGCTTTACCTTAAATGATATCTGCCTCGGTGTCTCCATCTCATCAAACTGAATCAGATAGCATCCATCAGCTGTGTTGAGTTCAAGTATTGTTCCGTCGCCGAGGATTGCATGCTTAACACGCTGACCCGGCTCTAAGAGGTTCAGCTTTTCAGCACCTTTTAAATGTCTGGAATCATTGTCGATAAATTTTCGGACAGCCTTTATCATGCCTTCGTCGGGCTTCTCTGTGAACTCGAGAAGGCTGCTGTCTATATCAAGAATAAATCTCGAAGGGTATCGTGGCAGTCCCTCGAAATTCATTCCGCCTGCTTCCGATATGAATAGCCTTTTCTGAGCTCTAGTCATGGCAACGAAGGCGAGACGTCTTTCTTCTTCCATACCCTCAAGGGTACGGATTTTTCTTGAAGGGAAAATTCCCTCATTCATTCCGCACAAAAATACATAAGGGAACTCTAAGCCTTTTGCGGCGTGAACTGTCATAAGTTTTACCTTGTCCTCTTTTCCGGCATCTGAATCGGCATTGGTGAAAAGTGCGACATGTTTAAGGTAGTCCTCGAGTCCGACTTCCTCTCCGCAGGTGGTCTCATATTCAAATACTGACTGCTTTAATTCCGCGAGATTATCAAGTCGCTCCTGGGCACCCTCGGTTCGCAGCATCTCTTCGTAGCCGCTCTCGTTCAGAATTTTAGCGAGAACCTCAGAGGCCGGAAGGCCCTCGTAGCAGTCACTCCATTTTTCTATAAGATTAAGGAATGAAGCTGCTTTCGTTCCGCGCATTATTTCATTGTCCAAATTATCACCCAGCGCTTTGTAAAGGCTGCAGTTATTTGCATTGGCATATTCCTCAAGAAAACGCATCCTCTTTTTCCCAAGATTCCTCTTGGGAACATTCGCAATTCGCCTGAAGGAAATATCATCGCGGTATACAATCATGCGAAGATAACATAGTGCGTCCTTGATCTCCATGCGTCCAAAAAATTGGACACCTGAATAAATTGTGTAGGGAATCTTCTCACGAAGTAGTCCCTCCTCAATAGTGCGGGTTACATAGTGAGCTCGGTACAGGACAGTCATATCCTTATAAGGGATGCCCATCCCCTTAAGAGTCAGAATCTCGCCTGTGATCCAGTCGGCTTCGTCCGCGGTATTCGGTGCAAAATGGCAAAGAACACTCTCACCGGCGGGAAGCGTGGAACATAGATCCTTCTTGATTCGCTGCGTGTTTTTATCAATAAGAGAGTTAACGGCTGAAAGGATCTGGGGCGTGGACCTGTAATTGTCATTCATCATGATGGTCGTGACATCAGGGAAATTCTTATCGAAATCCAGCAGGTATTTCACATTGGCGCCGCGCCAGGTGTAGATGGTCTGGTCGGGATCGCCCACGATGAAAAGATTCTTATGGTAGCCCGAAAGCACCTCCATCAGCTCGTACTGGAGGCTGTCGATATCCTGAAACTCATCGATCATTATGTACTCGAGCCTTTTTTGCCACTTGAGCTTGATGTCTTCGTTCTGTGAAAAGATGTAGAGAGAGAACTTGATAAGATCGTTGTAATCAAGCCCGAAGCATTTCTTCTCCTGGTAAAGGTAGCCGTAGAAGAGGATGTCGGATACCTCAGTGGCCTTGTCGTATTTTTCCTTAAGAGTATCCAGTGACATGGTGATCATATCGAGGTAGTACTCGGGTTCCTTGAAAATCTTGCGAATCTCAAACATGTCTCTGGCGGCGCTGAAAGTCATGTCGCGAAGCGAAAGCCCGCGCTCCTCGTAGATGATCTTCAGCATCTCGTCGATGTCGGAATTATCCAGCACAAGAAAACTCTTGGGATAGGAGACCGCGTGCGAATCCTCCTGAAGCACAGATACGCAGAATCCATGAAAAGTGTTGATGTATCCGGTGTCGTTATCACCTGTGAGATTGTGGATGCGCTGCCGCATTTCGTTCGCGGATTTATTGGTAAAAGTCACGCAAAGAATATGACCCGGCATAATACCAAGTCCGTTTACAAGGTATGCAAAGCGGTGCGACAAGGCTCTCGTCTTGCCGCTTCCCGCGCCGGCGATGACGCGGACGTACCCTTCCGTCGTGGTGACCGCTTCCTTCTGCGCTTTATTTAAATTCTCAAGAATATCTGTCATGCTGGTTCCCTTTTGATAAGATTTATGTAGCAAAAAGTGCTTAATTTGAAACTAATTCCGTAATTCAAATACATTCTACCAAACAAACGTTCTGATTGCAATAAAGACTCCGAACCGCAACAACCACATATAAAAAAGCAACTTTAAGTAAGACATGGAAAAACTGTCATGAGAATATATCAGTAGAAATTACTTTATGACAGCCATTATAATCAAGATATCATCCTGAATTTTTTTTAAAGTGAGGAGTCGGAAAATGGGAGCATTTAAGACAGGCGAATACAGAAATCTTTTCAGAGAAATCGGGAAATCCGATGAAGAAATAAGCGCTAAGATCAAAGAGTCGGTTCAGACTTTTTTCTATGATGATAATGAGAGAATCTACCACGAAGCCGGGGAGGATATGGGATACTTCACCGACACCGGCAACAATGATGCCAGAACCGAGGGTATGTCCTACGGAATGATGATGTGCGTTCAGCTTGACATGAAGGAAGAGTTTGACCGAATATGGAAGTGGTCCAAGACCTACATGTACATGGACGAGGGTGAAAACGAAGGTTATTTTGCCTGGTCATGTCAGACAAACGGCAAAAAGAACGCCTATGGTCCGGCTCCTGACGGAGAGGAATTCTATGCGATGGCGCTGTTTTTCGCTTCTCACAGATGGGGCGACGGCGAGGGAATTTTCAACTACAGCAGGGAGGCCAGGAACATACTGAGCGCATGCCTTCATAAGGGTGAAAACAGCAGGCCCGGAGCACCCATGTGGAACAGGGAAAACGGACAAATTCTGTTTGTACCCGGATGCCCGCACACTGACCCTTCTTATCATCTGCCTCATTTCTATGAGCTCTTTGCGCTCTGGGCAAACGAGGAGGACAGAGAATTTTTTGCAAGAGCTGCTAAGGTCAGCAGGGAATATCTTGTAAAGGCTTGTCACAAGGACACCGGACTTAGCCCTGAGTATGGCAATTTTGACGGAACACCCATGGATAAGCAGCTCCCCTGGGGACAGTTTGGTGACTTCTTCAGCGATGCCTACAGAACTGCTGCGAATATCGGCCTTGATGCGATCTGGTTCGGTGAGGACTGCGGCCAGCTAGGAGTTCCGCTTAAGATGATGAAATTTTTCGGAACAGATCTTGAGGCTGTCAGATGTGCCTATAAGGTAGACGGGACACCTCTCGAGAGACCTGTGCTTCATCCGCTTGGACTGCTTGCAACAATTGCGCAGGGTGCGCTTGCGATTGATAACCCGGGGGCAAAAGCGGACGGCAGCGATAACGACAAAGCGGGTGCCGACTTTGAGACCGCGCGTAAATGGGTGGAATGGTTCTGGAATCAGCCGCTCAGGAAGGGCGAGCGCAGATACTACGACAACTGTCTCTATATGTTTGCACTTCTGGCGTTGTCTGGGAATTACAGGATTTATTAAAGGAAAAATATGAGTAAGGTTCGCGTTCACGTAAAGTTCAAAGGATATGTGCAGGGAGTGGGTTTCCGCTATACTGCTTTTCATACAGCCAATATGTACGGCCTGACCGGCTGGGTGAAGAATGAGTGGGACGGCTCGGTTACGGCAGAAGCCCAGGGCACAATGGAAGAAATTCAGCAGTGGATCGCCGCCGTCAAATCCGGCACCTACATTGATGTGATGGACATGACCATGGCGACAATTCCTGTTGAAGAAGATGAGCGAACCTTCGAGATTAAGTATTAAGTACGTAATTTGTATTTGAAGTTGATTAGAACAAATTTTATTCATGTAGAAAAATGAAGGCGGAAAGTAATTCAACTTTCTGCCTTTTCGCAATTTACATATTTTATTTAGTTTGTTACTCTTTTTAGTCTTATTTGGAGATTGTGAAAAGCAATATTTTCGCAATTAAGGGGAAAAAGAAAGTTTGTTACTCTGTTTATTATGAAAAAGGAGTAACAAACTTATTATTTATTATGGATTGCGAAAAAATGGCTTCTTTTTATAAGAAAAAGCGCTAAAAAAGAGTAACAAATAAAATAAAAAGCTGTATTTGCGAAGAATCTTACAGTAGCTTCGGCGCTTTATCCTGGATGCTTTCATCGTAATAGACCACGGAAGAATTCAGAATTTTGTAGATTGGCTTCCTTGCGTCAAAAGTCAGTTCGACAACTGCAATTCCGCAGTTGGGGAGAAGGCCGTCGCCCCAGAATTTTGCAAGATCGGATTCACCGCGGACATACATGAGTATGGCTTTACTGAGTGCCCCATGAGCACTTATGAGAACGGTACTATCACAAGAAGCAGAATCGCTTTCGGAAGCTGAAGTATTGTTAGCATTTGCACTCGAGTTGGCCATCGGCTCTATAACATTTATCATGAAATCCTTCGCACGAAGGCAGAGCTCACTCAGAAGCTCGGGATTAGCCGTTTTGTCTTCGGTATTATTAGAGTTCCTCCAGGCGAGAATTTCCTTCTCATATAAATCGGGTGCTGTCTTGAAATATCTGAAAGGACAGTGTTCATCTTCCGTCATCTCAAAAACACTTCCGCCATCCATGAAACCAAAGTGAAGCTCTTTCAATCTGTCATCGGTTGTAATATTGAACGTATTTTGACTTTCATTCAAGTGGCATTCACTGGAAGTAGTGCAGCTATCGCCATTACTTCCGCAAAGTTCCCGCAAAACAATCTCAGCCGTTTCATACGATCTCGAAAGAGGACTCGAATACACCTTATCAAAAGAAACGCCCGCAGCTTTTAGTCCTTTTCCGGTTTCCGTAGCCATCAATTTTCCGAGCTCGTCCAGCGGTATATCAGTCTGCCCCTGAATAAGTCTCTTATTATTCCATGCAGTTGTTCCGTGTCTTAAAATAAATATTTTCATTCTGAAATTCCTTAGTCACAATTAATTGAATTATTTCCTCTACCGTATTTTACGGACGATTGCATCCATAAGCAAGAATAGTTTCAATAAAAATCCCACAGCCCAACTATTTTCTGCTATCATAGACAGGTGGGCAATCTGCCCGGACAAAACACATGAGGGGAACTATACAAAAAAGGAGAGAAAGAGTATGAAAAAAGTAGTAGTAAAAGTTTTGTCACTTATGCTTGCGTTCATGATGGTATTTGGCGCAGTAGGAATGACAGCAAGCGCAGCAAACAAGGACAAGGCTGCGAAGAAGCTTTGCAAAGAGATCAACAAGGGTGGAAACAAGTGCAAGGGTATAACCGGTAACCTCAAGGTTACATATAAAAAAGAGGGCAGCAAATACAACTTCACAATTAAGCTGGATATGCCCTTGGATGCATGGATGTTTGATATGTCAGCAAAAATGCAGCCTAAGGAAATAGGACAGGCCAGAGATTCAGTAAAGAAGGTTTCAAAGACATTCAAGAAAAAGGCTAAGAAAGTCGGCATCAAGAAATCAAGCTGCACATACATAGTTTATGCCAACGGAACAAGAATTTGGGAGTTTAAGGACGGTAAAGTCGTTTACGATAGGTATCAATAAGTGTTTATTATTATTTAATAACATAAACACTCATAAAACCTTGATATAATCTGCATTTTTTAGTAGAATCCAAATGTAGTGCGTAGTAAACGATAAAAATTTATCATACTATAGTAAACACTAACAATAAGGAGGTACTTATGATTTACTCAACAGAGGTAAAAAATATGTGTCCCGTAACACAAGGGGTACATCATGGTGCTGCTCCCATTCCTGAAGAAGCAAAATGGGTTCAGTCCAAAGAGATTAAGGACATTTCCGGTTATACACATGGTATTGGCTGGTGTGCTCCTCAGCAGGGTGGCTGTAAGCTTTCCCTTAATGTTAAGGAAGGTGTCATCCAGGAGGCACTTGTAGAGACTATCGGATGTTCCGGTATGACTCACTCAGCAGCTATGGCAGCTGAAATTCTTCCCGGTCTTACAGTTCTTGAAGCGCTCAATACAGACCTTGTATGTGACGCTATCAACACAGCTATGAGAGAGCTGTTCCTTCAGATTGTTTATGGTAGAACACAGTCTGCATTCTCAGAGGATGGACTTCAGATTGGTGCCGGCCTTGAGGATCTTGGTAAGGGATCACGTTCAATGGTAGGTACTACATATGGTACACTTGACAAGGGACCTCGTTATCTTGAGCTTACAGATGGTTACATCACAGACCTTGCTCTTGATGAGAACGACGAGATCATTGGTTACAAGTATGTTAACTTTGGAAAGATGATGGACTTCATCAAGGCTGGTGACGATGCAAACACAGCTATTGAGAAGGCTAAGGGTCAGTATGGTCGTGTAGCAGACGCTGCAAGATTCATCGATCCCAGAAAACAGTGATAAAGGTAAGGAGGAAAAAATAATGGCTTTATTTGAATCATATGAAAGAAGAGAGCCCCAGATCCTGGCTTGCCTTAAGGAGTATGGCATCTCTTCTATTGAAGAATGTAAAGATATTACAATGGCAGCAGGCATTGATGTTTACAGCCTCATCGAAGGCATTCAGCCTATCTGCTTTGAGAACGCTAAGTGGGCTTACACAGTAGGTGCTGCTATCGCAATCAAGAAGAACTGCCGCAAGGCTGCTGATGCTGCTGCAGCAATCGGTATCGGCCTTCAGGCTTTCTGCATCCCCGGTTCTGTTGCTGACCGTCGAAAGGTTGGTCTTGGCCACGGTAACCTTGGTAAGATGCTTCTTGAAGAGGATACAGAGTGCTTCGCATTCCTTGCAGGTCACGAGTCATTCGCAGCTGCTGAGGGTGCTATCGGTATCGCAGAGAAGGCTAACAAGGTTCGTACAAAGCCTCTTCGCGTTATCCTTAATGGTCTTGGAAAAGACGCTGCACAGATCATTTCCCGTATCAACGGCTTTACATATGTAGAGACAAAGTACAACTACTTCACAGGTGAGGTAGAGGAAGTCTTCAGAAAGTGCTATTCAAAGGATGCAAATTCACCTCGTGCAAAGGTTAACTGCTACGGCGCTAACGATGTACAGGAAGGTGTTGCTATCATGTGGAAGGAGAACGTTGACGTATCTATCACAGGTAACTCAACCAATCCTACAAGATTCCAGCATCCCGTTGCAGGTACTTACAAGAAGGAGCGTACTGAGGCTGGTAAGAAGTACTTCTCAGTTGCTTCAGGTGGTGGTACCGGACGTACACTTCATCCCGATAACATGGCAGCAGGTCCTGCTTCCTACGGTATGACAGATACTATGGGTCGTATGCACTCTGACGCTCAGTTTGCAGGTTCTTCTTCCGTTCCCGCACACGTTGAGATGATGGGTCTTATCGGCGCTGGTAACAACCCGATGGTTGGTATGACTGTTTCTACAGCCGTTTCCATCGAGGAAGCTGCAAAGGCTGGAAAATTCTAAGATCCCGGTATCATAGAATAATTAAAACAAGAATAGAGGCTGTGAGAAGGCATTCCTTTTCACAGCTTCTTTTTTATAATCTTTTACAGAAATTTAAGTTTTAGATAATTCATACTTCACTGCTGCTCCTATACAATAGTATTGTGGGAAATAGGATTCAAATATCCACATGGCACTGCGATATTTCAGCAAAATATAAGGGTGAAGATATGGATTTTTCCGCATTAGTTAATTCATTAAATACAATAGCCTGCGTCCTGTCGGTGGAGAGACTCCCGGACGGAGAGATGGGTGAACTGCGCATTGTTGCGGCTAATGAAAAATATAAAAAAACTATGCCGCCCACCTATTATGACGGAATGATTTATACCGAGCTTTTCCCCAAGGAAAGAAAGTTCGAGCATTTTGTATCATCGGCTGCACTGCGCAATAAGCAGATCCATACCTATGTTGAGGCTAAGGCTATAGGAATGTGGATGGATCAGGTTTATATTCCGCTTGCCTCAGATCGTGACGATATCGGATATTGCATTTTTTCATATGAACTCACAAAGGAAGCGGATCCCGAGAGAATGGGCAATGTTACGATGGACACAGCAGCGTCTGTAATAAAAAGCTGTGCCACTTTCCGTACTTCGGACAATTTCATGGTGGCCGTGGATGAGGTTGTCCGGGAGATTTATGAAAAATGTGATGCGGACAGCGTGACTGTTCTCAGTATAGACGAGCTTACCCATGGACTTAAATATATCGGTGGTAAGACAAAAGATGTAGACGAAGCAGAACATGCGAAGAGGATTGAGAATATTCCGCCTGAGGTTGTTAAGACCTGGGATAAGACAATTGAGAAAAGTAATTGTGTTATTATAACCGATGAGGATGACATGAAAAGCCTGGAGGAAAGAAATCCGGAATGGGCACATTCGCTTAGAGATAATGGAGCAAAAAGCATCTGCTTTGTTCCACTTGTCCAGAATAAGATCACGATTGGATATCTTTACGTAATAAATTTTGATGTTTCGAGAACTATTGAGATTAAGGAACTTCTTGAGCATACTTCGTTTTTCCTGGCTGCGGAGCTTGCAAACCATAATCTTATGGAAAAGATGCGAGAACTCAGTAACATGGATTCACTGACCGGAGTTTTCAACAGAAATGCCATGAATATGAGGGTAGATGCCTTTGTATCAAAAATGGAACTTAGGCTCAGGCCTTACGGAGTGATTTTTATTGACCTGAATGGTCTTAAGTATGTAAACGATAAGTATGGCCACGAAGCAGGCGACCAGATGCTGTGGTCTGCGGCATCTATAATATCCTCCGTCTTTGATACGGATGAGATTTACAGAGCCGGTGGTGATGAGTTTACCATTATCAGCATAAATACCACAGAGGATGCATTTAACGAGAAAATAGATAAGCTTCGTGAAAAAACAACCTATCCTGCAGAGATTACAATGTCTATCGGTAGCCACTTTTCATCAAAAGGTGACGACATCCGTTTAGCCATGAGAAATGCAGATCTTGCCATGTATAAGGATAAAGAGGAATTCTACAAGGAGCACCCTGAACTCAAGAGCAGGAAAATATAAATAGTTGCGGTGTGCTTCAAAATATTGCCGAATATATGCGGCTACCTAGATTGGTCTATCTAGGCAGCCGCTTTTTGTGGTATAATTTATATGGTATGTTGTTTTGTTTAATATGGAGGAGTGTATGAAATTATCTAAGAGAATTTTTGCAGGTATACTTTCCGCAGCGCTTGTATTTACGGCAGTACCTGCTATGAACGCTAGTGCCGCGAAGATCAATTATTCGGGCATATATACAAAAGAAATATCTATTGAACAGCAGGATGAGTCCGAAGCTGTTTTCAATCCGCTGCTTGCCGAGGTATCTGACGGGGATGCGGAGAATGCTCAGTCTGAGAAAGTCCGTGTCATGCCGGGCATGAAATTTGCCATTGCAGCTACCAGATACGGAGCTATCATCAAGACTTCCAAGAACAAATCACAGTTCAAGTACAAAACATCAAATAAAAAGGTTGCAACCGTAACTACGAAGGGTGTTGTAACCACTCTTAAGAAGGGTAAGTGTGACATCACGGTTACCAATAAGAAGGATGGAGTGAAATTCGTTCTTCACCTTACCGTCGCAAAAAAAGTAAAAGTTAGCAGCGTTAAGCTGAATCTTAAGAGTAAAAAGTTTAAGACCAGAAACTATGAAGGAAAGACCTTCCAGCTTACTGCAAAGGTAAAACCTTCGAAGTATTCGAATGTACCTATTCTCTGGGGAAGCACAAACACAAATGTTGCTACGGTTGATGAGAGAGGACTTGTTACTTTGCAGGGATATGGCGACTGCCAGATCTATTGCAGGGCAGGCTCCAACAATAAGGCAGCAAGCTGCAAGGTTTTGGTTATCGATCCCGATGCACCCAAGGAAAACAATAATAATGGCAGCATCTGTTCACTTACATACAACACCGGTAAGCTTGTGGATATCTCAAGCCATAATACCGTTAATGACTGGAAGCAGCTTAAGAACAGCTGCGACGGAGTTATTATCCGTGTGGGTTATCGCGGATACGGCAGCGGTGCTCTTGTAGAGGATTCCAAGTTCAGAAGTAATGTTTATAACTGCCAGCAGTACGGAATTCCTTACTCTTTCTACTTCTTTACCACAGCTGTAAACGAAGCAGAGGGTGCGGAGGAAGCTAACTGGATTGCCAATACCATAAGCGGACTTAATACATCGATGCCTGTATTTATCGATGTTGAGAGCAGTGGCACAGGCTCCGGCAGATCGGATAATATGAGCGTTGCTCAGAGAACAGCCGCAGTAAAGGCTACGGTTTCTCAGCTTTATGCAAGAGGCATCACCGGTGGTGTTTATTCATCAACCTGGTGGTACAATAACAGACTTGATATGAGTCAGCTGCAGTACCCTCTCTGGGTAGCAGATTACCGCGGATATTGCGGATATGACCAGGGCAATAAATTTGCATGGCAGTTTACATCAAACGGTACAGGCTACGGCGTTGCAAACAGATGTGACGTATCGGAGTGGTATCAGTAAGTTACAAGGAGCATTACGATGTCAGACAATTTCATGGGAGATATTTACAACGACTTCTTCGGCCCGGGATCAGGCGGAGACGGAAAACCGCCGGTATTTGATGATCCGAAGAAGGAAGAGAGCATAAGAAGGAAGGTCAGCAGGGACTTTGAAAATCTGAAAAAAGGTGAAGAGAACATAGGTCCTAAGTACCCTGAGGAAAACAGCCCCGCTAAGCCTGAATCCGGAAATGCAGGCAGAAAAACCGAACATTATCAGGATGCCAACGAGGCACTTGAAGAGGCGAGAAAACTTTTCGAAAACAAGAACAAGCCCGTTCCTCCGGCACCTACAGCAGTGTCAACAGGAGATGCAGCACCTAAGCAGGAGCAAAAGCCAGAGGAACCTGAGACAGATCCGATGGAAGATCTGAATTCTCTGATAGGTCTTTCCTCCATCAAGCACGATGTTAAGGAACTTACCGATTTTGCCAAGGTTCAGAAGCTACGAAGAGACGAAGGTATGAAGTCCGTACCTGTATCACTTCACCTGGTATTTACAGGTAATCCCGGAACAGGTAAAACAACAGTTGCCCGCATTATTTCCAGGATTTACAAGCAGATTGGTGTTCTTTCCAAGGGACAGCTCGTCGAGGTTGACCGCTCCGGTCTAGTAGCAGGTTATGTCGGACAGACAGCTCTTAAGACTCAGGAGAAGATAAATCAGGCTCTCGGCGGAGTACTTTTCATAGATGAAGCTTATGCGCTTTCTCAGGAAAATGATGCCTTCGGTCAGGAGGCAATCGATACGATCCTCAAGGCTATGGAGGATCACAGAGATGATCTCGTTGTTATTGTTGCAGGTTACACGGAACCGATGGAGAACTTTATAAACTCCAATCCCGGCCTTAAGTCCCGCTTCAACAAGTATATTGAATTCCCGGATTACTCTGTGGATGAACTTGAAGAGATCTTCAACATGAACCTCAAGAAGTATGAATACGAGGTGGAAGAGGATGCCAAGAAGCACATACGTGAGATGATCAGTCAGAGAAAACTCACCCGTCTTGAGAATTTTGCTAATGCGCGTGAGGTTAGAAATCTTTTCGAGGAAATCGTGACCAACCAGGCCAGAAGAATCGCGAAGCTTGAAAATCCCACTCCAGAGGACATCAAGCTTATCACTTCTGAAGACCTCATTGATAAGAGTCTTCAGGAAGATAAGAATGATGATAAGAAATCAGAAGTTGAAGACCTTCTGGTTCAGGAAACCACCGACAGCACTGATGGTGGGACCGAGAAGGAAGACCATGAGAACAGTACAGATCTCGATGCGGCCTCCGAGAAGGAAACCGATGAGGAGAACGGTACCGTCGAAACCGATGCGGACAAACTTGAAGGGGACGCTCTTTAATAAGCGATCACTGATGATATTCGGTATCGCATCATAGGGGGCAACGCCCATGTCGGCATTCATGTAAAGAGATGCCGCAATTACAAAGCACAGTAGTGCCACTATAAATACAACAGCTCTGTAGGGCCATTCCCGGAATACAAATTCGGGGATGGTCTTTTTCCATATCCATCTGCAAAAATCAGAAATGTATCCGATGAATACCATGTTCGCGATGGTGCCGGGACCGATCTGGTGACGGTCAAACAGTACAACAAAAACGAAGAGTACCAAATTGAGCAGTACCTGCCAGGTTCCGAATAAAATTCCAAGACGACTTGAAATAGTAAGGTTCATGAAGGTGCAGGGATCGGTTCCAAGATTTACTTCAATCAAGAAGGACAGGAAAAAGCCCATAAAGAAAACACCAAGCGTCATTATGCCAAGTTTTTTTATTTTTTCTGAATCCATAAATAAATCTCCTATCAAAAATCGCAATCGTTCCTATTTTGCTTTATTTTTCATGGAATGTAAAGGAATACTTTAAATACTCTTAAAAAAACATAAAAACGCACTTTAAGCTTGATTTTCGTTGTAGAATAAAAATGATGTATAAGGGAGGATGCTATGAATATCTATCTGTGCAAGCCTGACGAAACACTTGAGCAGGCACTTGAAGCTGTTATGGAAAAAGATCCTGACGGAAGAAAATTTACCTGTGATGAAGAAAAGGACAGGTGCTATATCGGGGATGAGGCATTTGCCAATGCGCCTGTAATAGTAAATAAAAATAATCAGTACTATGCACTGAAGCAAGTATGATACCTTAGTGGGGAAATTATGCTAAAGAACGAAGAGATTGATCAGTTAACCGGACTTCCTAATCTTTATTCTTTCAGGAAAAATGCGCAGAATCTGATGGATAGCCGCGCGAAGACCGAGCGGGAATTTGCCATCATCTATTTTGATGTGCAGAATTTTAAGAGCTACAACTCGCGCTATGGCTTTGAGGCCGGTGACCGCTTTCTTCAGAATCTGGCAAAACATATTGAGAAGATTTTTCCGGAACTTATGGTGGCAAGATTTTCCGATGACCATTTCGTTGCACTTGCATATTTTTCAGGAATAGAGGCGAGAATTGAAGACCTCCGAAGAAGAGTTATAAGCTACAATCCCGATGCGGGAGTTGATCTCCATGCTGGTATTTATGAGCTTGAACCCGATGATACGGACATCAGTATGGCCTGCGACAAGGCGAGAATTGCCTGCAACAGTATAAAAGCCAATTACGACAATATCTACAGATACTATGACAGAGAGCTGGGCAACCAGCTCGATCTGGCACATTACATAATTCACAATATAAGCGATGCGGTTCTGAACGGATATATTCAGGTTTACTATCAGCCCGTGGTAAGGGTTATCTCGGGAAGAGTATGCGGTTTTGAAGCGCTCGCACGATGGGTGGATCCTAAACACGGATTCCTTATGCCCGGAGTTTTCATACCTATTCTCGAGGATGCACACCTTATCTACAAGCTCGATGCCTATGTGATAAGGCAGGTCTGCGAGGATATCAGGGAATACATGGATCATGGCTATAAACCCCAGCCTGTGTCCATCAATCTTTCCCGCACCGATTTTCATCAAAAGGATATGTACCGCGTTGTTAACGATGCGGTCAGCGTAAATAAAATACCCAAGAACCTCATACATATTGAGGTTACCGAGAGTGCCCTTGACGACAACCAGGACGTACTGAAGGGAACAATAGATAAATTCAGGAGAGGTGGCTACCAGGTTTGGATGGACGACTTCGGAAGCGGCTATTCATCACTGAATCTTCTAAAGGACTATGAATTTGACGTCCTCAAATTCGACATGAAGTTTTTGCAGAACTTTGGATCCAATCCAAAGGAGACCGCTATCTGGGAAAATGTCATCAACATGGCAGAAGAGATAGGAATCCAGACCCTTGCAGAGGGTGTGGAAACCATGGAAGCATGGGATTTCCTAAAGAGAGTCGGCTGTGAAAAGGCTCAGGGCTATTTCTTCGGAAGACCTATGTCCAAATCCGAATGCATTGATTATCTCGATGAAGCCAAGGGTAACGAAAGGCCTTCAAAAACCGCAATGGAAGAGGATGAGAGTGCGCTCTCACACAACAAGAATATTATTGAACTCAAAAATGAGGAGCCCGAAGAGGATGAAATAGACAGGATCGGAACAATTGAGGATGAGCAGTTTATGGCGCAGTCCCCGGTGTACCTCACTCTGGCAGCAAGAGGGTTTGTGTCGCTGCTTGAGTACAATTCCTATTCCCAGTTCCAGAAGCATTCATTTTTCATAGTTGCGAATCTGTCTGAGGATAAGCTGGTTAGACTCCACCTTAGCAGTAAGCGCAAGATACTTGATAAGGAATATCACAGGCAGGAATCCTACCAGGAGATGATAGATGACATAGTCGAGAATACGGTTATCGACGAGGAAAAGAGAAACGTTGAGGAATTTTTCAGCAAGGACAGACTGATTCTTGCTTATCACAGCGGAATTAATTTTGATGAGATTGAATTTCACAGGATAGTTGATAAAAAGATGGCTCCGAGATGGACGCATACCATCTATCAGATAATAGAGGAAGAGGGAAGCATCGTTGCGTATTTCCTGTCTTTCGATATCGATGAGTATAAGAGATCTAAAGATCTAGTGAGACAGATGGCCGAGCGTGATTCACTTACCGGGCTTTACAACAGACATACCGCTGTTCCGCTTATCAGAAACAGGCTTTACAGGCATCACGGCGGGAAGTCGGTGCTGATAATGGTCGATGTGGATAATTTCAGAGATATAAACGATAGGTTTGGAAGTTTTGCGGGCGATGAGGTTTTGAGAAGAATTTCCGCAAGGCTGGATGACTTCTTTGGAAGAGATGGCATTGTGTGCCATATAGATCAGGATGAGTTCCTGATTTTCCTTGAAAATATTCAGCCGGTGAACATAGAAGACAGAATCGTGGATCTTTGTGACAACATTTTCAGTTTAAGATACCATGATGACAAAATTACGTTCACAGTCTCTGCGGGCTATGTCATTCATCCCGATCAGGGCAGAGGATACCATGATCTGTACCGCAAGGCAGACATGGCGCTTTGCATGGCGAAAAATGCAGGAAAGGGAACAGCAGTCAGATATTCCGAACAGTGACCGTCTTAAGAGGATACTGTAATTATGCGTAAACGTGACCGCAATTTTTATATCAGGCATATTGTTCTGATAGTTCTGTTTGCTTTTGCAACAGTAATCACAATTAAAAACAACTTGCATATTGATAACGGTGATGAGCTTTCGGGATTACAGTTCTTTAGCGTGTACCTGTTTAAATTTTCACCGCTTCTTATTTTTGCGGGGCTTGAGGGTGTTACTCCCGCTGTTTTTTCATGCTTTATTCTGTTTGGCGTAAAAACTGCAGTCAACAAGGAACTCGCCTTTGTTACCGGTATTTATCTTGTGGGTGCGGCAACCACTCAATACTTTTCAATGAGCGGAATGTTTGAAAAAAAGCGCAAAGCTTTATTGGCAATGCTTTTTTACATGTTCTTCTACGGGAGCGTGTGGGGAGGCTGCCTTGGAATTCTGGCAGGGAGACGCTTTATCGAGTTTATGCCGACCAGAAATATTTGGTTTTTCCTGAATGAGTTCCCGGAAGCTTTTATTACTGTGGCAATTTTGTATCTGATTCTCGGAAAAGGTTCCAACAAATTAAAGGCGCTGTTTTTCAGCGGAGTTTATTACAGAAGTGATGTGGATGAGCTTTCCAGAAAAATGGCTGATATCAGAAAGTCAAAGCTCAGCAGATCGGTATCCCTGATTATTTCAATACAGGCGGTAGCGCTGGGAATTGCGGCTGCAATATATGCCAATACGCTTATTCCCAATATGAAGCAGTCATTTGAGTCCGGTATTATTAAGCAGGTTGATCAAATTTCGCAGTCTATCGACTGGAGTAAAATGACCAACATAATCCATCTCGAGCAGGTTGTCAGTCAGATAGAGAGTGTAAAGCAGACAGGATACCTGCGGCTAACACTCAATAATGACACTCTCATTTTTGATACAAAGCTGATACTTCTGATACTTATAGTCATTATTCCTATGGCGGTTATTGCCAATCAGTATGCGCAGTTTCGAATAACGAGGCCAATAATGATGCTTGCGGATTCCGTGCAGTCCTTCTATGACCTTGGCGCGAAAGGACTCGACGAAAACCTACGAAGACTGCAGAATTTGAACATACACACGGATGATGAGATTGAGTACATGTACTCGACTTTCACCAAGACTGCAGAGACCATGGTCAGCTATATCAAGATGATTCAGGCGCAGCGGTCACTTGCTGATGAACTGCGTGCTCAGCAGATGGCGAATGAGGCGAAGAACAATTTCCTTTCAAGTATGTCGCATGAGATCAGAACGCCCATAAATGCTATGCTCGGCTTTAATGAGATGATACTCAGGGAGAGTAAGGACGCTGAGATACTAAAGTATGCTTCGAATGTAAACAGTTCGGGTAAGCTGCTGCTCGGACTTGTAAATGACATTCTCGATTTTTCCAGAATTGAAGCAGGAAAGACGGAGATAATACCTGTTGAGTACGACCTCAGCTCGCTTATCAACGATCTCGTAAATACCGCACACATGAGGGCACAGGGGAAGGCGCTTGAACTTAAGACCAATATTTCAACGGATATCCCCTGCATCCTTTTCGGAGATGAGATCAGGATTAAACAGTGTGCAATGAATGTGATAACCAATGCCATAAAATATACAAATGAAGGCAGCGTTACCATAAGTGTCGATTACACCAAGATAGATGGTGATAACATATCTCTGAGATTCAGAGTGAAGGATACCGGAATCGGAATCCGCAAAGAGGATATGGACAAACTCTTTTCGCCCTTTGAACGTATTGAAGAGAGTAGAAACAGGACCATCGAGGGAACCGGCCTTGGAATGAATATAGTAAAGCAGCTCCTGTCTCTCATGGATTCAAGACTTCTTGTCAGCAGTGAATACGGAAAAGGCAGTGAGTTCTCTTTTTCCATAAAACAGAAGGTGCTCAACTGGAATCCTATCGGCGACTTTGCAGCGACCTATGAGGAGACGCTGCTCGGACAGGATACCTACCACGAGAGCTTCCATGCACCTGAGGCGAAGATTCTGGTTGTCGATGATACGATTGCAAACCTTACGGTTATACAGGGCTTATTAAAACAGACCCAGGTTCAGGTAGACGTTGCCGAGAGCGGTTTCGAGGCTCTTGAGAAGGTCTGCGAGAACAAGTACAACATTATTTTCATGGACCACAGAATGCCCAAGATGGACGGTGTCGAAACCTACAGGGCGATGAAGGAACTGGATGAAAACCTGAATAAGGATGTTCCCGTATTTGCGCTTACTGCAAACGTGATAAGCGGCGCAAGGGAAATGTATATGAAGGAAGGCTTTGCAGGCTATATCCCGAAGCCTGTTGATTCAGGAAGGCTTGAGGATGCGATATTGAAAGCTCTTCCTGAAGAACTGATAATCAGACCTGATGATGAAGAATTTAATTCCGTGATAGAGGCTGAGGAGATAGGAGCGGAGGATCTTGAGGCCATCGGAATTATGACCAATATCAAGGGCATAGACTACGAGACCGGTGCAAAGAACTGCGGCGGGCCCTCCGCACTCAGGAAGGTTGCCACAAACTTTGCTCTTGCTATAGAGAATAACTCAAAATCCATCGAGGATGCCTGGCACTTCGATGATTTGGATAATTACACGACCTATGTGCACGGGTTGAAGAGTTCGGCCAGGGTCATAGGTGCTATCGAGCTTTCAAACCTCGCCGCTTATCTGGAGCAGTGCGGAAATAAGAAAGACAAGGATGAGATAGAGAGAAGAACTCCCGAGCTTTTGGCGAATTACAGGGAGTACATCGATTTCCTGAAGCCGCTTATTGATGAAGCTACCGCGGAAACCGAGGAAGACCTGAACAAACCTCTGATAGAACCGGAGGAATTAAAGGGAGCTCTTCGCAGTCTCAAGGAATTTGTGGAAGGCAGCTATTTTGACAGTGCAGACGATGTCGTCTCCATGATGGACGACTACCGCATGCCCGATGATTTCAAGGGGACTTACAAGGAAATCAAAAGACTGCTCGCTGCTGTTGATAGGGATGGACTTTTGAAGATTTTATGATTGAACTATGAACCTTCCCCTTGGGGAGGGAGAAAATAAAAGCCGTCTCCCTTGGGGGAGAGGGAAAAATAAAAGCCTTCCCCCTTGGGGGAGAGGGAAAAATAAAAGCCTTCCCCCTTGGGGGAAGGTGTCAGCGAAGCTGACGGATGAGGGGAAAATATGGACAAAAGAGTACTTCTTATTGGAGCATCCAAAAGTTTTATGGTAAATGCTATTGCGAAGGGGCTGGAGAAAGACGGATTTGAGATAGTTCACTGCGAGTTTACCAAGGCCGCACTTACAGCGGTTGAGGATAAACCCCAGCTTTATGTGCTTTACCTGGGAGACATCGATACTTCCAATCCGGAGAAAAACGGTATAGAACCGCTGAAGTATCTCGATGAAGCAATAGACAGAGAGAGGTTCTTTCTCTATGAGGTCGGGAACACTGACGAGCTGAATTATGCTTCCAAGTTCCTGTCCAATATAAAGGTCACTGAAACTTTCCTCAGGCCGCTTGATGTGCAGCAACTCTCGGATCAGCTCATGTCAGCTGTTCAGAGCAACGAGATATCCGAGGATCAGAAAAAGAAGATTCTTGTTGTGGACGACGATGGAACAATGCTCAGAATGATCAAGACCTGGTTGTCTGTGAAGTACAGAGTTTACATGGCAAGCTCCGGAAAGATCGCGCTGAACTTCCTCCAGAGCAATGAGGTTGATCTCGTGCTTCTTGACTACATGATGCCGCAAATGGACGGCCCACAGGTTCTTCAGGAGATAAGAAAAAGCGACAGCCTGAAGGCCCTTCCTGTTATGTTCCTTACTTCCAAGAGCGACAAGGAGAGTGTTGTCAGCGTGGCCGCCCTTCGCCCTGAAAAATACCTGCTTAAGACAATGCCTAAGGCGAAGCTCATAAAGAGTATTGATGAATTCTTCTTCGGTCCGGAGAAGCAGTGATGGCTGAGAGAAAGATAGAGATTTTGATTACGAAGAATAGTGCAAACTTATGAAAAATAGTGCAAGCTTACGAAAAATAGTTCAAGCTTTTTGCGGGCGGAGGCTGTGGCCTCCGCCTGTTTATGCTGTTGGTACTTTGTTATGGGTACTGTTTATGCTGTTGGTACTTTGTTGCGCTAAGGTTTTGTGGGTACAACAAAAGTGACGTTGTTGTTTTGATTTGTTGTTTGGATTCGCTTGGATTTCTTATTGGGACAACAAATATGGGTGTATCTGTCTATTATGTTGTTTGGAAAAATCGCAGGTGCAATAAATGTAGGCTTATCCTTCAAGTTTGTTGTTCGGTATATTGGTGCAAACAACAAATAGAGGAGCTGCTATTCAATTTGTTGTTTCGGAAAATAGCAAGTGCAACAAATTCGGGGATATCCATCTGGTTTGTTGTTTGGCATTTTTGCCTGTACAACAAACCGTTGAAGTACCATTTGATTTGTTGCATTACTTCTTTTTTCCAAAATGCTTATCAAGAAAATCCTCAATGTTTTGCGTGTTAAGAGGCATCTTTTGAGTCTCCATTGTTATGAGCAGTTCTTCACCAAGGTATATTCCGGTTTTTTCATAATCTCTAAGCTTGCTAAGATTCCTGGAAATATAATCCGGGTCATCAACTTTGCCTAGATGTTCAAGCAGTACAACTTTTCTGGTATGAGTATTAAGTATTGTAAAATCAGGATGTCTGATTTCTCCATTATAAAGCGTTACAGGGCATTCATATTTGTATGGAATGGATCTGGAAAACAGGGCGTTTGCTATCATTTCTTCTGCTTTTGACCTCACCCTCTCGCCTCTGGCCGTGATATGAATTGGAACACCCTCGTCCATTTCTTTGGGTTTATATTCGATATTCTGCCAATATATTGCATATTCTTCATCTGTCATCTCGGCTATATCCATTTTTGCCTTGATTTCCCATGGGAATGATTTTGCGATCCCTGCTGTGTTGCTAGTGTAATTATTTAGAAAATATCGTAATAGCTTTAACTCTTTTTCGGCAGATGAGATGTATTTTACGTCATACCTTTTCTGGGCTAGTTCAAGAATAGTTTTGGGTTTATCTTTGTGAATATATTCACCGTTAGGCTCCCCTTTGTTACGCTTGTAATATTGATAACTATTACGATTTCTGATGATTTTGAGATCACCTTCAGGGTATTTATTCAAACGTTTCTTTCGCTTTTCAATTTCTTGTGTTAGATTTTTTTCTCTTTCTATTATCAAATCGTAAATATTATTTGTGTTTATTTGCATATAATTAGTCCTCAATTCTTTTCGTTTTTATCCTCATTATTCACAGTAGCGGGGTTACATGTTTTGGAGTTCAAACTATCTGGCCATATATTTTGAGTCCAAATTTGTAAAAAGTATTGTGAAAATAGCATGCTGAACGCATACCAATCGCTCGAAGAACAACAAGATTATATTTTACTCATAAACATAACGGTGTCAAGCATAAATATGAATACATGTGATTTCAGCGGCGAAAAATACGGTTAAGCGTATTTATTTACACTTGATTTATGAGGAGCTTTACAGAGGATCTACGGGGATTGACAGAAATCTACGGGAGATTAACAGAAATCTACGGAGATTAACAGAGATCTACGGGGATTAACAGAGATCTACGGGGATTAACAGAGATCTACGGGGATTGACAGGATTCTTAGGAGGGGAATGAACTCCGAGAAAATATAGATACAACAAAAGATGGATATCATTACGGATTTATTGTAAGAAATGCCTGGGGATACAATAAATACTAGTACATATGACATAATTGTTGTACTGGAAAAATAAAGAAACAATAAATAAGGAGATATTTGTTGGATTTGTTGTTTGAACAAAATATCAATGCAACAAAACCAAGCAGTACAGCTTGATTTGTTGTTTGGAAAAAAACTAGACACAACAAACCAAACAGATGAAAACTGATTTGTTGTTTGCAAAAATATGAGACACAATAAATCAGATAGATGTAGTTAAATTTGTTGTATGGAGATATATTCGGAACAACAAATCAGACGTCCGGAATCTGATTTGTTGTGAGGCTGGTTTTTTAAGTGCCTAAAGTGGAGCTATAGTCGAATCCACGTTTAAACAGCCCCGTCTCCAATTTGAGAGATTCCGCCAATATTGCTATAATTGCTTGGGGGAACAAATTAAGGAGGAAACGGTATGAAAAGAATGACTAATTGTCGCACTAAAAGGGTGGCAGCCTGTTTAGTGACGGCTGCTTTAAGTGTATCTATTTCCGCGCAAGTTACCGGATGCGCAGCATCTGTTTCAAATAAGGCTACTCAGCCGGAAGAAATCATAGAAAGTGAAAAGGAAACAACCCCTTCTGAAGAAATCATAGAAAGTGAAAAGGAGACAACCCCTTCTGAAGAAATCATAGAAAGAGAATCCGTTTACGATTTCGATGACTTGGTAAACGCTCAGTGGAAAGAAGAAGCCAAAGCCAAACTGGAAGAAAACGGGTATAGTTATTACTCTGTTATTACTGAGAGAACAGAGGTTCTTGACGACAAAATGGTGGAAATATTCAAAACAGATATTTCATCACTTCCACAGGACAGTGACATTTACAAAGTGCTCTATGTTTACAATCAGATTCTGGATGCAAAGTGGGAAGGAACGGATGCCAAAAAGGAGATAAAGAGTAAACTTGACCTGATTGACGCTGTGTGCACCCGTGACGATTTATACTCGCTTTTCACAGATAAATACTGGGGACGTTATAATCTCGGAATGTCAAGAAGAGTTGATTTTGTGAGAGGTGATATAACAAATGACATTGATCCGCAGACAATCATAGGTAACGGGAGAATGACAGATGAACAAAAATCTGTGGCGCAAAATTACCTGATTAACCTTGGCTTTTCGGAAGACAGAGCGAAAGAAATCATCAGTAATGCTGATGAGATGGATAAGATGATTGTCGACTATCATGACGGTTTGTCTGAGGATACACTTTGGGGATTCATTGGAAGAAAAACGCTTGAAGAGAAAAACGTTCAGTTCCCGATTCTTGATATCTTAAGTAATCAGGAAGCGCTAGGAAGAGATAAAAGCTTCTATTCTAGTTTGGACTACCTGAGCTTTCTGGATGATTATTATACAGATGAGAATATTCCGAAAATCAGAGATCAGATGATCGCCTGCGCGGCAGTGACACTTTCCAGACTTGATAAAGAAGACGGTGGCGAGACCAGCTTTGCATTTTATCCGTACGCGGAGAAACCTGATTTTGACGAGTGCCTTAGATATGCTATGTTTCAGGCGGGTGGTTACACAATCGAAAAAACATTCAAAGATAAATATATTAGTGACAAGACTATTGATGACGTAAAAGAGATAATAGAAGATGAAAAAGCAACAATGCGGAGCATGATAGCTGATACAGACTGGCTTTCTGTGCATGGTAAGGAGCAGGCGAATCACAAGATTTTTTATCTTAAGGAGTACATTGGTGAAAATGGTCACACTGACGATTTGTCCGAAGTGGAACTCACTGAGAATCCATTGGAAAACTACATTGCGCTAAAAACAAGTTTGAATGACTTTCGAGATAAGCAGCTTTTAACAGATAAAACAGATAAGGAATTGTTCACAGGCTCATTTATACAGGTCAATGCATTTTACAATGCCTATAATAACAGCATTATTGTTGGGGATGGTTATCTGGAAGATGTTACCGATGCATCATATGAGGAAAAACTTGCATATCTGGGAGTTACGCTGGCACACGAGTTATCTCATGCGTATGACCCCAAAGGCAGTAACTATGACTATGAGGGCTATAATGATCCCTGGATGTCTGAAGAAGAATACGAGGAGTATTCGAATCGGACTAAGAAAATTGAAGATTTTTTCGATGGGATGGAAGTCGGAGATGGCATAAAGCTTGACGGGAAACTGGTTTGCCAGGAAGCCTTCGCTGACTTAATGGGAATGGAATGCTGCCTCAGAATTCTCGGGGAAAGAGATAATCCTGATTATGACGCATTTTTCAAAGCCTACGCAAGAGAAAATGCCTGCTACTACACACAGGACGGCTTAAAGGAGGCGGTGAAGGATACACACCTTCCTTATAAGGAACGCATAAATTATATTGTTGGCCAGTTTGATGAGTTTTACGAGACCTATGATGTTGATTCGGACAGCCCTTATTATGTGCCCAAGGAGAAGAGGCTGTCGACGTTTTAATAAAAAAACGGGGACGATAAGCACATCTAAAAAAATTCAACAACATGCGGCTTGCAAGACATGGCTTAAGATAGAATACTATGGAGGAGAAAAATGTCAGCAGCAATCGATAATTACAGAAAAACAGTAGAGCAGCCCTGGGGAAGGATGTTCTATGATTTGACATACAGACAACTGAATATTCCGAGTGATAAAAAATTAAAGATACTCGATTTCGGTGCAGGTTTTTGCATAACCGCAGGCCACTATGCAAAAAGCCATGAAGTGACTGCGGTTGAGCCAAGTGAAGAAATGTACAGCCTTCGCTTTTCAGACAATGATTACAACCTGGTTCCACAGGGAGCGGAGTACCTGGAAACACTTGAAGATAACAGCTACGATGTTGTTATCTGCCACAACGTTCTCGAATATGTGGATGACAGAGAGGCCTTATTGCAGCAGTTTGTCAGGATTCTGAAAAAAGGTGGAATGCTGTCTATAGTAAAACACAACGATCCCGGCAGAGTTATGATGTACGCAGTATTAAATGATAATCCGAAGGCTGCACTTGAATTGTTAACTCAGGAAGAAAATGAAAACTGCGCATTTGGAACCAGGAATGTTTACAACAACGAAAACCTGATAGCCTCTGTTGCTGACAAGGCAGAGCTTGCAGGCATATATGGCGTGCGAACTTTCTTTGGACTGTCCTCCAATAACGACATCAAGTTTACAGATGAGTGGTATGAGTCTATGCTTGATCTGGAAACGGAAGCGGGCAAGAAGGAAGAATATAAAAAGATTGCCTTCTTCAATCACTTGATTTTTAGGAAAAAATAAACAGCAAAATAGATTGGAAGAAAACGATGAGAATTTTATTTTTCAGACATGGTGATCCGGACTATCAGATAGACGGGCTTACGGAAAAAGGGAAGGTTGAAGCTAAGCTTCTGGCTGCGCAAATCAAGTCCTTTCACTTGGATGATGTATATGTGTCGCCGCTTGGAAGAGCGAGGCAGACCGCGGAGTATTCACTTAAGGAATTAGGGAAAGAGGCTGCGGTTTTAGATTGGCTCAAGGAATTCCCGGCGCTGTTTGATGCAAATAAGGCAGATGAAGAGACAAGACTTGCCTTTCCGAACGAACTTCATAAAAATGAAACCACAGGAGAGTATGATAAGCGCATAGTCTGGGACATCATTCCTTCATATTATATGAATCATCCTGAATTGTTTGATGCGAAAACGTGGAGAGATTCCGAATTCGTAAAGAGTACTGACATGCCACAGATTTATGATTATGTCATAGACAGCTTTGATAAGTTTCTTTCAGACTATGGATACGAACGCGATGGCAGCGTTTACAAGGTTAGGGAAAACAATGACAAGGTTATCGGATTTTTCTGCCACTTCGGAATTACATCAATCATGCTGTCACATCTGTGGGGAGTGTCACCCTTTGTCACCATGCAGTTTCTTGCGATGGCGCCGACTTCCGTAACAGAGATTGTCACAGAGGAGCGCGAAAAAGGGATAGCCATTTTCAGAACCCTGAGAATCGGTGATATCACCCACCTCACTATGGGGAATGAAGCACCTGCGTTTTCAGCAAGATTCTGTGAGCGGTTTGAGAACACAGACGAGCGCCATTAACGGTAAATACATCATACCGGATACTTAACTTATCTCCCAAAATCATGTATACTGTCGAGAGATAAAAACGCAATCTACAAGATTATTCACAAGGAGAGTTCCCATGATCAAAAACTTAATTGACGGTATCAAAAAGACTGAGGCACCAATTGTTGTAGGACTTGATCCCAAGACTGACTTCATTCCGAAGAGAATTTTGGACAAGGCTCTTAATGAAAAAGGATACACAGCGGAGGCGATAGCTGACAGCTTCTTTGAATTCAATAAAGAGATAGTTGATAGCATCTGCGATCTGGTTCCGGCCGTAAAACCGCAGGTTGCAATGTATGAGCAGTTCGGACTTCCCGGACTCATCGCCTATAAGAAGACAATTGATTACTGTCATGAAAAGGGACTCCTTGTTATAGCTGATGTAAAGCGCGGCGATATAGGCTCAACCTCAGAATCCTACGCGCTCTCACACCTCGGAGCATCCAAAGTGGGGGATACTCTCATCAAAGGATTCGATGCTGATTTTGCAACGGTTAATCCTTACCTTGGATCAGACGGAGTTAAGCCCTTCATCAACGTCTGCAACGAGTTTGACAAGGGAATCTTCGTACTTGTAAAAACTTCAAACCCCTCAAGCGGTGAGCTTCAGGATAAGATAGCGGACGGCAAGCCCCTCTACGAGACAGTCGGAGAGCTTGTTGAAAAGTGGGGACAGGATTCTATGGACGGAAGTTACAGTAATGTCGGCGCTGTCGTAGGTGCTACTTATCCCGAGATGGGCAAGGTTCTTCGTGACATCATGCCTCACGCTTTCATCCTTGTTCCGGGCTATGGAGCACAGGGCGGAAAGGGCTCAGATCTTGTTCACTTCTTTGATAAGGACGGCCTCGGAGCAATCGTAAATTCCTCCAGAGGAATCATCGCTGCATGGAAAAACGAGAAATACGGCGATCCCGCAAAAGAAGCCGTAGGAGAGGCAGCTAGAAAAGCCGTTCTCGACATGAAGGAAGACATACAGAACGCATTAAAGTAATGACCTGCGCACTCAATAAATAAAAGAAAAATACGCATTTTATCGTTACAAATCTTTAATATTTAGTTAATTGTTTATGCTTATTTCAATGTGATACAATGCACATAGCAATACAATAAAAGGAGTATGCTCAAAATGGAGAGGTATAAGGAAGAATTTATTGAATTTATGGTGGACAGCAACGTTCTTAAGTTTGGAGAGTTCACATTAAAAAGCGGACGCAAGTCTCCGTTTTTCATGAACGCCGGTGCTTATGTTACAGGAGCTCAGCTCAAGAAGCTCGGCGAGTATTATGCAAGAGCAATACATGACAATTTCGGTCTTGAATTTGATGTATTATTCGGACCTGCTTATAAGGGAATTCCGCTTACGGTTGCAACAACTATCGCCATAAGCGAGCTCTACGGAAGAGAGATAAGATACTGCTCAAACCGCAAGGAGATCAAGGACCACGGCGATAAGGGAATTCTTCTCGGAACCAAACTCAGAGACGGGGACAGAGTTATGATCATCGAGGATGTTACCACATCAGGTAAGTCCATCGAGGAGACAGTTCCGATCATAAGAGAGCAGGCAGAGGTTGATATAGTCGGAATGATGGTTTCTCTCAACAGACAGGAGAAGGGACAGGATTCCGACAAGAGCGCACTTGAGGAGATAACAGACAGATATGGATTTGAGGCCGGTGCGATCGTTTCAATGTCAGAAGTGGTTGAACACCTCTATGGCAAGAATTTTGATGGCGAGGTTATTATAAACAAAGAGATTAAGAAGGCCATCGATGAGTATTACAAGGAGTATGGCGCAGCAGGGGTATCTGCCGGCTAACTGATATATGGAGGAGAGAAAAAAGAGGCGAAAACTTAATATTAAGCTTCCGTCGTTTGGGCGCGGCAGGTACGTGTTCACCGACAAGAAGCATCCTGAAAAAGGAGTCCTTTCAGCTGCACTGGGGCTGATTTCCGTAGCCACAATCGTGTATGCCGTCATTCTAAGCTACAGGAATGGCGGACAGGCAGAAGCAAAATACGCGGTGGCCGTGATGTTTTGTCTGGTTTATTCAATTGCAGGTCTGGTTCTTGGCATTATGTCAAGGATGGAGAGGGATATATTCAAGCTTTTTCCGAATCTGGGGATAATACTCAATGTGCTGTCGCTCATATGGGTAGGGTTGCTGTTGTACTTTTCTGTATTGTGAGGTGCAGTTTATGGACAGAAACAAGCGGAATGAGGAAATACGCAAGAGTATACAGATCGTAATACTGCTTTGCTATAGCTTGTATTCTGTTGGCCTCGCTTTGGTATCAGTACTAAATAAATGGGAGTTTTGGGCAGTTCCGATTATCTTTATCGGAACTGTCATCAGCTGGAGTCTTTATGTGTCCGGACAGTTCGAGTATAAGTTCCGGATATATGTTTTTGCCGGTTTCGTGGCACTATCTACATTCTTTTATGGTTCCCATATTTCCGAATTTTATAATTCCACACTAATAATAGTTCTGGCGATGCTTTTGTTCTCACTTACCGAGGAAAAGCCTGCGCTCAGGATTTTATTCATGATGTATGTAATGCTCTTTGCCTATCACATGATTCTCATGGCGACCGGTATGGAGAATTTCAGTGACCTGTCTGTTTCGATACTGATTCTGGATATCCTGTCGGTGGTTCTGGCTGACAGGGTGGGCGGATACATCTGTGAAATGTTCTCGATTTCCAAGAAAATGGCCGATGACCTTGAGTTGGAACTAAATGACATGAAGCAGAAGTCCGAGGACTTCATGGCGAACATTTCACACGAACTGAGAACGCCCATAAACGTTGTTACCGGTCTGTCAGGTCTTATGCTCGAAGATGAGAAGGAAGAAAAAAAGAAGGCCGATTTAAATGCAATTCAGAGTGCAGGTAAAAGACTGTTTTCAAGGATTGAGGACATCCTGGACTACACCGAGATAGATACGGGCTCGCTCCTTCTCTCCGAAGAGGAGTACCGTATTTCCTCCATAGTTAACGACATAGCGACAGAGTTTCGAACCTTCAGAAGCGGAACCTGTGAGATAGTCATTGATATGGATGTTAATCTCCCTGCGAGAATGATTGGAGACGCTGGCAGAATAAAGAGAATCATAAGACATCTCATGGTAAATGCGGCGAAATTTACTGATAAAAACGGCTGCGTAAATTTACATCTTTTTGCAAGAAAAAAGGAGTACGGAGCTAATCTGTGTATCGAAGTTACGGACACAGGTATCGGAATGACGGATGATGAGAGACTTCGAGTTATAGAGGGAATGTATCAGATAGATTCCGGACGAAGCAGAAGGGCTGAGGGTATTGGACTCGGTCTTTCAATCGTGTTCGGATTTGTAAAGCAGATGGGCGGCTTCGTGAGACTTGAGAGCGAGGTGAAAAAGGGCACCAGGGTGACTGTAAGTATACCCCAGAAGGTTGTGGACGATAAGCCCAGCGTTATCCTTGATCATCCCGAAAAACTCGAGCTTGCCTGCTATCTTAGAAACGATAAGTATAAGAGCCCTGCAGTCAGAGAGTACTACAACACGATGATAATGCATACTCTTAAAGGCTTGTCGGTTCCGATTCACAGAGCTTCCGAATTTGAGGAGCTTAAGAAGCTGTGCGCCGCAAATCAGATAACTCATGTCCTCATAGCAGAGGAAGAATATCAGGAGAACAAGGATTTCTATGAAAATATGAAGTCCGACGTTTCGGTTATTGTGTCAGTTTCGGGAGGTTACAGAATACCTGCCGGCAGCAAGGTTACCTTTATCAGAAAGCCTATTTTCAGCCATTCAATTGTAAATGCTGTTAACAGAAAGATGACCGTTTGGGAATTCGATCCCGAGACCAGTGGAAAGAAGCTTGTATTCAACGGCGTAAATGCGCTGGTTGTTGATGATGAGGAGATGAACCTGCTTGTTGCGAAGGGAATTCTCGCCGGGTACGGAATGGACGCGGATGTTGTGCTAAGCGGAATGGAAGCTGTACATCTGTGTGAGAAAAAGAGCTATGATGTCATTTTCATGGATCATATGATGCCCGAAGTTGACGGTGTTGAGGCTATGAAGATGATAAGACATAACCTTGGACCCGACGATCACACCGCAATTATTGCGTTTACCGCAAATGCCGTGAGTGGTGTCAGAGAAATGTTTATGAAGGAGGGCTTTGATGAATTCCTTGCAAAGCCCATCGAGATATCGGAGCTTGAGAGAATCCTGAAAAAGCTGCTTCCTTCAACGATGTGGGAATATATCACAGTTGAGAGAGATGAAGAGGAAGTGGTGCATGCAGAGAGCGGACCGGGACTTAGCAGAAGCAGCGAACTTGTTACCCTAAATACCGAACAGGGCGTAAGAATCTGCCGCGGAAGCAGCGATTTTTATGAGGAAGTACTGCTTGAATTTGCCAGGGAAGCAGACGCGATTGCCGGTGAGGCGCAGGAACTCTATGACGCGAGAGACTGGGAGAATTACAGCATAAAACTCTCGGGACTTAAGTTGTCTTCAAGAATAATCGGCGCAGACGATCTTTCCAGAAAAGCGGGAGAGATTGAGAGGGCTGCAAAGGATAAGTGGGAGGCATATATCATTGCAAACCACGAGGATTTAAAACGACAAATAGGCGCTGTAAAAGACGATATTATTCGTGTTTACGGAGGTAATGCATCATGATTTTAAAGCGCTTGTTCAAAGCTGCAAGTGATCATAACAAGACACTTCAGGAGAGACTGTTCTCGGTTATTCCGGTGATCGGTCTGTTTTCCATGTTTCTCCTTATTTTTATAGGTATTTTTGTTGAGGACGATATCAGAAATACCATCATTATTTCGCTGTGCCTTGTTGCATTTATAGGAATAGTTGTTGTCTCTATAAAAAAGCACAGAGTGCAGACGGGAGCGACAATAATCGCTGTGGTGCTTGTGGTTATAATGCTTCCGGCAGCATTCATATACGGAGGCGGAATCTATGGTGGATCCCCGATATGGTTCGTATTCGGCTTTGCATATATAGGAATTACGGTTGAAGGCAGAAGAAAATATGTCCTTCTTGTAGTCGGTGCGATCATGACCGGTATCTCCTACTATATCGCTTACACATTTCCCGAAAAGGTGGCGCAGCATACGCTGGAGATGGCGCACCTTGATTCCTTTGCAAGTGTTGTGCTTGTGAGTTTCCTGATTACGATAATAGTTCTTTTCCAGAATCAGGTTTACCAATCGGAAAATGATCTTATCCAGCAGCAGAAGAAGGAAATCGAAGAACTGTCCCAGACCAGGAACAAATTCTTTTCGAATGTCAGCCACGAGCTCAGAACGCCCATAGATTCAATTCTTGGATTCAATGAGCTGATCCTTAGAAGTGCAAACAACGATGAGATAGCGGAGAACGCCGAGAATATCAAGAGCGCCAGCAGACTCATGCTATCTCTTATAAATGACGTTCTGGATATGAATAAGCTTGAATCCGGAAAAATGGAGATTGTTCCTGCGGAATATGACCTTGCCGGAATGTTGTCCGAGACAGTCAATATGATATGGGAGAGCGCTTCGAGAAAAGGGCTTGCCCTTTTCGTTGACGTGGACAAGACAATCCCCAGAAAACTTATCGGAGATGACATGAGAATAGAGCAGATTCTTATCAATCTCCTTAGCAATGCCATCAAGTTTACGAATGAAGGAAGCGTTAAGATTTCCGTAAAATGGAAACCGCTTCAGAACAAGCAGATATCTATCATCTTTTCAGTAGAAGATACAGGTATGGGTATCAAGAGAGATAACATGCCATATCTGTTTGATGAGTTCAAGAGAATAAATGTCGAGCAGACCAAGGGCATTTCAGGTACGGGACTTGGCCTTGCGATTGTAAAACAGCTGACGGAGCAGATGAACGGTGAGATACAGGTCAACAGTATCTATACAAAGGGATCGACCTTTACCGTATCTATTCCGCAGGAAATTGTTAGGGATGAGCCTATAGGTGAGATGGCGCTGGAGACTCTTAAAAAGCGCGAAATGGGACAGTTCTACAGACAGAGCTTCGAGGCTCCCGCCTGCAGGATTCTTGTTGTTGATGACAACATGATGAACAGAATCGTCACTGTCAAACTTCTGAAGGATACCAAGATGGTTATCGACCAGGCAGAGAGCGGCGCAGAATGTCTTTCAAGATGTAATGATGCAGAATATGACTGCATCTTCATGGATATCGAGATGCCTGAGATGGATGGGGTGGAGAGCCTTCGTCAGATACGCTCACAGATCGGTGGACTGAACAGAGAGACGCCTGTCATTGTTTTGACAGCGCATTCGTCGGCTGATGATCAGGCGAGGTACAGAGCTGCGGGCTTTGACGGCTACCTGCTAAAACCGATCTCCGGAGAAATGCTTGAAAATACTCTGCTTCGCGTGCTTCCGGGAGATAAGGTTCACAGGATAACTCCCACTTATATTGATCCCGAGGATCAAAAGCTCCTTTCAAGCAGAGAGAAGCTTCCGATTTTGATAACAACAGAAAGTGCTGTTGATATACCCAAGGAAATGATTGCTGAACTCAGGATACCCATTATTCCGCTATATATCAGAACGCAGAACGGACTGTTCCTTGACGGAGTTGAAGCAGAGACTGAGGGAGTTTTAAAGTACATGAAAGAGGGCGGAGCAGACAAGCTCTTTGTGGATATTCCATCTATTCAGGAGTATGAAGATTTCTTTGCTTCTCACCTTTCGGATGCGGAGAATATCATCCATATCAGTATGTCCGGCAAAGCGGGCGGAGCATATCATGTGGCAAAAGAGGCTGCAGCTTCTTTTGATAAGGTCACGGTGATTGATTCCGAGAGTCTATCCAGTGGTATAGGACTTCTTGTGTTTGAGGCAATACGTCTTGCCAGGGAGGGGAAAAGCGTTCAGGATTGCGTAGAGCAGCTTAATATTATAAAGAAACGTATACACACCAGCTTCCTTATCGACAATATTGATTACCTTATCAGGATGGGAAGAATCAAAAGAAAAGTCGGAGGTTTCAGCAGAGTCTTCATGCTTAAGCCGGCGGTTCTCTTCCGTGACGGCAGAGGCAGCCTGGGAAGAATGATGATGGGCTCTGTGACAAAATGCCGCAAAGCCTACATTGAGGATCAGCTGACCAAGTTTGCACCTATTGACAGAAGCAGACTGTTTATAACCCATAGCGATCTTTCATCCGCGGAGATTGAGGAGATCAAGAAATGGGTAAACAATATAATGTCCTTTGAAGAGATAATTGTTCAGAAAGAATCCGCATCCATGGCAGCTATCCATGGAAGTGCGGCCTTCGGACTTTTGTACATGCTTGGAGAAACCAGAAATAATGGCTAAGGTTTTGATTGTTGATGACGCCGAAATGAATGCTGAGCTCCTTGCAGAAATCGTAGGAATGTTTGGAGTGGATTCGATGACTGCTTCCAATGGAAAGGAAGCGGTCGATTTGGTGCGCCGCGAAACCTTTGACCTTATTTTCATGGATCATCTAATGCCGGTGATGGATGGACTTGAGGCCATGGCGATTATTAAGAAGGAAAAGCTGTGTCCCTCCACGCCTGTAGTCATGGTAACCGCAAACGATTCCGCAGCTGACGGAGATATTTATAAGGAAGCCGGTTTTTCCGAGTACCTGAAAAAACCGATACCTTCTAAGGATGTCAGAGCCATTTTTATGAAATACGGCATCATCGGATGCGATGGCGAAAAGGATGAATGGAGGAAATTTTCAAAGAAAATAAAAGGTATAGATATCGAAGGGCCGATGCAGTATTTTTTGAACGACTTTTCTTTTTATACGGAGGTTTTATACGAGTATTCTAGGAACAACACCTTCGACTGGGCTGAAAAGATGCTCACCTTTCAGGAAGTGTCGGTACTTCTGCCCGGTGTGCGCGCTGCCAAGGACGCTGCAAGGCTGATCGGAGCAGTGCAGCTTGCAGAGCTTGCTCTATCAATGGAGAGGGATATAGAAGACGGAGACGAGAAATCTTTTCTTGAGCATTTGGGGAACTATCGTTTATTGGAAAAAAAGCTCAAGAAAACCATTTTAAAAACGGAAAGTTTAGCGCATTCTCATAGTTGATTATACAGTACATCTTATGGTAGGATTTCCGTGGTTACGTTTTTAATTTTTTGTACCATTTTATTTGGAGGAGAGATATGGCACAAGTTGGGATCGTTATGGGCTCTGACTCGGATATGCCGGTCATGGCCAAGGCAGCAGGGGTGCTTGATGAGCTGGGAATCTCGTATGAGATGAATATTATTTCAGCACATCGTGAGCCCGAAGAGTTCTTCGAATATGCGAAGAGCGCAGAAGATAAAGGTTTTAAAGTCATCATTGCCGGAGCAGGAATGGCAGCACATCTTCCTGGTATGTGCGCCGCAATTTTTCCTATGCCTGTTATCGGAATTCCCATGCATACAACTTCATTAGGTGGAAGAGATTCGCTCTACAGTATTGTACAGATGCCTTCAGGCATTCCGGTTGCTACTGTGGCTATTAATGGCGGTGTAAATGCCGGTCTTCTTGCTGCGAAGATTCTTGCAACAAGTGATGCAGAGCTTTTGGGAAAACTTAAGGACTATTCAAAAGGCCTGAAGGAAGCGGTTGTCGCAAAGGACGCACACCTTCAGGAGGTTGGATACCAGAACTATTAATATATACGGAGGAAAACATGTCAGAGCTTAACTACAAAAACGCAGGTGTCGATATCGAAGCAGGCTACAAGTCTGTTGAGATGATTAAGGGCTATGTAAAGGAGACCATGAGACCCGAAGTCCTTGGCGGCCTCGGTGGCTTTTCAGGAGCCTTTTCCCTTGCAAACATTAAGAATATGAAGGATCCGGTACTCTTATCCGGAACCGACGGAGTTGGAACAAAGATAAAACTTGCATTTCTTCTTGATAAGCACGACACCATCGGAATCGATGCTGTTGCAATGTGTGTAAATGATGTTATCTGCGCGGGTGGTGAGCCGCTGTTCTTCCTTGATTACATCGCTTGCGGCAAGAACTATCCGGAGAAAATCGCAGCAATCGTTAAGGGTGTTGCTGAGGGCTGCAAGCAGTCTGAGTGTGCACTAATAGGCGGTGAGACAGCTGAGCATCCGGGACTTATGCCCGAGGATGAGTATGACGTGGCAGGCTTTGCAGTCGGCGTTGTAGACAGAGAGGACATGATCGACGGTAGCACCATTAAAGCCGGCGATACACTTATCGGCGTAGCTTCAAGCGGCGTTCATTCCAACGGTTTTTCACTTGTAAGAAAAGTATTTGACATGACTAAGGAGAGCCTTGAGAAGTACTACGACGAGCTCGGATGTACACTCGGCGAGGCGCTTCTTGCACCTACCAAGATATATGTGAAGATGCTTAAGAGCATTAAAAATGCAGGCGTTAAGGTTAAGGGCTGCAGCCACATCACAGGCGGCGGTTTTTATGAAAACATCCCGAGAATGCTTCCCGATGGCTGCAAGGCAGTAGTGAAGAAGGACAGCTACGAGGTTCCCGCTATCTTCAAGCTTATGCAGAAGACAGGCAATCTTGAGGAGAAGATGATGTTCAATACCTTCAACTGCGGACTTGGAATGGTTATCGCTGTAGATCCTGCAGATGCTGACAAGACCCTTGAGGCAATCAAGGCTTCAGGCGAGAAGGCATGGATCGTTGGATCTGTAGAAGCAGGCGACAAGGGAGTGGAGATATGCTAAACATTGCAGTCCTTGTTTCCGGCGGCGGAACCAATCTTCAGGCGATAATTGATGCTGTGGAGAGCGGCAAGATTACAAATACTAAAATTGGCATGGTTTTCTCAAATAACCGAAATGCCTACGCTCTCGAGAGAGCAGCTAAGCACGGAATAAAAACCGAGGTTCTTGTTCCGAAGGAATTTGAGAACAGAGATGCTTTTAATGAAGCTTTTTACAATCTTCTGATATCAGAGAATCCGGATCTTATCGTCCTTGCGGGCTGCCTTGTGGTGATACCCGAGAAGATCGTCAAGGCATTTAGCGGCAGGATAATCAACATCCATCCTTCGCTCATTCCGTCATTTTGCGGAACCGGTTTCTACGGTCTGAAGGTTCATGAAAAAGCGCTCGAGCGCGGCGTCAGGGTTTCCGGAGCAACGGTTCACTTTGTTGACGAAGGTACCGACACAGGCCCGATCATCCTGCAGAAACCTGTCATGATAAGACCTGACGATACAGCGAAAACTTTGCAGCAGCGCATAATGGAGCAGGCAGAATGGAAGATTCTACCCAAAGCTATCGACCTTATTGCGAACGGTAAGGTGAAGGTGGTTGACGGTAAGGTTGTTATAGAAGGTTACGACCCGGATACAATATAGTAGCCTTCCCCCTTTGGGGGAAGGTGGCACGAAGTGCCGGATGAGGGTTATAGGAGGAGAATATGAATGTATTAATAGTTGGCGGAGGCGGCCGTGAGCACGCTATAGCAGAAGCAGTTTCAAGAAGTAAACACCTTGATAAACTCTACTGTGCACCCGGTAATGCCGGAATCGCAGAACTTGCTGAGTGTGTTTCCATTTCACCCATGGAGTTCGACAAACTTGTAAGATTTGCCAAGAACATGCAGATCGACCTTACTATAGTAGGAATGGACGATCCGCTTGTTGGCGGAATCGTTGATGCTTTTGAGGCAGAGGGTCTCAGAGTATTCGGACCCAGGAAAAATGCAGCAATTCTTGAAGGAAGCAAAGCTTTTTCCAAGGACCTTATGAAGAAATATGACATCCCCACAGCTGCTTACGAGACCTTTGATGATCCGGAAAAAGCGCTTGAGTATTTACAGAGCGCAAAGTTCCCCATCGTACTTAAGGCTGACGGTCTTGCACTCGGAAAGGGCGTTCTCATCTGTGAGACAAAAGAGGATGCCGAGGCCGGTGTTCGCGAGATCATGGAGACCAAGAAGTTCGGTGATGCCGGAAACCGTATGGTTATTGAGGAATTCATGACAGGACGTGAGGTTTCAGTCCTTTCATTTGTTGACGGTAAGACAATCAAACTTATGAGTTCTGCTCAGGATCACAAGAGGGCAGGAGATGGCGACACAGGTCTTAACACAGGCGGAATGGGCAACTTTTCACCCAGCCCCTTCTATACGGAGGAGGTTGATAAGTTCTGCAAGGAACACATCTACCAGAAAACTGTTGATGCCATGAGAGAAGAGGGCAGAGAGTTCAAGGGAGTTATTTTCTTCGGACTTATGCTCACCGAGGACGGCCCCAAGGTTCTCGAGTACAACGCAAGATTCGGTGATCCCGAGGCTCAGGTTGTGCTGCCGAGATTAGAGACTGATATGATTGAGGTTTGCGAGGCGGTTATCGATGGAACTCTCGATCAGCTTGATCTTAAGTTTGAGGACAAGGCAGCAGTTTGCGTGGTTCTTGCATCCGACGGCTACCCTGTAAGCTATGAGAAGGGTAAGGAGATCACAGGCCTTGAGAACTTCAAGGGCAAGGATGGTTACTACTGCTTCCATGCCGGAACGAAGTTCGATGAGAACAGCAAAATTGTGACAAACGGCGGACGAGTTCTCGGAATAACCGCTAAGGGAGACACTCTTGCCGAGGCCAGAAAGAAAGCCTACGAAGCAACCGAGTGGGTTAACTTCGATAACAAGTACATGCGCCACGACATCGGAAAAGCCATAGACGAGGCTTGATAGAATGGCCCGCCCGCGGTATAGGTGACGTAAATTTGCGTTTTCGTCTGCGGAGTGATTTGTAAAAACTCAAAAAGAATTTATACCTCATTTCACGTTGTTCAAAGAAATCGGTATAAATTCTTTTTTTTGTTTTACAAATCATCTTCCTCGTCCGAGAACTGCAAATTTCCGTCACCCATACCGCGGGCGGGGTCAATCTGCCAAGCCTTCACTAAAATATTTCAAAAATATTACAAATAGGCTGTAAATGTAGTGGTTATGTGTTATAATGACACCAAATATTGAGTTTTTCGATATTAGAATTGAATAATTATGTGCAGATGTATAAGCTGCACTTGTACCGGAGGTAGAAAAGTATGTTTAGGAATAGAATTGGAAATGTGATGATTAGTGCAGCTTCCGTTCTGACGGCAGGGGCGTTGGCGCTTAGCATGCCGATATCAGCACTCGCTGCCACAGGAACCATAACCTCATCCAATGTAAAGGTCAGATCTGAGGCGAGTACGTCATCTTCACAGGTATCAAGTCTTGATTCTGGGGACAAGGTTGATATCGTTGATGAGACCACTGATTCTCAGGGATATGTATGGTACAGAATTTACATTAACGATACTGAATTCGGATATGTAAGAAGTGACCTGGTTTCCAAGGAAGGAGCAACACCGAGTACTGATGCTGCAACTTCAACAGCAGCTCAGCCTGAGACTCAGGTTACAGCTGTAGATGCACAGACAGCTACAATTACAGTTGCAAGTGCAAATGTCAGAAGCGGAGCAGGTACAGGATACAGCTCAGTAGGAACAGTTAAGAACGGCGATGCAGTTACCGTAACCGGTGAGGCTACAGGAACTGACAATAATAAATGGTACCAGATACAGTTTGGAACCAGCGGAAGAACAGGTTTTGTTCGTTCAGACCTTCTTCAGATAGGCGCTCCGGCAGCAGCTGACGGAGGCGAGGCAGCTCCCGCAGATGGTGAGCAGCCGGCAGAGGGCGAAGCAGCACCTGAGGGTGCAGAAGCAGCTCCCGTAGAGGGAGAACAGCCTGTAGAGCAGCCCGCAGCAGAGCCTGCAGTTGTAGGAAACGGCGAGTTTTCACTTGCATATAAGGATGACGGAACAGGCACCGAAGTTTGGTACCTCTATGATAATGTTGAAGGAACACAGGTTAAGCTTAGCGACCTTCTTGATTATGCTAAGGCAGGACAGCAGTCCAAGGCACTTGAAGCACAGGTTAAGAAGCTTAAGGGTGCCCTTATCGGTATGGCAATTGTAATTGCTATTCTGGTTCTCGGAGTTCTTCTTCTCATCTACAAGCTTCGTGATTACATGTACTACGAAGATGAAGAAGATGAGGGAACAGCTCAGAAGAAGCACAAGTATGACGATATTCCGTCCCAGAAACCTGCTAAGAAGTTTTTTGAAAGAAGTGAGACAGATCGCGGCAGCAACGGCAGAACAGTAGCTGACAGCAAGAGAACAGTAAGCCCTTCAGCTCCCAGAAAGAGCGCACCTATGGGTTCCGCAGCTTCTCTTCTTACACCCGACAGACCGTCAGGAAGAACGGCTTCTGAAGTAAAACCGGAGCGTCCCGCACCTTCACGTGAGCGTGCAGAGCAACCCAAACCGGGACAGACCATCACTCCCAATAATAAGGGTAGAGGCTCTCGTAACTTCCTTCTTGATGATGAGGATTTCGAGTTTGAATTCCTTGATCTGGATGATGATGACAAACCCTAAATACTTAACGAGGTACTAATTACACGAAGTATTCTTTTACCGCACGGCGCGCCGTGCGGTTTTTTTTGTTTTATTTAGGAAATTACTTCTATTGACTTTAAATCCCTCTTTGTTATACTAGATGTATCACAGAAAAGGAGGCGAAAATGGTAATCCAGATTGATTTTAACAGTGATGAAGCGATATATGTACAGCTGTGCAATCAGATTATTATGGGAATTGCCACGTCTCAGTTCAGGGAGGGTGAGCAGCTCCCCAGTGTGAGACAGCTTGCTGAGATGATTGGTATAAATATGCATACCGTCAATAAGGCGTATTCCATATTGCAGCAGGAGGGATTCGTCAAGATTGACAGAAGAAGAGGTGCCATCATTGCAATCGACTTGAACAAGCTCGAGGCACTGGATGAGGCACATGACATGCTAAGCGTCGTTCTGGCGAGGGCCATGTGCAAGGGCGTCACCAGGAATGAGATTCACGAGCTCGTTGACAGCATCTACGAGCAGTATGAGTGATGAATATCTCATCAAACAATTCTAAGAAATAATACTTGAACAGGTTACCCACGGGGCATTTTTTCATAAGAGAACCCTGATACAGGTAACAGGAAGGAGTTTACTTGAATAAAGAATATACAGAGAAGGCCCAGGAAGCGCTTAAGCTCGCAAGGAAGACAGCGAGAACCTTAAAGCTCAACTATGTGGGTACCGAGCATCTTCTCATAGGTCTTATAAAAACCGGAGGCTGTGTGGCTTCCAGAATCCTTATCGATAACGGCATCAATGAAGATAAGATGATGGACATCATAAGGGATCTGATCGTTGAGGGCGGCAATCTGACGCTTCTTGATAAGGAGGGCTTTTCACCCAGAGCCGAGAACGTTCTGGAGGAGGCCGAGAGACAGGCGGACAGATTCCATGCAGATAGAATCGGTACAGAGCACATCCTCCTCGCACTTATTAAGGAAGGCGAGAATGTTGCGGTGCGCCTTATCGGCACCATGAATGTGTCTATCCAGAAGATATATGCGGAGACGCTGGCAGCAATGGGTGAGGACGCCAATCTGGTAAAAGAAGACCTCGGAAGGAAAAACAATTCCAAGAAAAAGGCTTCAACCCTTGAACAGTACAGCCGCGACCTTACTGCACTCGCAGCTGATAACAAGCTTGATCCCATCATCGGAAGAAATAATGAGATTCAGCGTGTGATCCAGATACTCAGCCGCAGAACCAAGAATAATCCCTGCCTTATCGGTGAGCCCGGTGTAGGAAAAACGGCAGTGGTTGAGGGACTTGCCCAGAGAATTGTGGCTGGAGATGTCCCCTTTACAGTACAGAATAAGCGTCTTCTGACACTGGATCTTTCAGGAATGATCGCAGGTTCAAAGTACAGAGGAGAATTCGAGGAGAGAATCAAGAGAGTTATTCGCGAAGTTATCGATGACGGCAACATCATCCTTTTTGTTGACGAGATGCATACACTTATCGGTGCGGGTGGTGCTGAGGGTGCTATCGACGCATCCAATATCTTAAAGCCTTCACTTGCGAGAGGCGAGATCCAGATGATCGGTGCGACCACCATCACCGAGTACCGCAAGTATGTGGAGAAGGATGCCGCTCTTGAGAGACGTTTCCAACCTGTAAACGTCGAGGAACCCGACAGAGACGAATCTCTTGCAATCCTCAACGGAATTGTGGGCAAGTACGAAGAGCATCATCATGTGAAAATTACACCTGAAGCAATTCAGGCAGCGGTTGATCTCAGCAGCCGTTACATAAATGACAGAAACCTTCCGGATAAGGCCATCGACCTTATAGATGAGGCTTCTTCCGCAGTAAGGCTTCGCTTAACCGGAGCTCCTTCGGGCATCCGTGAGATGGAGCAGCAGATTAGGGAGATGGATTCTGAGGTTGAGAATCTTCTGGCGAAAGAGGATTTCGCAGGTGCCGGAGAAGTGCATCGCAAACAGGAAGCCCTTATCAAGAAGTACAACCGTAAGAAGAATGCTGAGAATAAGAGAGAGAAGGATTCCGACTACATCGTTACCGAGAATGACATCGCGGAAGTTGTTGCTATGTGGACCAAGATTCCGGTTAAGAAGATTGCGGAGAAGGAATCCGAGAGACTCCTCAAGCTTGAGAAAATCCTTCACGAGAGAGTCATCGGTCAGGAGGACGCAGTTGTTGCGGTTTCCAAGGCAATCAGAAGAGGCAGGGTAGGCCTTCAGGATCCCAACAGACCTATAGGGTCCTTCCTTTTCCTGGGACCCACCGGTGTAGGTAAGACAGAGTTGTCAAAAGCTCTCGCTGAGGCGATGTTCGGCGACGAGAACGCTCTTATAAGAGTTGATATGTCGGAGTACATGGAAGGCCATTCCGTATCCAAGATGATCGGTTCACCTCCGGGATATGTGGGTTATGACGAGGGCGGCCAGCTTTCAGAGAAGGTCAGACGTCATCCCTATTCCGTAATCCTCTTTGATGAGATAGAAAAGGCGCACCCTGACATCTTCAATGTGCTGCTGCAGGTGCTTGACGACGGACATATAACTGACGCCAAGGGACGCAAGGTGAGCTTCAAGAATACGATCCTTATCATGACTTCAAACGTCGGAGCCCAGAGAATCGTTGAGCCCAAGAGACTTGGTTTCGACACCGCTTCCGATGAGAAGAAGGATTATGAAAACATGAAGAGCGGGGTTATGGAGGAGGTTAAACGACTTTTCAAACCCGAGTTCATAAACCGTATCGATGAGATCATGGTATTCCATCCTCTCAACGAGAAGGAAATGATGGAAATCGTTACCCTGCTTAGCAAGAATCTCTCCAAGAGATGCAAGGATCAGCTGGGCATCGACCTTGTGATGTCACAGTCTGTAAAGCAGTTCCTTGTAAAGAAGTACTCAGATGCCAAGATGGGTGCGAGACCTCTTAAGAGAGCTATTCAGTCCGTAATTGAGGACGCGATGGCAGAGGAGCTTTTGAAGGGCAAGATTAAGCGCGACAGCAAGGTTACGATCGGCCTTAAGGATGAAAAGGTAGTATTTACGCAAAAGGATGCGGAGAAGCCCGCGGCTAAGAAGGCTGCTGCAAAAAAGACTCCTGCAAAAAAGGCTCCCGCAAAGAAGACTACAGCCCGGAAAACTACAGCTAAGAAAACTGTCTCAAAGAAAACCAAATGATTCATAAATATTTAATATAATTATTGTTTCGTATGCTTTATAATTATATCAGTAAAAACATTTTGTACTATTACAAAGGACGTCAGCAGTTCCTCAAATGCCGCTGATGCCCGGAGTAATCAAAACAGGAGGTAGAAAATGGCTGTCGTAGAGCAGTTGCTGAGGACGGAAGCTGATGGAACCTTCAGCTTTGGTAATTATGAGTTGCCGGAGAAGAAAAAGCTCGACAATTTCGAGTATGAGGGCAATATTTTAAAGGTTAAGACCTTCAAGGACATTACCAAGCTTGAGCAGAATGAGATGTTCCTATATGAATCAGTTCCGGGGACAACGGTTACACACTTCAAGGAAAAGGAGGACGGTGTTTCTTTTGAGGTTGAAGGACCGGGAGATGCACAGATAACAGTCGGACTGGAGGAGAATACTGATTACCACATTCTTGTGGACGGTAAAAATATCGGACCGATGCAAACAGGAGTAGGAGGCAAGCTGAGCTTCAGTGTTCCGCTTGGAAACGCTCCATCAAAAGTAGAAATTCATAAATAAAATATGAAAGAGGGCTGCGATGCAGCCCTCTTTATATAGTTTGCGCGCCATGGGCGCGCTCTAACGGGTGCAAGTCCCGAACACGCCCAGATAGTGGGAAGTGTACAGCTGAACAGCAAGGGTGTCCAT
>NZ_FOBE01000006.1:0-156727 GCF_900109475.1 Butyrivibrio sp. ob235
GGGGGAAAAAATTATGCCGATTTTAGGAGCTTTCATGGTACCTCATCCGCCTATTATCCTACCCGAAGTAGGTGACGGCGAAGAGAAAAAGATTTCCGAAGTAACAGCAGCTTATGAGAAGGTAGCTGACGAAATTGCAAGCCTCAAACCTGATACTATTGTTATCTCAAGTCCTCACAGCATCATGTATGCGGATTATTTTCATATTTCTCCCGGGAAAACTGCTTATGGAGATATGGCTCGTTTTAATGCTGAGCAGGTAAGCTTTGACGCCGAATATGATGAAGAACTTGTAAGCACCATCTGCCGGATTGCTGAAAAGGGCGGCATGGACACATCTGACAAGACGAACGATTCAGATAGCGAAGGTCAGGGCGGTCTGGCTCTGCATGAATTCCCCGCAGGCACTATGGGCGAGCGCGACCCTTCCCTGGATCACGGAACAATCATTCCGCTTTATTTCATTTGCAAAAAATATACTGATTTCAAGCTGGTTAGAATTGGACTCTCCGGCCTTCCTCTGGCACTCCATTACCAGATGGGGCAGATTATTCAGAAGGCTGTGAACGAAACCGGAAGACGTATAGTCTATGTTGCAAGCGGTGATCTTTCTCATAAGATGAAAGAAGAAGGCCCCTACGGCTTTGCTCCGGAAGGACCACAGTACGACGAGCGTATAATGGACGTCTGTGGCAGCGGCGACTTCAAGCGTCTGTTTGAATTTGAAGACAGTTTTTGTGAAAAAGCTGCTGAATGCGGACACAAATCCTTTGTAATGATGGCGGGTGCGCTTGACGGTCTCTCCGTAAAGTCCGAAGCTCTTGTCCACGCTGCAACCTTTGGAGTAGGCTACGGAATCTGCCGTTTTGAGGTAGGCGGCCCTGATGAGAGCAGGCATTTTCTTGATATATGGAGAGATGAGAAGTTAGATGAACTAAGAGAGAGGCAAAAGGATGAAGATCCTTATGTAAAGCTTGCCAGATTTTCACTTGAGAACTACGTCAACGCAGGTAAAACCTTGCATGTAAAGGACGTTATGGATATGGATCTGCCCAGGGAAATGTATAAAAACCAGGCGGGCACTTTCGTCTCGATACATAAAAACGGTGCCCTTCGAGGCTGCATCGGAACCATAGCACCGACCTGCGGCTGCATAGCAGAGGAAATCCTGCAAAATGCCATAAGCGCAGGAACTAACGATCCAAGATTCCCGATGATAACGCCGGATGAACTCCCCTGGCTTGAGATAAGCGTGGATGTTCTTGATGAGCCGGAGCCCATATCATCACCGGACGAACTTGATGTTAAGCGCTACGGAGTAATAGTTCGAAGCGGATATAAGCGCGGTCTTCTCCTTCCTAATCTCGATGGAGTTGACAGTGTAATACAGCAGATAAATATTGCCTGCCAGAAGGCGGGGATCCCCAAAGGGGAAGAAATTAGTCTTGAGAGATTCGAAGTTGTAAGGCATGAATAAAAAGCAATAATATCAAAAAAGCTTATCCATCAGGCCTGTTTTTCTGATGGATAAGCTTTAATATTTTTATCTTTTTTCAGATTTATTATCTGTAATGCTATCTATCCCGTTTTTCATGGCTTTGGATACCTTGTTGTCCATCTCAGTGTTTATCTGGGTACTGAGCATATCCATGATCCTGCTACTGCCCTTGGAGAAATTCATGGCCGAGTGGCGATCCATGGACTGCTTTTTTCTGTCCTCTTTGTGATTCATATCATAGCTCTGCCTCATTGTATTATTCAGAGTACGCATAGCCTGGAGTGAATCATAGACATCGGAAAACTCTTTTCCCACCTTCTCTTTGGCTTCGTCAGCTTTTGAAAAAGAACTGGAAATAGCATCTACGGCGCTCTTTTTGTTACCTTTTCCAAGTCTGTAAATGCCATCGGAAGAAAGCAGTGATCCACTGCCCGAAAGTCCTGTCTTATCAAGATATAAATCTGTCAGTCTTCCCATAGAAGAGGATAAATCGTAACTCATAATATGCCCTCAGTCCAAAGTTTCCATAAACTACTAGTCATTATCACTCATGCATCTAACTCTCATGTATACTTTCGCTATATATATCGGCATATTTTTGCAAAAAATAAACCCACATCACCAGGCATAAGCCGGCAGATATGGGTTTATATATCATCTTTATTCTTCTGATTCTTCCTCTGATTCGTTCTTAGGCGGTGCTGCCGGTATTCTGCTGTAGGTCTCTGCCATCAGTCTTATACTTCTGGCAAGATCCTCCGACAGATAGTTTGGCAAAAGTCTCCACATCCAGTTGCCGTCAGCTGTTCCGGGCGTGTTGATTCTTGCTTCTTTTCCTTTACAGAGATAATCCACAAGAGGAACTATACACAGATCCGCCACCGATCTGTATGCTTCTCTTATAATATCCCAGACAAGAGCACCGTAGTTCGTATGCAGCGAATTGATATATCTTCTGGTAAAATCGCGCTCTCCGTCCGATATCTCCTGAACCCATGCAAAGGTCGGAGTATTATCGTGAGTTCCGGTATATACTACGCTGTTTCTCGTGTGCCTATGATTTACATAGATGCTGTCCCAGCTTGTAAAGCCGTACTGCAGAACCTTCATCCCGGGGAATCCCGAATCCTCAAGGAGCTTTATATTCTCCTCTGTAGTGGTGCCGAGGTCCTCAGCAATCATATTAAGCTTACCGAGCTGTTTCTCCAGCGCCTTAAACAGATCCATTCCGGGACCCTTCATCTGCTTTCCGCCCCTTGCATCCTTATCGCCATAAGGAACCTCATAGTACTCAGCAAAGCCATGAAAATGATCGATCCTGATGACATCAAACCATTCGTAATTGCGCTCTATTCTCTTTACCCACCAGGAATAGTCGTTCTTCTTAAGATAGTCCCAGTCGTAAACAGGATTACCCCAGAGCTGGCCATCCTTTGAGAAAGCATCCGGAGGACATCCGGCAACCGCCTTAGGAACAAGATCCTTATCCATTTGGAAAACCTCGGGGTGCGACCAGCTGTCAGCACTGTCCATAGCCACATAGAACGGAAGGTCACCGATAATCTTAACCTTGTGTTCAAGGGCATATTTATGAAGCTTTTTCCACTGTTCATCAAATTTAAACTGCTCAAAGCAGATAAATTCTATCTCGTCCTTAAATTCGCCTCTTGCCTTATCAAGAGCCTTGGGGTCTCGTTTTCTTATATCCTCAGGCCAGTCAAGCCATGATTTTCCATCCTGAGCAGCCTTTATCGAAACATAAAGCGCATAATCCTCAAGCCAGTATTCATGCGTTTTCCTATATTCCTTAAAGGCCTTCATATCACCTTTTTTGAGGAAATTCTCATAGGCTTTTTTGAGAATTAATGGTCTGTTTTCATAAAGCTTTCCGTAATCGACTTTTTCCTGATCACTTCCAAAATCGATACCGTTAATATCGTCCCAGGTCAAAAGGCCTTCCTCTATAAGCTTCTCCGGTGAAATAAAATAAGGATTGCCCGCAAAAGCTGAAATGGGCTGATACGGAGAATTTCCAAAACCTGTCGGTCCAATAGGAAGAATCTGCCAGAAGCCCTGATAAGACTTTTCAAGAAAGTCCACAAAATCATAGGCTTCTCTTGAAAAACAACCGATACCAAACTTAGACGCCAGTGAAAAAACCGGCATCAGAATTCCGCTTTCTCTGCTCATAATTCTCACTCCCCTCTCAAAACTTATACAGCTATTGTAGCATAAAAAATGCAGAGCGCCACATTTCGTGACGCTCTGCGTTGTCAGATTTTATGAAAAGCTCTTACTGCACTTCTCGTTTTTTCTTTTTTCCTACGAAGAGAAGAATTGCCAATGCTGCAGCTGCTCCTATAAGAACAAAGAGTCTTGCTGTATTTGTGGAATCTTCTGTTGCTCCTCTTCTTGAGCCAAGTACTTCACCCTTCTCCTCAGAACCGTTCATAGGTCTGATTGCACCAAGAACCTTCTTTTCCTCTGTGGGAGGATTATCGTTATTCGGTGTCGGATCATAGTGGTTAGTCTTCTTCGGCTTATCAGGCTTTTCATGCTTATTGTGCTTCTTCGGCTTATCCGGCTTGTCAGGAGTCTCAGGATCCTTCGGCGGATCACTCTTCGGATTATCCTTAACGGTAAGTGTTCCGGTAACCTGCTTAATACTGTAATCAAGAGGCTGAACCACATTCACAAGCTTATAATTAAATGTGTTAGGTGTGCTTCCGACCTCTGTCTGAGAAGCAAAATCAGTATACTCTGCACTGTCGCCTGTTGCAAATCCGTCTGCACCTACTGTGATATCAGTAGCTGTAAGAGGTGTTCCGTCATAAAGCTTCTCTGCTGAAGGAGAAACAAGCTCAACCTCTCTGGGAAGGATATACAGATGTCCGATTACGGCACTTGTAGGCTGCTTCTCTTCTGCATTTACTGAAATTCCGGAATCAAAAACTATCTTGAACTTATCGGATATGTCTTTCTTAAGTCCTTCAACAGTAATCTTCTTATTCTTGGTCTCAACAGATATCGGATATCCTGCTCCATCGGGAAGAACGTGCTTACCGTATCCGCCTGTTACTGTAAGTCCACTTACAGTAATGTTAAACTTAATACCATTATCAAGGCTAACCTCGACCTTCTTATCATCTACAGCGAAGACCTTATCTTCCTCAGCAGCACCCTCATTAAGGGCTACAGGTTTTCCTGAAGAAAGAGCTTTTATCTGCAATGCTTCAGAAAGTGAAACAGCTTTGGGCTCAGGCGTTACAGCACTACTGTTAAGATCCAAACCGTCAAGAGCATTCTTAATAGTTTCTGTATCAACAACAACATCTACATCCATGTTTCCACGGTGGTTTGAACCATCATACTTAATATATGTATCGCGGCCGTCCTGATCTGATGCAGCCTTGATCTTAATAATAATTGTTATAATCGAATCGGGCAACCAGACTGCATAGAAGTCTGTATCACTCATAAGAATTTTGCTGTCGCCGGGATCATAGTATTTTCCGTCTTTATCCATCCAGCAAAGGAATGAATATCCTTCAGGTGCCTTAGTAAATACTCCTTTATCATCACTTGCATCTGTTTTGGAATATTCTTTAAGTACATGTGATGATCCTGTCAGCTGTTTCTCAAACGGAACAACATCCGGCTCACCCTTAACATCTTTAGGATAATTTGCATGATATCTAACTGTTACATAAGCGCGGTTGAGGTATCCATCAATATGATATGCCTTTTCACCTTTAGCTTTATCTCCAACATTTTTGTACACATACCATGTGATATCACTTGCCTTGGGACTTCTTAATTCATTAGTTGTTTCATCAAGAACTTTATACTTCTTCAATACGTCATCGTTCACAAAATCCGCATCTATCAGATCTGTCGGCACAGTATCAATTTCAGCATTAATCCTGGCTCCTGTAGGATCCCAAACGTTTCCGTTCCCGTCTCTTTCACTATCGGGTATTGCGTAGAGATCTCTCTGTGCGGTTCCAAGCCACTTCTCATAGCTATAACCTTTGTTCATCTCGGGATAATAATTCTTATCATCCTGCTGAGTTGAATTAGCCGGTATTGGCTGATTAGGAAGAAGCACATAATATGCTACCTTTGTTTTTCCTAATGATTTAGGATCCACCTTGTAATATATTACAAAAACATTCGTATCAGGATCATTATTCGGATTATCTACTACTTTGTCGATAGTAGTAACATTGTTTTTATTTTCCTTATCGAATCTATATATAGTGTTTCCAAGAGATACATTATTCTCCGGAGTGAGAGTTAATGACTTATCAACTACAGCTTCCAGGTTACCAAAAGGATTTACCTCATCAGTTGAGTTGAACACAAATGAAGGAGCATCTGTATATTTGCCATCATTATCGCTTATAAATATTTTTACATTATAAGTTGTTATTACAGGCACTTCAGTATTTCCACCTGATGTTTCACCCTCACCAGTTGTATTGCCACTACCATTTCCACCGGATGTTTCATTTTTTTCTGTCTTTGTGCCTTCAGCATTTCCATCTGACGGACTCTGAGTATAAACAGTATTTGCAGGAGTATAGGTCTCTTCTACAGGAGCATCGGGATCATCAATGATTGCGCCTTCGATAAACCATTTTTCTCCTGTTACATGAGAAATCTTATTCCACTCAACTATCTTATTCTCGCCAGGAATAACATTGGCAGCTGCCCAATTGTAGAAGCCTTCTGTAAGTCTTGCAGCAACAGCATCTTTCTCAGTAATATCTACATTACCTGCCTCATCGGTAGGATCTATAGAAGTAAAATAGTCAGTCAAAGTAACTTCTGCGCCTGTATCCTGATTAAAGGTGTCGAAATAAATTGTTTCACTATCCTTAATAACAGAAACAACAAGCATACCCTTTTCAACTCCAGGAGCTTCTTCTACGGTCTCTCCGCCTTCAGCGGGAACTGTAGCAAGATCCTCTGTAGTAGGAGCTTCTTCAGTTGCAGCGGGTGCTTCAGGCTCTGCAGGAGTTTCGACATTTTCACCATTTGCAGGTGTCTCAGCAGGAGCTGCTTCGGGAGCTACGCTTTCGCCCTCTGCAGGTGCGGGAGCCTCTACCTCTCCTTCTTCATCATTAGCTGCGGGAGCAGTTTCTTCCACTGCCTGAGGTTCTTCTGTAACTACCGGTTCCTCTGCCGGCTGTTCCGGTTCCTCTGCAGGTGCTTCAGGTTCCTCTGCAGGTGCAGCGGGAACTTCAGCTATCTCAGTTACTTCAGTTGAAGGTTCTGTGTTTTCAAACACTTCGCTTAAGCGAACTTTTTCTTCAACTGAGGTTACTTCTTCATTTGTACCCTCATCCGCTCTTACACCAATGCTGTTATAGTCAGACACGAAGGTCCGAAGCATCAGCACAAGTACAAGTGTAAAAGCAAGTTTTCTCACTATACTCTTCTTCATAATCCCTCCTAAGATTAAAATTTTCATTCGACTATATAATTATATGAATTATTTTTTCACTTTTGGTTACGAAATATGAATAATTCTGTTCATAATTCGTACTTGACAAGAACATTTTTTTGTGATTATCCGATTTTTTATTATCAGTTTCCTAGTGCATAGAAAAAAGCGCAGGCCTTTATTATTCCTACGCTTTAGTTTCTTAATATTAATATCAAATTGGTATGAAATTACAGTGCTTTAAGTACCTCACACAGGTACTCCCAGGTTCTCTTTGTAGAAGCAACGCTGAGTTTCTCACCTGTAGAATGAATATCCTGCATATCAGGACCTATTGAGACACAATCAAGGCCATCGATTTTTTCGGAAAACAGACCGCACTCAAGTCCTGCATGAATAGCTTCAATTCTGATATCCTTTTTATAGAGTTCCTTATAGACCTTGGCCATTGTATCTCTAAGCTCAGACTTCTCAGCATATGCCCATCCGGGATATTCTCCGGTGACTTCAAATATTCCGTTGAAGCCCTCGATTATTATCTCCATTTTACGAAGAAGAGCTTCCTTTGCAGGAGCAACCGAGCTTCTGACAGAATAATCAAGAAGGAAGGCCTCATCCATAGTTCCGGCGCTCTGGCTCGCAGCGCCTTTTCCTTCAACCGCTCCGGTCTGACTGCTTACTATCTTCAGTATGCCCAGATTCAGTGAAGTCTCAACCAGACCTTCAATGGATGAACTCATTGACTGAACACCGTAAGGCATAGCACATATGCATCTTGCGAGTTCTATAACCTCTGCGCACGGAATAACTCCTGAAACCACTTCTCTCTTCTCATGAGTCTCCGTAAAGGTATCAACACTTGAATCAAGATTTACGGACGCCATATTTGAAATATCGGTCTTTTCGGGCTCGAGAGTCTTTTCGTGTACTTCTTCTACAACAATTGAAAGTCCCGGATCTCTGCTTCCAAGTTCTGCCTTGAAATCAGATTCCACTTTATAAGCAATTGAAGACAGTTTTCCGAAAAGTGAGAAGAAAGATACATCGGGTCCTACAATATTACCGTGCATCTGAGAGGCCAGTCCCATAAGCAAAAGCTCAGCCTCACAGTCTGTAGCAATCGCGTTGTCGGCAACACCGCCGTTAAGACTTATAATACCAACCTCGAGAGCATCGGTTATCTCGAGAAGAAGTCTGCCCATGATCACATTGGCATTGCCGCGGCCTTTTCCTATCATTTCACCGGAATGTCCACCCTGAAGCCCCTTAACACGTATCTTAACCTTTATTCCGCTCTTATTCTCTCTTGTCAAAGGAAGATATCCATGAAATCTTGCGCCACCTGCACAGCTTACGATCATCACGCCTTCTTCCTCGTTGTCGATGTTTATCATCCTCTTGCCTTCGATGTCATCGCATTTAAGAGCCATTGCTCCATCCATTCCAACTTCTTCATTAGTAGTAATGATGACTTCAAGGGGCGGATGCGGAATCTTTTTGCTGTCAAGAAGCGCCAGACAGTAAGCCACAGCTATACCATCATCTCCGCCAAGACTGGTCTTATCAGCCCATACAAACTCTCCGTCGGTTTTTACATCAAGTCCGTCCTTCTCCATATTGATTTTTGCGTCTTTTTCCTTAACCGCAACCATATCCATATGTCCCTGAAGGATAACCGGAGCATGCTTCTCATAGCCCTTGGTTCCCGGCTTTTTTATTATTACATTAAGATCGTTGTCCTGACGGACGTACAAATCTCTGTCCTTTGCAAACTTTACAAGAAAACTGCTGATCTTTTTCAGATTCCCCGATCCATGTGGAATTCTGCATATTTCCTCAAACCATTTAAATACCTCTGTGGGCTGTAATTTTTCAAATGCCATTATATATACCTCTCATCTCTATATTAAATATTTGTTGAGCAAACGCTAACATCTAAATATATCATCTACCATAATAACACACTTTTTATTTCCTGCCTTCGCAGACGATGGTTTTATCGTTTTTTTATTATTTTTTTAATCCCTTTTCAGTAAATTTGCACTGGGTGCATGTTAAAATCAAAATGATATATAGTGAACATTTAACATGCACGAATTAAGCGTAGCAGAAAGGATGGCCTATGAATGCACAACAGTACAGGCGCGCCAATAAAGTCAGTTTTATTGTTTGTATTATCATTATTGCCAGCGGCACAGTTCTTGCATTGAATAATCTGCTTGGTAAAGGACAAACGCTTGGTGTTATAGCTATAATTATCAGCGCCATATTCGGCATACTTATGGTGGTTGCAGGCAATTATAAATATCCCGAAGTAAAAAAGGGATCAGTACTTATCATGGGCGGTGCTACAATCTTCTACTTCGTTTTGCTTATCGCGTCCGATGATCTGATTTACTTCGCATTCGGACTCCCAATTCTGATCAGCAGTATGATCTATTTAAATATCAGACTTTCCCGAATTGGTATTGCTGCAATAACCCTTTCCTTTGCAATTACCTGCATCAAGGCTCTTGCCTCAGGCAAGCTTTCTCTTGAATATGTACCTCCGCTTATTACTCTTGCTCTTGCATTCATCACAAGCTTAAGTGTTGTAGGTCTTCTTACCAACTTCAACAATGAAAATAATGATAAAATCAATCGTCATGCTGAAAAGTCGTTGAAAACCGGTAATCAGATGGCTGAAATTGCTAATACAATCACCGATCTTTTCAACAACTCACAGAGCAACTTATCCAGCCTTCAGGAGATCATCGAGTCTCAGCAGTCCGGGATGAATGATATAGCAAGCAGCATGGAGAGCACCTCGCAGGCTATAAGCCATCAGGCAGACAAAGTTCAGCAGATTCAGTCCGAAACACAAACCACAGAAGAACACACACAGGAGATGTCCCGTGTATCAAAACAGACCCAGGATACGGTTCAGGAAGGTGTGAGGGTTATCGAAGAACTCAAGGAAAAATCACAGAATGTAGCTGCTACCAGCCAGGTTACAGTAGAAGCAACTCAAGCCGTTATCAATAAGGTTGAAGAAGTCCAGAAAATTGTCGGCGCTATCATGTCAATTTCCAAACAGACTAACCTCCTGGCACTAAATGCCAGCATTGAGGCTGCCAGAGCAGGTGAGGCCGGAAAAGGATTTGCGGTTGTTGCTAATGATGTCAGAGATCTTGCAGGCGAAACAAACAATGCTTCAACTGAGATTACAAGAATCATCAACGAGCTAACCGAAGATGTTCAGAAAGCTATGGCAAGTATCGATGACAGCATTTCATCCGTAACAGAGCAGAATGAAATGATTGAAACCGTAGGGAACAATTTTGACAGTATTAACGCAAACGTAACAGATATGCTTAACAGATTCAGTGATATCGAGCGAGGCATGCAGACTATTGCATCTTCTACCACTGAAATAAATGATGGAATCAGTAATTTGTCCGCAACAAGCCAGGAGGTTGCCGCTCTATCCAATGACGGTGCCCGGGCTGCCGATACAGCTGTAAGTCAGTTTGATGACTTCAAGGGAATACTTCTCGAGATATTCCAGCAGGCAAATAAACTGCAGGATATGCAGACAGATAAGGATTGATACATCAGATAATAATCACTGCAAGGTGTATAAAAAATCCGGTTCGAGTCAAATAACTCGAACCGGTTTTTAATATACATATCATCTTTACTGATTTTCATCAGCTGTAACAGCTTCTTCAATTTCTTTGGTTATCTCATCTCCGGAGCCGGGTGCCTCAACCTTAACAAAATCACATCTTACAGTTACACGGCTTGCGCCTCCGATGGTACAGGTAAATACTGTGAAATCCCAGGTTCCTTCATCCATCTTGTCGACTTCATAGGTTCCTATGTCCTCAATATAAGTAACCTCGTAGTAGTACTTTCTTCCATCTACATCGGTCACAATGATTGTATCTCCTGCAACCAGGTTTTTCAGATTACCAAAATGCCTCTGATAGTTATGTCCCGCAACAATCAGGTCGTTCTCATATACAGAACCCTTATATCTGCAGGGTGAAGTCTTGGCATTCACGGAAGACCACTCTGTCTGTATCGGAAGTCTTATGTCAATAGCCGGGATATCAATTATTCCTATAAAGGACTGTCCATTTACATCAACTGATTTCATCAGTCCCGTAGGATTCATATCAATAGGAGCATTTGTTACCTGTGCCTCAACTCCTTCAAGGAGCCCCGCTGCACTTACTCCGGCCTCAAGATCCTCGTTCTGGTTATGCACTATGATATTAGCGGCAATTCCAAAACACAGGAATCCCATAAGGATCATTATTCTACCTTTTGTAATTACTTTCATGTTAAGCCCACCTTTTATTCTTAAAGCAAGCCCCCATTATTTGTGTCATGTCCAAATCATCTTAGGACTATAAACACTTTTTTCTACCTTATCTCCAACTGTCAGATTTATTTTCTGTGCTTCTCACTTCTAAATCCAAAGATTATAAGAAGTATACCCAGAATAGCAAGTACAGGAATCGGCCACCAAAGCTGTCCTGTCTGAGGAAGTCTTCTTGCACCTAAAACCTCGGGAAGCTCTCCGATAAAGTCTCTGATAGCTCCAAGTACATCAGGCGTATCATCCGGTGTCGGATTATTCGGTGTATCCGGGTTTTCCGGTGTCTTAGGTGATTCCGGATTATCAGGTTTTGTAGGTTTACTTGGCTTGTTCGGCTTATCCGGTGTTTCAGGAGTTTCAGGATTCTTAGTATTTACAACAATGAATGAATTCTCATTTCTTGAAACATTTGAAGTATAATCATCGGTATTCATTACTTCTTCTACCGTAAAATTATGCCCCTTTTCATATTGCCAACTGTACTGCCAGTTATTTTCATTTGAAAGATCTACAGTCTCGAGAAGGTTTCCATCACAGTAAATCTTAACTGTAATTGACTTTGGTCTGTCCTCTCCGCCGTTATCAATCCACTGCTTATACACACTGAAAGGTTCCGGATCATCTTCAAGGTGAACAGCCTCTCTTTTGGGAATAGCAATTACATCATAGGATGCATTTGACCATGTTCCGTCCCATCCGTTACCCTGATTCTCTTCGAGGTTGTTAGGCCCCGGAACTACTGAAAGGAAATCCCAGTATTTATACTGAATCTGATCAATTACAAGCGGATCACTTATTCCAAGATAAAGACCCTTATCAACTTTTCCGAATTTTGCATAACCTTCTGCATCGGAAGTAGCTGTATAACTGGGCTGAACACCATTTGCCGCGATACATTTGCTCGCCTCTGTAATGATGTTATTCCACTTATCCTGGTCTGCTATTGAATACATATCTTTAATATCAAGCCCAAGACTATCAAAGGGTGATACAACAGTAAACTGACCTGTCTCAGATATGGATGCAATCTTGTAGGCTTTAACGTTAACTCCTGCCATCTTTCCATACTCAGGAATATCTCCGTAGGAATTAAAGTAGTAGTAAACCGACAATGTAGCGTCCTTATTCATGTCAATGGTACCAAGTCCGTTGTTATTATTCGAACTTGCACTCGCTACCACTCCCGGAAGCAGGAACATCGCTGACATGCTAAGCGCCGCAGCTCCTACTATCAGTTTTTTCACCTTCTCAAAAATCTTCATAAAAACTTACCTCAAATGTCTGCGTAAATCCTCTACTGTCGCAGATTTTTTCTTTTTCCCATGGTCTGATGTACTAATCACAAACCAAATAAACAGAACTAATATTATCGGTCCTGCGATAAACGGTGCAACAAGAAGATTATTTATCTTTGTCGCATCAGCAGGTACTATAAGCCTTGATTCTTCATTATAATCAACACGCCTGCCCCTTACGAGCATTCTGTGAGTGTTTACACCGTAAGGTGTACACGTCACCAGCGTGACATAGTCTTTGTCAGGATAAATCGTCAGGCTCTGCGTCTCCTCAGGAAGTACTATAGAAATATTATCAACCTGATATGCAAAAGTCTGATTCATTATATGCAGAAGGAAGGTATCTCCTTCTATCATCTGATCCAAGTCAGAAAAAAGTTTAGCGGACGGAAGTCCTCTGTGTCCGGACAAAATCGCATGTGAGCCTGTTGTTCCGGCCGGAAGCGATGATCCCGGTATATGTCCGATGCCGACCTGCAAAACAGATTCGGTAACATCGTGATAGATTGGCAGGTCAACTCCAAGCTTTTCTATTTCAATATGTCCCATTACTCCGGTTCCGGTGGGATCAAGTATTGAATGGTACTCTGCCAGTTCTTCTTCTGATAAATTAAAATTCATTCCGCGAGAAGCAATTTTCTCATTATACTCTTGAGCCTCATTCCAAAACTTCTCGTAGTCCGCACTTGTTAAATCTTCCAGAGCCTCAGAATATGTATCAATGGCTCTTGTCTGGTTCTTGGTATTAATGTAATTACTTACGGACGGATACAAAAATATACCAAGTCCAACAACAAATATTGCTGTAAATATGATGTTTGGTAATTGCTTAGCAAAGCCCTTACTCTTCATAATTTTTCCGTCCAAATTTACAAACAATCGATAGTCAGTCAGGCTATAAAAGCCTTCCCCACAACAAAATTCTCCCCCTTATTCCTATAAAGCCCCCTCCGAAATAATATATCTGTATCCCGGATCGGGCGGATGAGCCCGAGCCGGTGTACAGTATGTTTCTATATATATTGTCTACAGAAACAAGATTCAATTATTCCAGTAATAAAATACGTGTAATAATCCCTCTACTTCAACGAACTTGAATTACTCAGCGTCAGCCTTTCTGCGTACTACGAAGAATACAACAGCTGCTACGATGAGAAGTCCACCGATGATGTAGAAAATTGTTGTACCGATACCACCTGTTGAAGGAAGTGTAGCACCGCTATAGTTTGCAATCTCTCTGAGATTTGCAGGGTTGCTGACAGATCCATCAGTTCCTAATGTATCGTCCTCTAAATCAAGGTTGAATACTGCATCATCACCTGCAGGAAGGTTATATCCTTCAGGAGCCTTTGTCTCTCTCAGCTGATAATTCTTGCCATCCTCAAGACCACGAATAATGATCAGACCATTAGCATCAGAAACAACTGTTGAAGATGCATCAGCTTCATCGCTGGGATAATATACACCATTGTCATGCTTAACCACTTTAATCTCTGTTACTTCTTCTCCATTTACCATCTCAAGAGTAAACTCAGCGCCTGCAAGATTAGCATTTGTAACACCATCATACTTATGAGCACCGGTCTTCTTTAAGCCATAAGGAACCTCATCCTTTGTAATGTAATTACCATATCTAAGCTCTGCTTCGTTCTTTCTGCCTGTATCAACGATAGCATCCTTAGTTACTCTAGCCTTGAAAGTGATTTTACCTGCCTGAGAAGCTGGTTCTGTAGATGTTGTTTTAGCAAACTTAAAGCCAAAACTATATCCTTCAACAGCATATTCCTCATAAGAAGTTGAAATACCAGAAACTTCAGGAGTTCCAACTAATTCAAGACCGGAAGACATCTTATCCAAAACTATAATATCTTCACTTGTGTTGTAAGGTACAGTAACATCAATGCTATATTCAATAATGTCTCCAACCTTAACTACAAGTTTATCGTCTGAATAATCTCCTACGTTCTCTTTTCTCTGTTTCTTATCAAGAGTAGGATAAACATTCTTCTCTTTTACAGTACCACCATCAACAAATGTGTTAGCGATAAGCTTTGTACCAACAGATGAAATAATAAGATAGTATCCGTCATCGCCTACAGGAATTTTTGTCGCGCCTGCTGTAGCCGGTACATTAGTTGCAACTGCAGTAAATGCGTTTGTACTAAGCTTCTCCTGAATAGCCTTAGCTAATGCATCTCCATCAGTTCCTGTAAAGTTTGCAAGATATCTTGTCTCTCCGTTTACTGATACCTGTGAAAAAGTAAAACCGATCTGCTCAAGAACAGCTTTCTGATTAGTGTCTGTTACATAATATGTATACTCATTATTGTCTGCTTTCTCAGCACTGAGAATCTTATATACAGTGTAAGTCTGTGCTTCTACTGCAGCTTCATCCACGCCTGTCTGAGTAGCTGAAGAATCTCTTGTGATAGTGATGTCAGCAGCATTTGCTGTCATTGCGGAACCTGCAGTAAATGTTATGGAAAATGCCATAGCACCGGCAAGGATTCCTGTGATAAATTTCTTTAAACCTTTCATGTAAAACCTCTCTCCTTTTGTCTTGAATCTTGTCTGTTTTAGACGTTTTTTAGTTGCTTTGTTACTACTTATATCAGGTGCAAATGAGCACCTTGTTAAAATGCTTTTAGCATTTTAATCCTTTTTTCTGCGGCCAAAGAGCAATGCTCCTGCTGCCGCTGTTATCATAACAATTCCGATTATCATGAACGGAACCGTTCCCATGCCGCCGGATGATGGAAGTACATTTACAACAAGTATTCTGTTCGTAATAGTTGCATTTCCATAACTGTTTCCATCTCCAAGACTCATTACGAATCCCGGTTGAACAGAATTGTTATTGTATTTGTAGGAAATATCATATGTATCATATGCTTCTTCCTCAACAGTGTACTCATAGGTATTACCCTGAGCATCGATGATAGGAAGTCTCTCCTCATTCCAGGTCCATCCGTTTTTATCAGTGAGCTGAATGGTTTTATAAACCTTCCAACCATTATTATTTCCGGCAATCCTCTGCTTAATGTAAGCTGTAATTTCCTTAGGTATTACTTCTCCGTCATTAGATTCGGGTTTAATCCACTCTTTCTTGACTGTAAGAGTTCCATACGCTGTGTTATTAAATACAACCTTGCTTGTAGCATTTGAGCACATCACCTTATAAGCTGATGTGTCAAGCGCACCTGTCTTCGGATTTGTTCCAAGGTAAACCTCACAGGTTTCTACAAGCTGTGTGCAATTTTCATCCAGGTAATAATAAACATCCGCACCAAGATAATGGAATTCTTCCGTCTGATTCGTCGAATTAGGTATACCCGGATTAGCAAGCTTCGAGTATGTATAACTCTTAGTGAAATAGGTGTCCTTCTTACCAACAACAACTACAACATAATATGCCTTGGTATCATAATCCACCCCGGAAGCATCACCTTTTTGCTCCGTAATCTTGTACTTGTATGTACCCTCGTATCTGTACAGGATATTTCCGAAATCAGCTATAGCAACGCCATTTGTCTGTTTATCCTTACCCACTGTCACAGTATTATGCTCAGGCATAGGTTGAGGATCACTGTTTGAATACGGCATTCCCTCAGAATTTGTTATATTGTATCCCATAGGTGTAATTTCAAAGGTGAATTCCATATCATCAAGCCAATTACCACCTAAAAGATTCTTAGTAGCCCAGATAGGAGCAAACGGAGGACTGTAGTAATTTGATATCTGTACAGTTTCTGTAGCACCACCTACATGGACATTTTCAGGCGGATTGTAACTCTTATTCTGAACATTTGATGAGAAAACGGCTCTAAAGTTATTTCCGCCGTCGCCCATGTATTTGCCACCTTCAGAGTCAACTGTAACCGCATAATGCGTAACACGTGTCAGCTCTGCGTCCTGCTTAACAGTGATTGAATCATTTGAAGGATCATACTCGAATGTAAGTCCATCTCCAACCTCTGTAACTGTATAAGTTCCTGCAGGAAGGTCAAATATAGTCCACTGCGCACTGTCGTTATAGACGACTCTGTATTTGATATCCTGTTTAGTCTTTTTATCCTTCTTAGGCTTATGCTTAGAGGTGTATTCATAAGCATAGTCTTCTTTTCCGGCACTTCCTACAAAGCCCCTAAACCAGATATATGAGTCGTCCCCCTCTCTCTGCAGTTTGAAGTAAACATTCTGCAAGATTGCAGAATTTCTGTCTTCTCTTACCTGCTTTTCTCCAAACTCGTTAACAACCATCTTATGAATACGAAGGTTACCCGTCGCACTGTCATGAACGTTGTTAATGCCGATACTTGCCTCTTCATTGAGACGCTTTCTTACTGTAAGCTTATGTATTTCCTTCTTCTGGTAAATATAGTTTGCAATAACAGCTCCGGGAACTGCTCCATTATCAATAATCACCTTAGCCTCAGGAGCAAGGAATGTTCCTGATACTGTATCCAGAGAAAGCGTACCCTGATAAGGAAGTAAATTATTGTTGCTGTCACGCTGCAATGGATTGATGATTATCTGATTTGCAATCTCATTCCAACCCTGTCCTGTGGGAATTATATTTCCCGCAGCATCTCTTACAGCGAACTGCGTGATATCATAATTACCACCACAAAGTGTAAGATCAAGATTTATTACAAGAAGCTTATTACCAAGATCGATACCATATCTTGTCAAATAGTTATTAACAGTATCTTCATCCAGTGTATTCTTATAAGCTTTTGTAACATCCTTTCTAAAGCCATCACTTGTTCCAATAGCATTTATAACTATTACGTCATCGCTACTCTTTAAAAGAGCAAGCTGTTTAGAAACATTCTTAGCTGTATCAAGTAGCTCTGATGCTTTATATACTTTTCCTTCATAAGTCTTTCCTTTACTGTTATTAGGGAAAGAGTACTCAGTATAAGAGCCATCTCTATTCTTAACAACAACCGTATTTCCATCGATTGTCTTCAGTGCATCATATAAGTTTGTACCGGTCTCATTGCTCTCAACAAATGAAGTACTGAATGTTCTGACTATATCCTTGTCACTTTCAGTAACGAACGCATTTGAGTCATACGTTACGGTAAATTCAGTATTATTACTCTTGAAAGTACCTCCGTTAGGAACTATGTTTCCACTAGCCGGATCAATCTCATACACATAAAATCTTCCATATGATTTCAGTGTTTCTTTACTAAACGCATCTAATAGACTAACCGTTTCAGATTGACCTGTAACATTTATTCCGAAATATCCAATATTCTTTGGATTGGTATTCTTCTTGGTATATTCCTCAGAATATAAACCGAAGTAGAAAACACCGGGTTTTGTGGAGTATTTTGTAATATTGTATCCATCATAGGAAACATGTGTATAAACCTCTGAAGAATTACCAAAATCAATAATTTTCTTCAAATGATTAACAGCTATGTTAGCCTCGATGTCAGCATCTCCGGATCCCTCGTAAGTATCTGCTACAGCACCAAACATTGTGCTGTCACCAAGAGACCTTACAATCTCATCCGCAGACATTGTGTTCGTTCCTTCCCAGGAAATGATATTGCCCCACAAATAAACCAATGCATATGTTGAGAATGATCCTGAATCAAATGAAACATTATCTGATTCTTCTTCGAACTCAACCTCTACGTTGTTTTCTTTTTCATCAAGGACTTCTACTTTAACATCTTCAGCAGTAAAGTCAGTTGCTTCACTCGTAGCATCTACATTTTCCATAACAGCTTCGGAAATAGGCAGATGAACAATTGAGACATCCTCGGGCTTTACAAATCCATTGTCTTCTGAAACAGGTTTCTCATTCAGCTTCATGGATACTGTAACCGCACCTGCCTCAGGCTGATATTCAACCCCGTCAAGTTTGAAAGCTATGTCATAAAGAAGAGTATTAGTCTCATCGAAAGTCTGAGCTTTTTCTTCCTCATTACGATCTGCAATCTTATCAGCATTGTCATTCATCGCCTTAAGATATGCATCATAGTTATATCCTTCTGTCTTAGCATTGATCTCGGTAACACTAAGTTCTATGCCTTCAGGGAAAATACCCTGTGAGTTCATAGTCGCAACAACTGTTACCTTATCATCAGAATATGTAAACTCTGTCTCTGTACTTGCCTTGTAATATGTGAGGATTATCTCAGCATCTTCATTTACTGTAATGATCTGTCCATCTTTAGTTGTTAACTCGTAAGAAGAAGCTTTGTTTGCACCCTCAGCAGCATTACCATCAGAAACTGCTGCATTTTCTCCAAGTACAGCCTTTATTGATGTGATTTTCTGATTGTTATAAGCAGCGCCAATATAGAAGTAGTTCTCGATAGCTTCAACATTTTCTTTCTTTGAAATGCCAAGCTCTTCACCTATATTAAGCTTAGTTGCTTCTCTGAGTTCTGCTCCATCCTTATCAACATACTTAGCAGTAAGTGTTATATCGCTTTCTACTACCAGCGCATATGTAAGAACTACCGTCTTGTTTTCCTTTATGGAAACAACTGTTTCATCTTCAGCAGTTACTTCGTAATACTTGTGATCGTTTGCGTCCTTCTTAGCGACGATCTTGGTGATTACTGTTCCGTCGATTGCAGCATTTACAAACTCATAGCCTTCCTGCTTGGGAGCTTCGGTAGTAAAGTCGAGGCTCTCGGAAAGGTTGATCTCTTTTTCGTCAGCAATCTTCTCGCCAGCTTCATTCACATAAGAAACTGTGAGAACAACATCCTCTGTAAGCTCGGTGTCTCCACTATCTGCAAGCTTAGAACTATCTTCTGTATTCTCAGTCTGCTCCTCAATTTCAGTTTCCTCACCTGCTGCGTTCTCCTCAGAGCTTTCACCCTCAGTAGAAGCATTTACTTCTTCTGTAACAGCAGTCTCTTCTGTGCTCTCACCTTCATTTGAAGTTTCAGAATTCTCTGTATTTTCTACATTCTCAGTCTCTGAAGCACCTGTCTCACTTTCAGCGGAAGCCTCTTCACTTGTATTTGCGCTTTCAGCTTCTTCACTTGAAGCAGCTGCGTTCTCTTCAGAACTTTCACCTTCTTCGCTATTTTCTACAGGAGTCGCGTTTTCTGTGCTTTCTTCTTCGTTTGTAACTCCGGCTTCTTCAGTTCCCTCTTCGCTGCCTTCACCGGTAAGCACCATTCCCACATCTTCTGCGGTCTCCTCAGATACTGCGGATGCCGCTTTATTAAGGGCATACATTGTTGTGCAGGTAACAAGTAGTGCTACAACAAGCATCACAGATATCCATCTTTTTAAGAAAATGTGCTTTTTTACAAACCCCTCAACGCGATTGTTATCTAGATTCCTCATTCTTTCCTTCCCTTAACCTGTTCTCCATCCCGTTTTACTGCAATTCCGGCTCTTCCATGCTTTCATTGCCGGTGCTGGCCTTACTTTCAATTCCCCCGAAATCCTTAAAAGGATATATCCTGAAAAACACTCCGCCAATCAGCTGTTCTGCGGAAACGCATCCAACTGTGGTGGATCTTGAATCAATCGAAACCGATCTGTGATCTCCCAGAACAAAGTACCTCTTATCCGGTACCTGATACGGGAACTCAACCTTGTCGCCTTCTCCCATTCCGGCAGCATACTGACTCGGATCCGAAATATATGGTTCATCAAGTTCTACGCCATTGACAAATACCTTGCCGGTCTCGTCAATGTTGATCCAGTCTCCCGGAGATCCAACAACTCGTTTAACAAGCACCTTGTTGTTGTAGTAAAAAGCGATAAGTTCTCCTGTTTTGAACTCAGAATAGTTATTCGCTATTACTATCTGTCCTGTCTCCAGAGTGGGAGTCATGCTGTCACCGGTAACCTTAAGAACTGTGATAAAAAAGCTTGATACAAGTACCGATAGCGCCGCAACAACTACGATAACCACAAGAGTATTCCTTAGGGCTCTCTTATAGTCGTGCTTTCTGTATTCGCGCTTAAGCTCTGCCTTCAGTTCATCCAGCGACGGTTTATTCAATTGATCATTTGGAGTTTCTTCGACTTGGACTTTTTTGATTTCCGTATCCATATTACTCCTTGTTTAGTCCAGGCTAAAACGCACTTGAATAAATGCGATTCAGCGGGTAGCTTTCTCATTATAAGTGAGGTACAAATTTTTATGTTTACGAAATATGAAATGATTTATTCATAATTCGTACTTGACAGCGTTGATTACTCATGCTTCATCCACAGCGGCGGGGTTTTCAGTGGTGGTTGAATTTTCAGTTTCCTCAATTTTTTTTGCTTTTTTTGATTGAGTTTTCTTAACCTCAGCTATTTCGCCGCTTTCAACCTCATCATCTGTTTTAGTTTTCTTGGAGGTGGCTTTCTTTTTTGTGATTGAGTTTTTTTCGCCTGTTGTTTTTTTAGTTGTTGCTTTTTTGGTTGTCGACTTTTTAGTCGTAGTTTTTTTCGCTGTCGTTTTCTTTACGGTTTTCTTTTCAGTTTTTTCATCGACAGCTTCCAAAGCCTTATTCTCATCAGCCTCAGCTTCAACTAACTCTTCCGGTTCAGCGGCCTTCTCAGCTGCCTCTGTCTTCTTAAGAGTTCCTGAAAGTCTCTTAATCCTGAGCATCTCCTCGGATTCGCCCTTTTCCTCAGGTTTAAATCCGCGCTCAGCTTCTGCTATTCTCATAGCCTCTATCTTCTTTATAGTCTCTTCATACTGCTCTGCGGCCTTCTTTGCAGCTTCAAAGAAGCCGTTTATGGAAAGTACCGCCTCGGCAAGTGTGCCTGCATCTTCTATCTGTTGTAACTTCTTCTCTTCCTCAGCGTGAAGGGCATCTCTTTCTCTCTCAAGGCGCGCATGAAAGCCTTTGAACTCTCTCTCATGTCTGGCCCTAAGTCCCGTGATATCCTTTTGGAAAAGTGCCTCTGCCTTTGCCTTCTGTTCGTTGAATTTTTCACGCATCTCTGCTTTCTCTTCATTAAAGCTGTTAAGAAGCGCAGCTCTTTCAATGGCAGCCTGCTGCATATATGCTGCCTTCTCCTTTGCGTACTGGGCCTGAAGTTCTTCCTTTTGCTGCGTGAATTTGCTTCTCATCTCAGCCTTCTCTTCATCGAACTTGGCCAAAAGATCCGCTCTCTCGTCAGCCATCTGCTGAAGGAGCTGTTCTCTCTCCTTGTCGAACTGTTCCTGCATCTCCTTCTCGTGGGCTCTTATTGCCTCACTTTCTTCGGAAAATTCAACAAGCATCTGAAGAAGTTCTTTTCTGTTAAGTTTTCGTAATTCTTTCTGTGCCATGGCTCACCTCTATGAACACCAATCTTTGATCGCAACAATTATTAGATTATGACTTAAAGAATACATTACAAAAAACGCATACACATTATAGCCCAGTGCTATTATTTTCGTAATAGTCATTTTTGACTATAATTTATAAACTTTTTAACCAAAAGTATAATTGTACTACAATTTTCTATGTCCGTACTTCTTCAGCAGCATGATGGCCAGGCCTGCAAAGGCAAGCATAATAAGAGCCAGTCCGCCAAGATAATATCTCATCGTGCCACTTCCACCGGAATTAGGAAGCGTATAACCTCCGCGCTCATTTACTACTTTAAGCTTAATGAACGGGAAATTGTTTCCCGAAACATAGGCAAGGTTCCAGGTCGTCGTACCCTGACTTCCTCCGTTATTCCTATCCGTAAATCCACGCGCATACCTGTAATCGGAGAGTTTTGTCACATTATTGTAATTGTAATCATAGTAAGTACGCAGATTACTGTCGGGATAAGGATTTCCGTCTTTATCACACTCACGGATATAGTATACATACTGCTGCTCCGCATCATGCTTTCTTTCAACCGCAACCTCATAAGTCCAGTCATTATCTGCAGATAAAACAATCGCTGACTGTATTAGTTTTATACCATTTATACCGCTTGATGCATCACCCTGATATGCTCCGTCATCGCCGGATTTTCGATAGGACTGATAAAGGTTTACGAAAACTGCACCAAAGCTCTTTGCACTTTCAGCAGAAACAGGCTGACCGTTTATTGTCCACTCCTTCTGAATTATGAGGTAAGGAGTATTGTGGAGAACAAACTGTGTTGAGCCATCTTTTGCTTTCTCAGTATATTTGTCGGTAAGCTTATATCCGTTTACTGTCGCTCCGTTCAAAGTAAGCTCTGTTTCCTGGCCTTCATACATACAGTACTCTCTTACAAAGTACTCTATCTTGTTGCCCTTTGAGTCATAAGCCGGCATATCCTCGAAAACTATCGGGTTGGATCTTCCTGTCCATACGCTCGGATATCCGCCTCTTCCGCCAAGTCTTTCCTTCTTTGAATCAGCGGTTGAATTATCGGATACGCTAATGGTCTTGGTTCCGACCAGTGTCTCTTTTCCATCCTCTTTCGAATAGAGCTTAACTATTACATCGAAAATGTTATCAGGTGTCCAGGAATCCGTAAGCGGAGGTCCCACAAGTGAATCCCATTCCTTCACAACATAAATATCCGCACTTGCACCGGTCTTATTTTTAAATGCCACATCATCATCTGTCACTTCATTTGTGCAATATGATGGCGCCAGAGAATTATTGGCAAATAATGCATCAGTATCCGAGGACTCATAAACTTTGTAATAGTGAATTTCAGCTGTGCCTATCGCTGTATAATTCACCTTTGCAATTATTGCACCCGGATCCATCGTGCAGGTAGTTTTATTGTTTTCGTCGCACTTACCCTCTCTGAAGAGGAAGTAGTAAGTTCCGCCAACCTTCATTTCCCATGCAGCGGGATCGATTTCATAATCAATCGCTTTTCCGTTATTTGCGACCCAGTTGTGATCCGGAAGATATCTCCCCTTACAATCGCCTGTCTCTTCATCATACATCCTTACCCAGAAGTAGTACTTCTCGGTTCCGGGATCCTTTGCATCAAGAAGCTTGTTCATATGCAGCTTAAGAGACATTCCGGTATTGGTAATGCTTACTTTCCTTAGTCTCTCGCATCCTGTGCTCGAATCCTTATAGTTTTCCGTGACAGTAGTTACCTTCTTACCCTCTGTCTCAGCATCTGATGAAAATCCCTCAGGAATCAAAGTTTCTTTTGCATAGTAAACTATCGGCTCTCCCTGGGAATCAAAGGCAGGAAGTGTCTTCCAGGTGTATGTCCATGCCGTGTCAGCACCTTCAACTGTAGGCGTAATATTATCAGTTACCACAACCGGCTCAATACCTGTTGCCTGATCCTGGATATTTGCTGAATTCATCCAGAGCTCTATCTTTACCAGACTCTTATCCGGAAGATTTTTCCCATCAAGTATCCAGTTCTTCGTAACCTCAAAGTCTATTACCTGAGTATTGGTTATTGTTACTTCGCCGCCGTTACCGTCAACAAACCCAACTCTCTGCCATGAGCTTCCGCCATAGGTAGACTTCATATTCGGAACCGTAGTGCTGTAGCTTACCACATATCCATTTGAAGCTTTGCTTATTCTCACATCTCCGCCCGGAAGTACTGCACTTTGCCCGTCCGAATACTTAGTGACATTATTAGCATCAGTGTCACCATCGTCATAGAGAAGCAATCTGTGGTCACCGGCATTAAGTCTTGCAAGAATTGTATTGTAATCCAGCACGTTGCCGTAAGCATCTATCGCATTTACTTCTGCAACCCTATAGATAATAGGACTACCCTTTGCAGTAGCTGTTGTCAGGTCTGTAATTGTTTCAGTCCAGTTATTCTCCCAGCTGAGCGTTACTAATCTGCTTTCTGAAGTAATATCCTTACCACCTGCACGTCCGCATACATACACATAAATGAACGGATATTTAAAGGAATCGTAGTTCCAAACTTTCTTAATCGTAAGACTTCCGCCCTTGGTGTTATTGAAAGCGATATCATCATCATAAACACGGTGTGCAGTATTGCAGTAATTAGGCGCCTGAGAAGGGTTCTGAAGAACATCACTGTATCCGTAATATACCTTCTTTTCGCCTTTTTCATCCAGTATTATCTTACCTTCCGTGTCCTCCTCATACATCGGAACGCGGTAATAGTTTATTTCCTGCTTCGCCGTACGATAATCCTTAACCTTCACAAGGATAAAGGATCCGTCCTTAGTGTAGGGCGAATTGTCAGGAAGCTTATTTTCTGTAAATCTGAATACATAGGTCTGTCCGACAGTCATATCCTTAAGATGATCATTTAGAGATATATCCTCAACCTTAAAGCTTATGTTGCTGCCTGCGTTTTTAATATCAGATTCAACCGTATCCCATCTGGTTTTATTGTCAACAAGTCTCTCCAGCTTGAAGGAGAATGTTTCCGTCACATTGTCTTTTGAGCCGTTGATTTTTTTAATAACATTAAATTCGAGTGATCCGCCTACTTCGCCTTCGCCGTCGCTGATTGTAACGTTGCCTTTGAGCGTAAGGTATCTCTGAACAGTAATCTTATGAATCTCACCGCTTGCATGATTTACAGTGCTTCCAATGATTGTTCCGACGTGGTTACCGGATTCGTGCTTGACATATGCAGAAGGCGCAACAATCGTGCCGGAGGTTGCCTGAAGAGTAAGTGCTCCTGTATAGGGCACATATTCGCCGTTAACCTTCTGAACAGGATTTATAATTATCTGATTTGCGACTTCTTCCCAGTCCTGACCGCTCTTCGAGCCGTTCGCAATAAACTGGGTTATTGCATAACCCTTATCTACAAACCTTGTAAGATCAAGATTTATTACCAAGAGCTTGCCGCCAAAACTAAAGCCTCCGTTTTCGGCTGTAATCCAGTTCTGATCTTTTCCGAGGGCATTACCCACATCTTCCCTGAAGTTTCCTGTTGTCGCCTTAATATTCACAACTTCAACCGAATCATTGGTCTTTATATATGCCAGAGATTTTGATAATGAATATGCCTGCGAAAGAAGGCTTCCAACATTTACAGGATAAGGACTTGTTAAAGCCTCATCCTTAACGTCGTCTCCCGTTTTCCTGTAAACCTTGTTCTCATTCTTTACATAGAGATTGATTGTCTGTCCATCCACTTTCTGAATGACATACTGAGGAGAATTACCATTCATGTTCTCTACATAGTTATCGCTGAATTTTCCGATAAGGGAATTATCTCCTTTGCCGTTATCCGCAGAAACATACTTTGCTGAATCAGTTATAGGCTTACCCTGAGAATCAAGCTCAAACACGAAAAGATTAGTATACTGCTTAGCATCTACAGGAACGGTATAGGTTCCGCTTCCACCGTTACTGGTAACATCTATGCTGAAAGTATGAACCGGATTACCCTCAGCCTTGGAATTTGAGTAAATCGCAAAATTATATCTTCCGGCTCTTGATGCATTTCTTGTAACCGTGAGGTCAAATCCGCTGATGTGAGTATAAACATTCGTAGAATTACCAAGTGCATTGCCTGCGGCGCCACCTTGAAGATTTACAACGGCAACGTTTCCTTCAGAGTGAGTAACTAGCGCAAGATCATTTGCAACAACGCTGAAATAAATGTTATCGCCAAGTCCCTCTGCAATCTGGGAAGATGACATGCTATTATTTCCGGTCCAGGAATAGGTTCCGTTGATAGTTATAGCCCAGGCTGAGAAGGAATCTGTTTCAAACTCAACACTGTCCTTGTCTCCTTCAAGATTTGCATTGCTTTCAGGCATAACTTCGATGGAGATATCTCCTGAGGAAATGTTTGTAGCTTCCTCAGTTGAATCAACATTCTGCATTACTTCCTCGGATACGGGCATGTGGATTACAGTTACGTCCTCCTCATTTTCTGCGCCGAGATCCTCTGAAAGCTGATTCTCTATAAGCTGCATGGAAACAGAAGCTGTTCCCTCTGCAGGCTGATACTCAACGCCATCCAGCTTGAAGCAGATGTCATATATAAGAGTATTGGATTTGTCATAAATCTGAGCCTCTTCCTGTCCGCTGGCAGAGGCAATGCTTTCTGCATTCTCGTTCATAGCCTGCAGATATGCATCATAGTTGTATCCGCTGGAATTCTCATTGATTTCGGACACTACAAGTTCCACTCCCTCCGGAAGTGATCCGGGATTGGAGAGTTTAACTGTAACAGTTACCTTGTCATTGGTTACAGTGAAGGTATCCTGAGTATTAGCATTAAGATAAGTGAAGGAAATCTCGGAGTCCTCTGTAACCTCGATAGTCTCACCTTCAACAGTAACAACCTCATAGGTCTTATATGTGGTTGCACTGCCTTCCTCTATCGTTCTGGTTCCATCCTCAGCTTCCACGATTATCACAATATTCTTTCCTGTGGAAGATGTTCCTGAAGCTTCGGAAGTTTCACTATCAGTAGCTGTTTCATTAGCTGCATCTTCCGCTGCCGTTGCAGAACTGTTTTCAGAAGAATCTCTCGTATTCTTCTCCGTCAGCTCGACAGACTTGCCTTCTTCGATGGCCTTGTCGATCATTTCATCAGTGATGTCTTTTTCAACAATGTTTACCGAAGCTACTTTCTTATCCTGATAAGTAACCTCCTTAAAGAAATATCCATCTATCTTTTCAGTCTCTTCCGCCTTGGAGAGATCAAGATTTTCTGTAAGCTCAAGTTTCTGGTCTTCCTTGATATGCTCGCCTGCAGAATTTACATAAACTGCGGTAACAGCGACATCATCTATTATTACTTTTGATCTCTTGCCTTCGCTCTCTGCCACCTCCTCTTCGGATTTAAGATAGGTGATTACAAGCTTAGCATCAGAAGTGACATCATAGGTATTTCCGCTTTCATCGGTAGCTTCGTAATACTTAAATCCGCTTTCTTCGCCTTCGGATTCAAGTCTTTTAACAGTAATTCCGGTTACAGGCACGTCATCAAGGGCTGCACCTACATAGGTGTAACCCTCTATTTCACGCACATCGCTGCTTCCTGCTGTAAGATCAAGTCCCTCTGAGAGGTTCATCTCTCTTTCATCAGCTACAGCATTTCCTTCCTCATCCTTAATAAGTTCGCCTGCTTCGTCAATATAAGAAACTGTGAGTCTGACATCTGCTGAAAGTTCTATACTATCAGGTGCTTCCTCTGCAAGCTCCTGTGTTGTTTCTTCAGTTGTCTCTCCAGCATTTTCGTCTTCTATAGTCTCTTCAGAGCCTTCCTCTATACTTTCATCATTTCCCTCTTCTCCTGAAGTCTCCTCATTTTCCACAATTTCCTCAGAGCTCTGTTCGGAATATTCCTCAGCTTCTCCGGCATCAGCAACATATTCTTCCTGATTTTCTGCGGACTCCTCGCCGCTGCCTTCTTCGGTATATTCCTCCTCAAAAGATTCCTCAGATGACTCCTCGAAGGATTCTTCTGCAATCTCTTCACCGGACTCCTCACCGGATTCTTCCTCAGAGCTCTCCTCTGCGGATTCCTCTTCACCGCCCTCAGGACTACCCAGAGCTTCGGGATTAAGGACCATACCAACTTCCTCAGCTCCCTCTTCGGTAACAGCTGAAGCCGCCTTATTCATGGCATATAAAGTAACGGTAGTAATCAGAAGACCGACAACCAGCATTACTGAAAGCCACCTTCTTAAAAAGTCGTGCCTTTTAGCATAGTTTTCTACTGTATTTTTTCGGAAATACCGCTTTGCCATAAATATCCCTCAAAAAAGAACGCCCTGTTTGAAGCTTCTCAAACAGGGCAAATCATCACTGCGAATTTTAACCGCGCTCCAAAAATAAAAGCGCAGGCAGCTGGCTGTCTGAGAAGTCTCAGACCCTGTAGCTTTGCGTCACTACCTCACGATAGCTTTGCCCTGAATTCCATCCATATTAAACTACGGACTAAAAAGTCAACCTGTTTGGAAAACTTTTCAATCATAATTGAAACACATTTTCACGCGTTTCGCTTATTTTATGATATTATATTTGATTTAAAAAATCAACATAAAATGTCATTTTTTAAATGTTTTTTTCATATTTTTCCATTTTTATGATCACTTCTCTATCTTGTACTTTACCCTTACAAGCCAGTATTTACAAGGATTTACATACTTTTTTCCCAAAGAATTTATGCTTGTTTATAAAGTTTATTCTAGGTTAATCATTCTTTCAAAATGTACGAAATTTGAAAGTTTTTGGGCATAAAAAAACCGCTCCCAAATCATTGGGAACGGTTCGTAATAGTTATGCTATCTTCTGCTTAGCGATCTCTGTAAGAGTCTTGAATCCTTCAGGATCATTTACAGCCATCTCAGCAAGCATCTTGCGGTTGATCTCAACCTCTGCAAGCTTGAGGCCGTGCATAAGGTTTGAATAAGACATTCCGTTAAGACGAGCTGCAGCGTTGATACGTGTGATCCAAAGAGATCTCATATCTCTCTTCTTCTGCTTACGACCAGCGAATGCTGATGTAAGTGCTCTCATAACTGACTGCTTAGCAACTCTGTACTGTTTTGATCTAGCGCCTCTATAGCCCTTAGCGAGCTTTAAAACTCTCTTATGCTTCTTCTTGGCATTCATGCCACCTTTAATTCTTGCCATTTCGTTTTCCTCCTAAATTAATTTCGAATAACCGGTACTGCTCTTATACGATAATACTTAAGATTAAACGTAAGGCAGAATCTTCTTCATTGTCTTTACATTGGTAGCGTCAACTACTGCTGCCTGTCTGAGATTTCTCTTTCTCTTTGTAGACTTCTTTGTAAGAATGTGACGCTTGTACGCCTTGTTACGGATCAGCTTACCTGTGCCTGTTACCTTGAAACGCTTGGCAGCAGATCTGTTTGTTTTCATCTTGTGCTGCATAACTAAATCCTCCTATGCTTGTAAATTATTTCATTATCCGTCCGAAAGGACAGTGTAATCATCCAATAATCAAGCTGAACAATTACTTATATATGTAACTTGCCTTGTGAGCAAGAGACATTACTTCTTCTCGGTAAGGAACATAGTCATAGAACGTCCCTCAACCTTAGGCTGCTTATCTATCACAGCGATATCAGCAAGAGCCTCAGCAAAATCTGTAAGAATGTGCACACTTGCTCCCATGTGAGCCATCTCACGTCCTCTGAATCTCAAAGTAACTTTAACTCTGTTACCCTTCTCGAGGAACTTCTTAGCAGCGTTAACCTTTGTATTAAGGTCGTTAGTGTCGATATTGGGTGAAAGTCTTATCTCCTTAATCTCGACATTTTTCTGCTTCTTACGTGCTTCCTTCTCTTTGCGAAGCTGCTCATACTTGAATTTACCGTAATCAACAATACGGCAAACCGGCGGCTTAGCATTGGGTGCTATCTTAACCAGATCAACTCCGGCCTCATCAGCAAGCTTTCTGGCATCCTGAATTGACATAACGCCAAGCTGCTCATTGTCTACCCCAATAACACGAACTTCTTTGTCTCTGATCTGTTCATTGATGAATAAATCGTTATTGCTAATAGCTTTGTACCTCCAAAACTTGTATAAAAAAAGTGGACTCACAAAGGAAGTCCACTTAACAATCAATCAGAATAACCGCGTAGTCCAATATCTGCGGTATCTAAGATGTATTAACACCTGCAAGCTTTGCGCCACAGGGTGAGAGTGGAAACCTCTGCTTTGTTTTACATACTCGGATAATATAACACTCTTATCGTTATACTGTCAATACTATTTTTATAAAAATCAAAAATCTTCACATTACATCTCAATCTTACAGGTCACCCCAAGCTTTGAAAGCTCTCTGTCTACCTGTTCGTAGCTCTCAAACAATATTGACTTCATTCCGAAATCACTTGCAGCATCTACATTTCGCTGAAGATCATCTATAAATACACACTTACCCGGAATAAGGTCGTATCGTTCGCATATAAGTTCAAAGATTTTTCTGTCGGGCTTTATTATCTGTTCCTTATAACTAAGAATTCCGCCATCAACCTCATCAAGGAATTCCTTCATAAAGGGGTTGGCATCCTCAGCCTGCTTTGAATAATTGGAAAGAACAAAAACCTTAAAGCCTGCTTTCTTAAGCGCTCGTATCCAGGGAATAGTCCGCTCTCTTTTCCTCAAAAGGCCACTAAGGTCAGAGAAAACATCATACAACTCCGCTTCCATGGAAGGATTGTTTTTTACAAACCCCTGTATTACTTCCATAGTATCGAGAACACCTCTGTCAAATTCATCCCATGCGGGAGATTTAATGCTGGCTTCTGCGATTTTGTTTACTGTATCCTCAACGTAACCCTTATCCTTGATGAACTGTTCCCAGCAAAAATCAGCGAGAACTCCGCCGATATCAAAAATCACGGTATCGACTTTTCCATTGGATATCCTGTCGTGTTTCCCTGGTACCGAGGAAGTCTCGGACTTATCTGTAGATTCCTCAATATTCAGGTCTTCTGCCTTTATCTCATCCTCAGATTCGTCTTTCTCATTTCTCCCATAAGGATCCGGAGATGCTACTGTTCTTTTTCCTGTAACGGCCGAAAAAGCCCACACAAAGAGCCAGACTACTATCGGTATTGCAACAGTAGACACAGCAGCTGTCATAAATGCACCCGGCGTATCAAAGGTCCCTCGAACAGCCTTTGTGAAAAAGATACCGTTTACTCCGAGAAGAACCAAAACACCTATTATTGCCAATATGCGTCTGATAAGCGGGGTTTTATCATTATTGCCTCGTTTAGCCATGTATAATCCTCAATTATTTAATCGGGCTCTCGCGATAGATGATATCTTCTCTGGCCGGTCCGTTAGATACCATAGTGATCGGATATCCTATTTCCTTCTCGATGAACTCGATGTACTTACGGCAGTTCTCCGGAAGATCTTCATACTTCTTGATTCCACGGATATCGCTCTTCCATCCGGGAAGTGTCTCATATACGGGCTTAGCCTTCTCAAGAAGATGTGTTACAGGGAAGTCCTTGGTAACCTCACCATCAATCTCATAACCAACACATACAGGTATCTCATCAAGATAGCCAAGTACGTCGAGAACAGTGAAAGCAACGTCAGTTGCACCCTGAAGTCTGCAGCCGTACTTACTTGCAACGCAGTCATACCATCCCATACGACGAGGACGTCCTGTAGTTGCACCGTACTCACCGCCGTCACCACCGCGTCTTCTGAGTTCATCAGCTTCTTCGCCAAAAATCTCTGATGTGAAAGCACCTGCTCCTACAGCAGAAGAATAAGCCTTGTTAACTACTACAATCTGCTTAATCTCATAAGGTGCGATACCTGCTCCGATTGCTCCGTACGCTGCCAATGTTGAGGAAGAAGTAACCATAGGATAGATTCCGTGGTCAGGATCCTTCATAGTTCCAAGCTGGCCCTCAAGAAGAACTGTCTTATTTTCCTTAATTGCTTTCTCAAGGAACAACGCAGTGTCTGCAACATAGGGCTTAACCATGTCTCTCCACTCATGAAGAGTATCAAGAAGCTCTGCAGGACTGATCTCCGGCTTGTGATAAAGCTCCTTAAGAAGGATGTTCTTTGTAACAAGAACTCTCTCTACCTTCTCCTTTAAAAGCTCCTCATCAAAAAGTTCATTAACCTGGAAACCGATCTTTGCATATTTATCTGAATAGAAAGGTGCGATACCTGACTTTGTTGATCCAAAAGACTTACCGCCAAGTCTCTCCTCTTCATACTGATCGAAAAGAATGTGATACGGCATAACTATCTGACAACGATCTGAAATAAGAAGATTCGGAGTCGGCACATTTTTCTCAATTACTGAATTAAGCTCTCCGATGAGTACCGGAATATTAAGTGCCACACCGTTGCCGATGATATTTGTTATATTTTGGTGGAATACACCTGAAGGAAGAGTATGCAGTGCAAACTTACCATACTTATTAACAATGGTATGTCCTGCGTTCGCGCCTCCCTGAAAACGTACAACCACATCAGCCTGATCGGCCATCATATCTGTGATCTTACCTTTTCCTTCGTCTCCCCAGTTTGCTCCAACTACTGCTTTAACCATTTTATTTCTCCATTCTGTGTTACACGGTTTAGTTTACTAAAATAACCACATGATAATATACTACAGAATCCTTCATAAGTAAATTATTTTGCAAAATGGATTTCATATTATGAATAAAAAAAATCAGCAGATACAAAACCGCCTGTTTCGATCTGCTGACTTGAATTTACATTTAATTATGTATAAAAAGGTTCATTCCGCCTTATCAAGAATATAGTTCCACAGTCCTTTATTGGGCTTTGGTGAATAATGCACCCCGTCTTTCGAATCAATAGATACCTTATTTGCGATGTAGTCGTTCATTGATACGGTCTTTACCTTTTTCTTTTTTCCTGCCCAGTCCATCAGCTGGATATTAAACCTGTTTATAACTCCGGTGTTGAAAAGCGGCTGTCCGCCCTCATCAAGAAATGCGTCCCTTGTCATTCCAACAGAACAAACCACCAGCTTTTTCCCTTTCGAAACAAGCCCGTTGTATTTAACTATATAAGGCTTAAAATGACCGAAATCATTTGCTCCCATCCAGGTTATTATCATGTCGTAGTCGCTAAGATCCGAATGATCAAGTACTTCTCCAAGGAATCTCACATTTGCGCCATTCAAAGCACAGACAACTATATCGTTATGAACCTCGCCAAACACCGATTCAGCCGTTGCCGAGAACAGGTCAACGCTTCTGGAATCACCTACATAAAGTGTCCGCACAGTACTCTTTGCTACAGTGACATATATATTGCACTTATAAGTTTTTTTCTTTTTTGTTTTGTAAACAACCTTAACGTTTGCCGTGCCGTACTTATTAGCTGTGATTATTCCGGCATTATTTACTGATGCAACCGACTTCTTATTGGAACTAAACTTCAAATATTTATTGTTTATCTTTTTTCCCTTAGATTTAACAACAATCTTTATCTCTTCACCGATTGCCACCTTATCATAATATCTTGGCTTTTCTGCAGGTAATTCAACCGTAAGCTTTTTTTGCCTGCCCTTAGGCGCCTGCTTTAATACGGTTTCAGATTGTCCCTCCTGCTTTCCGGATTCTGCCTGTTTCTGAAAGTTTTCCTGCTTCCCGGTAGTCTTATTCTGCTGGTTTTCCTGCTTTTTGGCATTTTCTCCTTCAGATTTCTTTTCTACCTCTTCTAAACTAATTTCCTCGCCATCATCGTCGTCTTCTTCATATTCTTCAACATCATCTTCTTCACCTTGCTCTATTTCCTCAACTTCGCATTCCTCTTCCTCTTCTTCAGCAGCATATACTTTCACCGGTTTTGCACACGGAATCATCTGTAAAAAAATAAGCATGGCACACAGAAGCACCAATGCTGTTTTTAGCTGCTTAAACATAAATTTTCTCATTGTTACCCCCGTTCCTCCCCCGTAAAAACTGCGCCTTTTCACGCTTTTTTGCAGGAAATCATATTTGTTATCTGTATTGTACTGATAATATATAAATATTATTGATAGAAAAATTATCAATGTATAAACCCGGGGTGAATTCTTTCAGAGTTCACTATTATTTTTTTGTTACGATTAATAAAGAGAAATAAAAATTGTTATAAAATAGGTATATAAAAAAAGAAAACCGGGCCAAAGCGCCCGGTTTTCCTAAAGAAACACCTTCATGTAATATTTATGAAATTTTACTTTATTATTTCATAATCATAAGATGCAAAATCAGCCTTAAGCGAGATCTTGTTTCCGTTATTCTCCCATGTAAAGGTAAGAACCGAACCATCCTGTTTAAGATCAAGATTTGCATCAAAACCGAATGCCGGATCGGTATTACGAAGTCTCAAAAGTTCAAGCTGCTTCTGCACAACCGGTTTACTAAGCTTTTCCAGCATCTCCTCATTTGAAAGATTTGTGCGGTTAATCTCCTTGTGTCCGCCCGCGCCAGCTCGTTCTACTGCAGCGTAGTCGTTCTCTCCCGCAAAAAGATCGAGATACCATACCTGAGGCTTACCCGGCATGAACATCTGAACCGCTCTCGCAAAGAGCATCTTCTTATCATCAGCGCCAAGAGCGCTGTAATAAGTTGAATTTACCTGATAGTACATATTCTTCTGTCCGTGAAGATTCTTAACAAGTCCGCCTCTTCCGACAATAGTCTCTATCAGCTTCTCGATTTCCTCATCGGGAATAAGACCCTTCAGATCAAGAACCGGTATGCCATCGTGGCATCCAAGCATATTTACCACGCGGATTTTCTTATCCACAAGTTCCTTAGCCCAGCGTGCAAGTGCTTCACCGTTTTTCTGCTCCATCGCATAGATAAGAAGTCCAGGAAGGAAGAAATCATAGGTCATATAGCCCTTGCCTGCAACCTTCTCATAGATGCCGGCGCCATAGCTGTCGTGAATCTCAGGAAGGAGTCTCAAGCTGTTCTTATCTGCAATAGTCCTTACCTTCTCAAGAACATCCCAGGTATCAGGCTCGTTAAGGAAATTCTTCTTACCAGGCTCCTTAGGAGCATAAGCAAAAGCATCAAGTCTAACGATGGCAGCTCCATATCCTGAAAGCGCCTTAAGTGTATTCTCATAGTGCTCCCAGACAAGATCTGATTTGATATTCAAATCCATCTGTCCGAGATATTTTCTTCCGTTTGCAAGGAATTCAAGAATTGCCTCGCGATATTTTGCATATTTACCGAAATCTATTTCCTCCGGCTTTTTCCCCTCATCAAGACCCTCGCAGACACACTTCGCAATATTCTCTGCAGTCATATACTGAATTCTCTCGGATCCCTGTCCGTCAAATTCCTCTACTGCATTAATAATGTCCTGAGCATCCGGTCTTCTGTACTGAACCTCCTGATAGAAGGTGTTCCAGTACGGTATCTCCTTTCCGTCAGGCATTCTTACCATAAGGATCGGAAGTCCGGGCTTTCTGAAAAACATGTCCTTTATATACTTCTCATCAGGCTGGATATAACCGTCCTCGGTCATCTCTCCGCAGCCATCCCAGAATTTGTTCCAATTTATGAAAAAGTCTGCATATTTTGATTTCTCACCGTTTTTCAGAAGATCCTGGAACTGCGGTGAAAGAACTGATGCATGATTTAAGATAAAATCAAGCTTAAGGTCAATTCCAAGGGCGCGGAGTCTGTCCAAATCAGCCTTTGAGCCAAGCTCCTCATTAATACCATAATCAATTACGGAAAAGCCCCTGTCCAGATCGGTATTGTAAATGCTCGGAAGGATATAGAATGAACTGAAGGTATCCTTAAGTTCATCCTTCTCAAGGAAGGTTACAATATCGCCGAGTGTACCGCCGCAGCTGTCGGGGTAAGCATTCAGCATAGGTCCGTTATCTACAAATTTACTCATTGTGTTTCCTTTCTTTTTTGCCTTCCCCACTGGAGAAGGTGCCCGAAGGGCGGATGAGTTTTTCAGATACCCATCAATTTCTTATAATCATCGTAGCTTATGATCTCACCCTGCTTGCTGACAATTATCTTAGCCTTGTGAGCCTGTGCCATAAGCTTGTTCTGCTCAAGTTCAAGAACCATCATTGTAAACGGACTGTCTACTTTGCCGTCACGTGCACGGCTTCTTCTGTGCTCAAGAGTCTCCTGAGGTGTGCTGTTAAGAAGAATCGGGATATCAACCTCTTTCATGCAGTCAGTATTGCCGTGAGTCCACTCTATGATAAGAACCTGCTTCTTTGACATATCAACTTCGTCGTACCAGAGTGTGCATTCATCTCTGCCCATTCTCTTTAGCCAGAGCTTGTCCGCACCATCTTTAAATGCGGCAAGAATACTGTCTACTTCAGCAAAATCAGTTTCTGCGGGAGTTCCGAGGTATTCGGAAAGGCCCTTTTTACCTGCTTCAAGATATGATGAAAACCAGGGATTCTCCTTTGCATGTTCTGCATTGGCATCATCGCCCTGTTCCTGCCACTCCTGAACCTTCTTTAAGTTCTCTGCGTTCATCGCACCGCCGTCTACCATTCCACGGATAGCGCACTGTCTGAATGTGTGAAGTCTCTCCGCATCATTATACATAGGAATGCGATGAGGATAGTTGTCTCCTGACATTGTGTAGCTTCCGATACCGGACTCTTCAAGCATATAAGAAAGAAGTGAAGCAATCTCCGACTTTCCTACACCTGATCCCCCGCATACGGTAATAACCGCTCTTCCGTAAGGATTAGCTGCTGTTACCTTTGTAAGCTCCTCCAAAAGTCTGGGGAATATTGTCTTTGCCTTGGCGATGTGACTTTCGCCGATCTCTATCTTATCTCCGGGCATGTCTCCATGCGGTATATCCGAAGGAATCTGTATATCCTTTCCTCCGAGTGTGGAGGTCATGTCTGCGGTTATTGCATTCATAGGACTAATTTTGCCGTAAACAGTGTTCATTTCTACTTCCTTTCAAAAATAATTTTGGGGTGTTTTTAACTTTAACGCAAAAGTTTCTATATTTATGTGCATTTTGAGATTTTTGACAGCGCATTTTCGCTGTGTTATTTTTACACTATAATCATTTTTGAACTTTTGTAAAGTTAATTTTTTTAGTTAATGGATTTTTTATGATTACAATTAAGGAAATCGCTAAGCAACTAAATATGAGTACGACCACTGTTTCCAACGTTATACACGGAAAAACAGGTGAAGTATCTCCGGCTACAATTAAAATTGTAGAAGATTATTTGAAAAAAGTTGACTACGTGCCTAACATCAACGCACGCAATCTTGCTCAGAACGAGTCAAAGATTATAGGCGTGGCGCTCAAGGCAAGAGCCGACAAGTATGAGAATCTTCTAATGGATCCTTTTGTATCCGAACTTATAGGTGGTATTGAGGAATCGATACGAAATGCCGGCTACTTCATGATGCTCTACATCTCAAGTGATACTACCGAGATCATGAGACATGTTTCCACCTGGAACGTTGATGGTCTACTGCTCTTCGGAATGATTGATAACGACGGTATCCGCGTCAGCGAACGCTATAAAAAGCCTATCGTCTGCATTGATACCTATAGTATAGAGGGACTAAAGCACTTTATTAACGTTGGTCTTAATGACAGACAGGGATGCTTTGACATGGTTAACTATATGATCAAGCTTGGCCATAAGAAAATAGCATTTCTTTCAGATAATATGAACGGCGTAGACTATGAGCGCTTCTCAGGTTACAAATATGCTCTTGAGGGAAATGGTATTCATTATGAAGAGGACTGGTTCCTTAAAATAAGGCCGAGAAGTGATGAAATAGAGGAATCACTTGAGGAAATCTGTAAAAGAGCTCCCGAATTCGACGCCATCATGTGTGTATCCGATTTATATGCGGTTCAGCTGCTCTCCGCTCTTGAGGATCGCGGCATAAGAGTTCCCGATGATATCTCAGTTGCCGGTTTCGATGATACTCTGCTTGCACAGTTCCATCGCCCTGCCGTAACCACTGTTCATCAGGATGTGAAGCTAAAGGGAATAACTGCCACCGAGACACTTCTTAAGAGAATTCGAGGTGAAAAGACTCCTAACCAGATACAATTACCGACAAAACTTATAATAAGAGATACTGTCAAAAAAATAGAGCCTGTCGAATAAACTTAGTTTCCAAATTCGATATAAATCAAAGAAACCGGTGAAGGTGTTAACCTCTCGGTTTCTTTTTTTGTTCCAAAAAATGTACATGTTACACAACAAAAGCAGGGCTTACTACGAAAACGATTGAGCAAAGTGCCGACAAATTATAAACAGGATTTTTATTATTTTTTTAAAAATTTAATAATTTATATAAAGCCAGTCGTAGTCAGCTTTTGCGCGTAAGGTGTTGCAAAATCTGGAGACTTTAGAAATTTTTTACTTGCATTTTGATTATTATCGTGATATTTTAGTCTAAGCATAAAACTTATGCGCAAAAGTAACCGCCAATCAACACATCTGATTGGCAAAGTGCACAATTAAGGAGGGTAACATGAAAAAGAAAGTATTATCTATTCTTCTGGCTGGAACAATGGTTCTTAGCATGACAGCTTGCGGCGGCAACTCAGGTTCAGGTGCCGACACATCTGCTGATACAGCTGAGTCTACAGAGACAGCCGCTGACACAACAGAGGCTGCTGATACAGCCGCTGACACAACTGAGGCTGCTGATACAGCTTCAGACTCTACAGCTTCTGCAGGAGCTATCCGTCTTCTTAACGGTAAGCCCGAGATCAACGATCAGCTCAAAGAGCTCGCTGAGCTTTACAAGTCTGAAACAGGTAACGAAGTTGCTATCGAGACAATCGGTGGTGACACAAGCGCAGGTGATGAGCTTAAGAAAATGTACCAGGGCGACAACATGCCTGACATCTTCGTAATCGAAGCTAACCAGGCTGCTACATGGGACGGCATGCTTGCTGATCTTGCAGGTGAGGAATGGACAGATAAGACAGGATTCGAGCTCGTTGATGCTAACATGGGCACAATCGGATTCCCTTATACAGTAGAGGCTACTGCTCTTGGTTACAACGCTGACATCCTTTCACAGTGTGACGTTGATCCTTCTTCTCTTACAAGCCCCGCTGCTTGGAAAGAAGCTTGCGAGAAGATCGACGCTAAGAAGGATGAGCTTGGTCTTACAGCAGTATTTGCATGGTGCGCAGAGCCCACAAACCTTGGATGGTCTTCAGGTACACACGTATTTGGTCAGTACCTTGATGCTGGTCTTAAGGCTGATGACACAAAGTACATCGACATGCTTAACGATGGCGGTACAATTGATGAAGCAAGAATGAAGGATTTCGCTGAGTTCGTTGGAATGATGAACGAGTACGCAGATAAGGATCACCTTCTTGTTGACGGAACATATGACGAGCAGGTTGCCGGATTTAAGGATGGCAAGTTCGCATTCATCACACAGGGTAACTGGTGTGTAACATCTCCTGATGATGTAAGCTTCGAAGTTGGTTTCGCTCCTTATGCATTTGAGGATGGTATCAACACAATCATCGCAGGACCTCCGTCATACTGGGTAGCTTACAAGGACGGCAACGTAGATGCAGCTAAGGCATTCTTCAACTGGTGCGCAGGTTCTTCTGCACAGGATATCCTTGTAAACAAGGCTGGTCTTGTATCTCCTTTCGATGATTGCGAGTTTGAAGCTACAAATCCTTTCTACAAGAGCATGAAGAGCTACATCGATGCTGGCAACTACAGCGGATGGCACACAATGCTTAAGAAGGATGGTCTTCAGAACGAGACATGTCAGGTATTTGCTGATTATGCTAAGGGATCAATCGCAGATGCTGACGAGTTCGTATCTAAGATTTCTGCAGTAATCAAGGGTTACTACGCTGAATAATCAAAGTTAAAACTGTTAGTTATCGGGCAGAGCAAATGCTCTGCCCGATTTATCTAAACCACTGAAACATCGTCACCCCATTATCCCGGAACAAAGGAGCTTCCACTATGAAAACACCTTCTACCTCAAAAGGAGTATTTTCTTTCATTTGTCTGATAGCAGGTCTTGGTCTTCTGATTTGGTCTCTTATGCTTGACTTCACGAAGTCCCAGGCTTCATTCCGTGGTGCCACACTCATCATTGGTATTATTGGAATAGTTTTAGGTTTATACTTTTTCCCGACACTTAAATATCATCGCACAATTATAAATATACTTTTCTTATTCCCTCTTCTGTTTGCCTTTTTGGTAACAGTTATCATTCCTCTTTTCCTCGGTATCGGATATTCATTTACCGATTGGGATGGTATCAGGGTTAGGAATTCCGTTGGACTAGTAAATTACACAAGTATGTTTTCACAGCCCAGTTTCCTCTGGTCTATATTTTTAACATTCTTGTTTGTTGTATGTAACATGATAATGGTTAATCTGGTTGCTTTCCTTCTTGCCCTTCTTTGCACATCAAAAATCAAGGGCCTCGGATTTTTCAGGGCAGCTTACTTCTTACCTAACCTTATCGGTGGTATCGTACTAGGCTATATATGGCAGTTCATTTTCAGTAATGTTGTAACAAAACTCTTAAATACACAGTATTCAATGATTGCCGATACAGGCACTGCTTTCCTCGCGGTAATCATCGTATACATCTGGCAGTACGCAGGTTATATAATGCTCATCTATATCACAGGTCTCAATACAATACCCGGAGATGTTCTTGAAGCATCTGCAATTGACGGAGCTAATCCCATGCAGACTCTTTTCGAGATAAAGATTCCCATGATTGCTCCCACAATCACGATTTGTACGTTCCTTACTCTTACAAGTGCTTTCAAGCAGTTCGATGTAAACCTTGCACTTACTAATGGTAAAGGATCTGTAGATATTTTCGGACAGTACCTGACAAACGGAACCGAGATGCTCGCTCTTAACATCTATAACACAGCTGTTATAAAGAACAATTACGCACTCGGCCAGGCAAAAGCCGTATTGTTCTTCATCATACTGGCTTGCGTTTCAATACTTCAGGTTCGCATATCTAACAAGAAGGAGGTGGAATTATAATGCATACCAAGGAAAAGACTTCAAACGTTATTATCCGTTTCATTATTGCAATTATAATCGCAGCTTATGTGCTGTTCCCTTTCTTCCTTGTAGTTATCAATTCTTTCAAGGATTCCAATGAGATTACAGCAAATCCCATCGGACTGAATGGAGCATCTTTTGCGAAGCTTGTTAGAAATCTTAATGATGTTATAAATAACTCCAGTTTCACATTCTGGCAGACCTTTGGATATTCAGCACTTATTACTGTTCTTTCCCTTGCACTGCTCGCTCTGTTCGGAGCTATGGCAGCATGGGTTATCTGCCGTAATAAGACTGTATGGTCAAATGTGATTTACTTCACATTCATCGCATCAATGATCATTCCTTTCCAGGTAGTTATGCTTCCTCTTATCTCTACTTTCAGAGATGTCGGAAAGTTCATTGGTATCCCGATGCTTAAGTCAGTTCCCGGTATTGTTTTCGCATACCTTGGATTCGGCGGCGCAATGACAGTATTCATTCTTGTAGGATTTATTAAGGGAATTCCTTATGATCTTGAAGAAGCAGCATCTATTGACGGATGCTCACCCGAGCAGGTATTTTTCAAGGTAATTTTCCCGCTCCTCACACCTGTTATCACAACAGTAACCATTCTTAATGGTATGTGGATCTGGAACGATTATCTTCTGCCTTCAATGATGCTTGGTCAGAACGGTCCCGTAAAGACTCTTCCTGTAGCAGTTCAGGCCTTTGTCGGTTCCTATGTTAAGCAGTGGAACCTGATTCTGGCAGCTGCACTTCTTGCTATCCTGCCCATGATTATTCTTTTCCTGATCGCTCAGAAACAGATTATGGAAGGTATGATTGAAGGTGCAGTAAAAGGCTAATAAAACCCATTCCATTCTTTTACCCCATGGCAGTTCACCTCTGCCATGGGGTATTTTATTTCTGAGAGGACGCGATATGTATCAGTTTATTGTTTTAGGGATAATATTTGATATCAGTTCCGCACATTTTTCAAGGTCTGCAGATTCTTCATTGGCTTCAGAGAAGCGGCCTTCTGTGTTGCTGTCGATGTCGAGGACTCCGATGACTACCCCGTCTTTGTTTCTGAGGGGGATAACGATTTCAGAGCGGGCTTCGCTGTCGCAGGCGATGTAGCCTGAAAACTGTGATACGTCAGGGACGATGAGCGTTTTGTTTTCAGAAGCGGAAACGCCGCAGACACCGCGGCCAAGTGCAATATGAGTGCATGCCACTTTTCCCTGGAAGGGTCCAAGGATAAGTTCTTTATCGTTACCCTTATCAGTCATTAAATAAAATCCCACCCAGCTTACATCAGGGAGCTGTTGCCACAGGCAGGCTGCCACATTGGAAAGATTTGTGATGTACCAGTCATTTTCTTCTATTACTGCTTCTACATAATTTGATAATGCCATTTATCTATTCCTCCGGAATTTTCTATTTTGTACAATCTAATCAATGTCAGTATCATATCACAAATGGCAAAATCATGAAACAATACACAAAAAATCACGTACCGAACTGCCCTATAGACTAGTCCGGTACGTGCATATAACGTTTTAACAACGTTTTGTACTTTATTCAGTTTGTGATGAAACTTTTTTCAAACTATCCTACTAATGGTCTCCTGTTATGTAAAACGATCGTATTCTGCAAATATCAGTTTACATTAACCATGATAGCTGCTGTTCTGCCGCCCTTGTGAGCGTAGATACGTGTTGAGCCATGTCCCTGAGCTCTGATGTTACCATGATCATCAACTGCAGCAATTCCCCAGTCCTCACTCTGGAACTGTACACTACCGGTCTTGCCTTCTTCAATTGTGTATGCCCATACAGAATATCCCTCGCCGAGGTCAAGTGTTACTGCGGGCTTGCTGAGCCAAATCTTATAAACCTTGCCCTTTTCGTCAGAGCCCTTTCCGCTGCGTGCAAGATAGCTTCCCTTTGCAACGTCTACACAAACAGTTGCTGAATAGCCCTTCTTATCCTTAACCTTAATCTCAGCGCTTCCAACCTTCTTAGTCTGGATTACTCCATCCTTTGTTACTGAAACAACTGCTTTGTTGTTAGTCTTATAAGTTACATTTCCTGTTGCCTTCTTAACAATAATCTGAGCCTTTGCACCAGGCTTAAGAGTGATGCCTGCTCCACCGTTGCCGTCCTTAGTCAAAGTAACTTTGACTGTCTTATCAGCAGCCTGTGCACGAGTAGGTATTGCTATAAAGCAAAGTGTTGCAGCCAATGTGACTGCCAACATAGTTGACATAATTCTTTTGAAAGTATTACCCATAAGACAAATTCTCCTTTCACAAAAACCATCACATATCTTTTTTCTTTGCTTTTCCCCCACAGTTATATTATTAGCACTTCTATATTGAGAAGTAAACGTTTAACCCGATAACTTAACCAACATTTTAGAATTGATTTATAGTTCCTTAAAAATAACGAAATTTTAATCTATTCTTAAGTCGAAACCCCTTTTAAAAAACCCAAAATAACAAAAAAGTACCCTATAGCTCAAAGAGTTTATAGGGTACTTATGCACATTATTATGCGTATTTATCAAAGCAGTGCCGGATCATGTCTGAACATACTCTCTATATCTTTTGTGAAAATAATTTTAGCTGACTTGATTTCAAGTCCGCCCTGTGCAAAATAGAGCTTAAGGTAGAAATTTCCAATCATCGCAGGGCCAAGGCCGATTTTAATGGTCTGCCATTCCTTATCCATTCCGGTCAGAGTAACTGATTTTACCAGCATCTTATCCTGGAATACAGAGAACGGAAGCTGGGCTACATCAGGCTGATTATTAGCTCTGATGACGAGTTCTAAATCTGTAAGACACTTTCTGGGTGTGGTTATTACATAAGTAGTTGTCTCTCCCTTTCCAACCTTTATCTTGGAAACGTCCAGGTCAAGCTCATCGCCATCAAACTTAAGCTTTATCATATCCTGAAGGACAGCATCTTCTGCCGAAATCGCAGCTGCAAGTTCCTTATCAAGTGCGGATTCCTCTCCGAGCATATGTCTGTAGGCCGGAGTTTTCAGCAGGAATTTGCAGATATTTATTGCACTTCTTACAAGCTCTGCACGGGTAAGTCTTCCCTCTGCAAGGGCCACGTCAAGATCATCCTTGTTTGAATTATCCTCTGCGCTGGTATTTACCATATTCAGATCATTCTGGGCACGAACCTGAGCGGATACATTCTGATAGCTTCCTGCAGCACCTGCCTCATCGTTACCCATTGCCCACCAGTCGGTCATGACGATGCCATCAAATCCCCACTCTTCTCTCAAAATTGAAGTAAGAAGGTCATAGCTGCTGGCTGTCCAGATACCGTTTAAAGGTCCGTAGGTACTCATAAGTGCACGGGCTTTTCCCTCTCTTACAGCAATTTCAAAGCCTTTAAGATAGATTTCGCGAAGTGCCCTCTCCGATACGACGTTGTCAACAAAATGTCTCTTGTATTCCTGTGTATTGCCCGCAAAATGCTTAATTACACCTGTTACATCATATTTATGAAGACCACGGAGCTGAGCTGATACAAGCTTACCAGTGAGTATCGGATCCTCTGAAAAATACTCAAAGTTTCGACCGTTCAAAGGATTTCTGTGAATGTTCATACCGGGGCCGAGAAGTGCATCGATTCTGTTTCTCCTAAGGTCAAGTGCCTCCCAGTTAAAGAGCTTTTCATTTAGTTCTTCATCAAAAGTACATGCAAGGCAGGTTCCGTTCGGAAGTGAAAATGCATGAGTTCCGCAGTCCATACGTATACCGCTGGGTCCATCGGAGCAGCCTCCGACAGGAATACCAAAATCTGAGAGTCTGTCTGTCACTCCGCCGTAAGCACCTGCTATTCCCGCAGTTACCTTGGGAGAACACATTCCCTCGCCGCGCATCATAGCAATGAGGTCCTTATCGGAAAGCTGGGCTATGAAACCCTCAATGGAAACATTCTTCTCTTCCACGTCCTTAAGCTTAAAGCCTTTGTCACCGGAATAAGGAAGTGCTTTCGGAAGTCTGTCTTTTCTCTTTTTATTAGGATCAAGCGTCCTAATAGGTGCTTTCTCATATTTTACAGTGTAGCTATTGCCACCCTTTCCACCGGCACAAGGCTTCAATCTCTCAAATTCGTTAACCGGGGCGTAGCTCTCCTCGCACTTACAGATTACTTCGAGCTTCTTAAGCTCAAATTCACCTGCTGCTTCTGCGCTTCTGACATCATTACCTGCATAGATTCTGTAGGTTCCGGCCTCCATGACATAGGATGACTTATTTTTTGTAGCCCCACCGTCATCATAGGAACTCATCCAGTACTTTGGAATATCAAACTCCATGCTCTGCATCTGACCGGGCTTAAGGACGTCTGTCTTTGCAAAGGCTACAAGTGCTCTGGAAGGTTTGCCAAGAACACCCTGCGGAGCCTCAACATAAACCTGAACAACCTCTTTTCCTGCCCTGTCACCTGTATTGGTAACAAGAACTTCCAGTGAGGCGCCTTCTGTCGCGTCGTAATCAAACTCGCCTAAAGCTATATCAAAAGTCGTATATGACAATCCAAATCCAAAAGGATACATTACCTTGTCCTTTGCGAAGGTCTCAAAATAGCGATATCCTACGTAAATATCCTCAGACTGGAAGTTCCTCTTCTCTGAGCCGAAATTCGCTGTGGAAGCATAATCCTCGATATTATAAGCAATTGTATCGGACAGTTTTCCTGAAGGGTTCACATCCCCCGTGAGCACATCCAGAACGGCATTTCCGCCCTCCTGACCGCCCTGCCATACATAGAGAACAGCCTCGGGGTTAATCTCTGTTACCCACTTCATATCGATGATATTACCGACATTCAGAAGAACAATCGTGCGCTTAAAGGCCTTGCAGACCTTCTTCAGGGCAGCCTTCTCCTCATCTGTAAGAAGATAGCTTCCCTGCTCATTTTTATTGTCCTGATCCTCTCCGGCGGTTCTTCCGATTATAAAAACCGCAGCATCGGATTCAGCTGACGCTTTCTTTAAAAGCGCATCCTCAAGAGGCATCTCCTTCTGAAACCAGGGCTCTCCTGCCCATCCTATGCCGACATCAAAAGGATTCTCTTTTACGAATGCCTCATAGGCTTTGCGAACATCCTTGTTTACTTTGATTTTCTTTGAAGCGGCCAGAGCCTCATAGATTCCGACAACATAGTCAACGTTAACCATGCCGCCCGAACCGGTTCCACTCTTGTAGTAATTCATCTGGCTTCTTCCGAAAACAGCGATCCTTGCACCCTTCTCAAGGGGAATAGCATTTTTATCATTTTTCAAAAGGACGATACCCTCTGCCGCAGCTGCGCGTGCAGTTTTAGCAAACTGTTTTATATCCCATGTTTTTCCCATAAAAAACTACCTCATTTTCCTGTATTCATACACCGCATTATAAACAACAATGCGGGATACTGATTTTTGCATATCATAATTATGCAACATAAAAACAAGAAAATGAAGTAGTTATATTTGTCTTTTTATGTATTTTTCAAATAGAAGTTCTGCTTCTCGCGCTGGGCCGGGCAGAACGGCTCTTATACGTTTATCTCAGCGGAGAGGCCAAGCTCATCCTTGTTGGCTTCGAGAATGGGATTCACAACCTCGTTTAAGAATCTCTCAACCTGATGTGCACTGCAGCCTGTGTATTTCTTAGGATCCATGCACTCCTTGATCTTATCCTCTGTCATGTGGAAAGCGGGATCCTTTACGATCATATCAAGAAGATCGTTGTCGAGTCCGTCCTTCTTTACGTGGTCTCCTGCGATCATGGAAAGCTCTCTTATTTTCTCATGAAGCTCCTGTCTGTTTCCGCCAAGCTTTACGGCATCCATCATGATATTCTCGGTAGCCATGAAAGGAAGCTCTGACATGAGGCGCTTCTCGATAACCTTGGGATATACAACAAGGCCGTCTGTTACATTCATGCAAAGATCAAGAATACCATCAATTGCAAGGAAGCCCTCGGGAATTGAAAGTCTCTTGTTTGCAGAATCATCAAGTGTTCTCTCGAACCACTGTGAAATCTCGGTGATAGCGGGATTCAATGTATCAACAATTACGTATCTTGAAAGTGAGCAGATTCTCTCACTTCTCATGGGATTTCTCTTATAAGCCATAGCTGAAGAGCCAATCTGTTTAGCCTCATGGGGCTCCTCAACTTCCTTAAGATGCTGAAGAAGTCTGATATCCTGAGCCATCTTTGTAGCAGATGATGCGATTCCCGCAAGGACATTAACAACCTTCATGTCGATCTTACGGCTGTAGGTCTGACCTGAAACCGCCATACAACCCTTGAAGCCCATCTTGTCAGCAAGCATGGGATCAAGCTTATCAACCTTTGTAAGGTCTCCGTCAAAAAGTTCAAGGAAAGATGCCTGTGTTCCGGTAGTTCCCTTTGAACCAAGAAGTTTCATATTATCAAGAACATAATCAAGGTCCTCAAGATCGATAGTGAAGTCCTGAAGCCAGAGTGATGCTCTTTTACCTACTGTTGTAGGCTGTGCCGGCTGAAAATGTGTGAATCCGAGTGTCGGCAGATCCTTGTACTCATCAGCGAACTTTGCAAGGCAGCTGATAACATTGAGGAGCTTTCTGCGAACAAGCTTAAGTGCCTCGGTCATGATAATGATGTCTGTGTTGTCTCCGACATAGCAGCTTGTAGCGCCGAGGTGAATGATTCCTGCAGCCTTGGGACACTGCTGGCCGTACGCATATACATGGCTCATTACATCGTGGCGAACTTCCTTCTCACGGGCAATGGCAACTTCATAGTTGATGTCTTCCTGGTGTGACTTAAGCTCATCAATCTGTTCCTGTGTGATGTTAAGTCCGAGTTCCTTTTCAATTTCCGCAAGTGCGATCCAGAGCTTTCTCCAGGTCTTGAATTTCATGTCCTGTGAAAAGATGTACTGCATTTCCTTACTTGCATAACGCTCTGAAAGCGGGCTACTGTATCTGTCTGTACTCATATTATCCTCCTAAATGATTTACGCTTCGAAGTCTCCCCTGATATCTTCATCCGGCGGAGCAATGGGGTAATCTCCCGTGAAGCACCCCCTACATATATCAAACTTGTTATTTACCAGTTCACTGAGTCGTTCCTCTCTCAAATAACCGAGAGAATCAGCTCCGATAATCTTACATATCTCATCGATACTGCGGTTATAGGCGATCAGCTGCTCTCTTGCAGGTACGTCGGTTCCGAAGTAGCAAGGCCATAAAAACGGCGGCGATGATACTCTCATATGAACCTCGGTAGCTCCCGCATCCCTGAGCATTCTTACAATCCTGTCCGAAGTGGTACCGCGAACGATTGAATCGTCTATCATTATAACTCGTTTTCCCTCAACGGCGTTTTTAAGGGCATTCAGTTTTACCTGAACACTGCTCTCACGGCTCTTCTGCCCCGGCTTTATGAAGGTTCTGCCGATATACTGGTTCTTCACAAAAGCCTGTCCGTAAGGGATACCGGACTCCATTGAATATCCAAGTGCAGCGCAGTTACCTGATTCCGGAACACCGACAACCACATCCGCTTCCACCGGTGAATCCATTGCCAAAAAGCGCCCTGCTTTTATTCTGGATTCATAGACACTCACTCCGTCAAGCACGCTGTCCGGTCTTGCAAAATAAATATATTCGAATATGCAATGGCCGTGCTTAACGCTGTTGGTCATCTGAAGATTGGATTCAATACCCTTCTCCGGAGAGATGGTCACTATCTCTCCCGGCTCAACATTTCTGATGAACTCTGCGCCGATTGTATCAAGCGCGCAGGTCTCGGATGCAAGAATGTAGCTGTTATCTCTCTTACCAATTACAAGCGGTCTGAAGCCATTGGGATCCCTTGCTCCGATGAGCTTCCTGGGCGACATGATAACCAGGGAATACGCACCCTTGATCTTCTTCATCGCGTTGGCAACAGCACCCTCAACATTGGGAGTATTAAGCCTTTCTCTTGCAATATGATATGCGATAACCTCTGAATCTATCGTAGTCTGGAAAATCGCACCGGTATACGCAAGTTCCTCTCGAAGTTCCGGCGCATTTACAAGATTACCGTTGTGCGCCATCGCAAGTGTCCCCTTAACGTAATTAAGGACAAGGGGCTGAGCGTTTTCTCTGGTGCTGCTGCCGGCAGTTGAGTATCTCACATGCCCTACACCTATGTCACCATGCATCCCTGAAATGATCTCATGGTTAAACGCTTCATTTACCAGTCCCATGTCCTTATGACTTGTTACTTTTCCTTTCGGACCCATTGTTTCGCTGACAGCAATACCGCAGCTCTCCTGCCCTCGATGTTGCAGGGACAACAGTCCGTAATAAATCGAGGGTGCAACATCCCCGCCATCGAAATCATAGATTCCGAAGACACCGCACTCCTCACCTATCTTATCGTGTTCATTGTTAAAATATTTTGCCATTGAATTACCTACAAATAAATCTTTCCATACCCAACACAAAACATAGTACATTATCTCCTATTTATTAGCAATAAAAAATGAAAAAAGAATTTTATGCTCCGGGATATCTTTGTTCGAAGCGGTCGACCATGTCGAGGATTTCCTGGCGATAGACAGGATATTGGCGTACGAGCTCTTCTATCTCGTTTTTGGCATTGCCTGCCACAACATCGCGGTTGTAATCCATCTGCTTACGAAGAGACTGCCTCTGCTGCACAAGCTCGTGACGGATCTCGACCTCCTCGTTGTGATTTATGAGAGCAATCGCCTGGTGAATCCAGATCTCGGGATCCTTAATCCTGTACTTACGTAGTGCAAATACAAGCGCCTTCTGATTGGTATCCAGCTGCTTTTCTGCAATGGCATAGCGCTCGCGTTCATTTTTTTCCATAAGGTACTTATTGTACATCTGAAGCAGTTCTTTGGAATTGCTGATACCATACTTTAAGCACTCGTAATCTATAAGATTCCTGTTATTTACATAGCGGATCTTAACCGTATTCTGCAGCTGAATAAGACGTGCGATGGAATTAAGAATCACCTTCTTTTCTCTTCTCGCCTCATGAATCTTCTGATTGAGGAAAAGGAAAGCCAGCGCAGCTACCGTTATCGCCACCATATAGCCATAAATAACATTGAGCTTAAGTGCCAGAGATAAAACAGCAAGAGCTACCGTGATAACTCCAAGCGCCACAGCAACCACCAACATAAGTCTCTGCATATTGTCCAGAGATACCTCAATCTCGGCTCGTCTGAAATCATAAGCCTGTCTCTCTCCGTCCAGTCTTCTAAGGTCATTCTTAACCTTTTTCTGGTGCTCCTCCGTATCCTTTAGAGTTTCCGCGCTCTTCTTGACCTGATTATGAAGACGCTCCATCTTCTCAAATTCCTGGTCGGTCATTCTGCTCTTACGTCTGTTGAAGGTCTTCTGCTGCTCTTCACTGTCGAGAATACGCTGAGCACACTGATTAACCTCAGCGCGCTGCTCGGGCGGAAGTGCATCAATCTCTTCCATATCCCGCAGGTGTGAGGTAACTACGCGGTATTCGAACTGAAGGTTATCCATCTCCCTGCTGGCCTCAGCCATCTGCTGAAGACAGTTTTCGATGTACTCATGCCTCTGTTCAGGGTCATCCATGTCTATATTTTTTCTTGTATAGACAATATCATTCCAGTTTTCCAGCTCGTTTTGCTGATGACGTTCTATTCGATATGTATCTTTTTTCTTGAAAAAATCAAAGAACCCCATTATTCAACCAATCCCCGATATTCTTCCTTCATATCCTTAGTAATTCTCTCCACCTCTTCGTAGTACTCGCTCATCTTAGCCCCGGAGCGATACAATTCGAGACTTCTGACCTTGATATTCGCAGTGCTCGCATCATACAGATCATTGGCTTCATCCATGCGCTGCTCAAGCTTTAAGGAAAGATTATGTGCCTCCTTATGTGAACTTACAAAGGAAACATACTCCTTTTCATCCATCATCATGCGTTTCGCGGCAAGATAACCGAGATAAGACTCGTCTGCTCCGCCGTCCTCCCATGCCTTATGGAAAAACTCCGCAGCCACGTCATACATAAAAAGATGTGCGTACATGACACCCTGATTATGCTCTATCTTGGATTTTATATTTTTATCCATTTCCGGCATATGCTTCAAAAGATAGTCGTATTCACTGAAAGCCTGAGTGATATGCCCCTGCTTCATCAAAAACTCAGCCCTGGACATGCGCTTTTCATAGATATCCATGTCCGCATTGCTTCTGAGTGTCTCCTCTGTGCTGTCGATTTCTTCCTTCGTGGAATATCCGACATAATCAAGAATCATTCCCGCAAGGGAAACAACAGAACACTTGTGAACTATCATGTGTCTCAGCTCATCGGCAAGCTTTTCAAGACCAAGTTCATTTCCTATCCAGTCTACAAGACTCATTTCAAAAGAATCCGCATCGATAAGAAATGCGTTCTGAGTTATACAATAGCAGAGCTCTTCTATTGAATAAATACGTCTGCCGATTTTCTCAAGATAATAAGGTTTTAAAGCGTACCTTCCGGTACAAAGAATAAGTCCTCTCATACCGAAATCTCCTCGCTCCACGACAGGCCGGAATTCTCAAAAAGCTCTCCGAAGCCCATGTCCTCGATATGTATTATAACCTTGTCCGCAGCCCTCATAGAGACTTTCATGCGAAGTCTCGTGGTTCTCGGAGGACGCTCCGGAAGGTCATTAAGTTCAATAGTATGTACATGCTTCTCACCTGCAGTGAGTGATGTGATGATAATATCTATATAATTCTCATCTTCCAGAATAAGGTCAAGGCTTGTGCCGATGTCATACCAGTTTTCACCGGCATCAAGAAGGGCATGATATGCCTCCTTACCCTGCTTTTTTACAAGAAGTCCGATATTTGATTTTAGTTTTCCGCCGTCAAGGAGCACATATTTTTCCATGCGCTCGCTGGGGCCCACTTTCTCTCTGGCCGCAATGCTTGCACCCTTGCTGAAGAGATTGTTTCCTTGGAATACACGCCTTGTTCTACATAAAAACTCCAGAGATTTCTGCATCCACTGATCCCTGAATCCGTCGCCCAGTAAAAATACGGAGCTGACAATTCTGCCCTCCATGGTCTTTTCGGCAAACTCCAAAAATTTCTGGTCAAGCCTTACTACCTGCTCCTCGCGCTCCTTCGCATTCTCGGAGAATCTCCCCTGCGAAAGCACCATCCCGCCGTATGTCGTTTTATCTATGGTAACAACAATGGGCTTTGTTCTGTGGTTGAGCTTCATGTCATAGACAGTCATCTCGCCGAAGCTGTAATCACAGGCGATAACCGCATGTGACAGAAGATCATCGGGCTGATAAAGCATGTAGTGATAAAGGCTGTCCTCATAGCTCTGATAAAAAATATTCTTAACAGGAAGCGAAAGTGCTCCCGTAACCTCGGATAAAACCTCTATCATTCTGCTGTCCATGGTCCTTGTCGTAAATGCGATGGCATCTACCATGTCCATTGACAGTTCCATCGAGAGCAGGGAAAGTGTTCTTTTTACAAAAAGAGTCAGAAGCGAAACGGGATCATAGCCTGTTCCGTCTACATTCACACGCTTCCCTGATCTGGCAGCTTCAATAAGGCCGTCAACTCTGACGCCCTCCTCCGCTTCAATCTTAGCGATGGCTTCCTTTCCGTAAAACCACTGGTTAACGTCCTTGCGCTTACATAAAACAGTAGGGATATTGTAAGCCTCTGCGCCTGCAAGGGTTGAGAGTGTCTCCGGAAGGTCGGAATCAGACGCAAGAAAACTAATCTGCGAGACATCCTCTCCCAGATCGTAACCAAGTACATATCTTCTTGCGTTTTTTGATTCTTTGAAAAATTGCATTGTGCCCTCATCCGTCAGCTACGCTGACACCTTCCCCCACAGGGGGGAAGGCTTTATAACATCCTAAATAATTTATTGGTCATGAAACGCTTTCTGTAATACTCGGAAAGGAGTCTGTCCACAGTATCGTAATCCTGAAGCGTCTTGCCGATCATAATGTCGTTGATTATAGAGTAACGTCCGACAATGGTCTCCTGAACTATATCGTTCTTGGAGATAGCTCCGCTCTCCGTCAATTTCTCACCGCGGCCGTTGTAGTTCTCCTCGGTGATGTAATACTGGATCTGCTCACCAAAGAAGAGTATAAATGAGGCGTCATATATACCTCTGTACATCTCCTGCATAGGTGCGGTCTTGTACTCCTCGTTCTCGTCCTCACTGGAGATATAGTGAACGATACACTTGGTCCCCGGTGTGGTTCTGTACTCGATTATTGACTTATCGCAGAACTGCCCCATCTGCGGAAGCTCGTTCTGATAGTACATGAAAAATGAAAAGTACACATTCTGATCCAAAAGCCTCTTTAAGAAGTCCTTCACAATCTCCTTGTCAGGCTTAAGGCCAACGTGGTTAGCCTCGGTAAAGCTCCTAAGGTATGCCATTCTGCACACATCAAGTAGCTCTACGCCCTCCTTCGAAAGTGTGGCAATTCTCTCAAAAACATAGCTGTCCGTAACCATGTTGTCCACGAAGTAATCGTTGGCCGATTTTGCAAGAAAAGCTCTCTCAAGCTCATCTCCGCCGCCGCTCTTTTCCACATAGCTTCTGAAAAGAGCAATCTTATCGCCGATGTGTGCTCCGGTGTAAAGTATCTGAGTAAGAATTCTCTTAGACAGTTCAAATACATCAACACTTAGATTGTTCGCGGTTTTCCAGAGGTCTCTCATCTCCTTGACGGTTCCGCTATAGTTTGCCGCAAGGAAAGTCAGAAGCTGCTCATCATACTTCGCATGAGAGAACGCATACCAGGCTATCTTAGCATTGTCCTCAGTATTCTCGAGCGACTCATTATCCATAAGTCTGCCGAAAAGTCGCATAACAATTCTGGGATCAAGCTTGTGCGTGCCAAACCTGTGAACCAGCTTATAAGCCTTATCGTAGTTACCTGACATAACCATGAGCTCAAACATCGTGCTTCTGTCAGCAGTTCCGAGATCCTCCATAGTAACCTCATCCATGTACTCCGCAAGCTGACGCTCAAAGTTATTTTCATAATAGAACCTTATAAGGCTCTCTCTTATATGCTTTCTGCAAATGGACCTGATCTTGGGATCACTGGCAAGCTCCCTGAACCTTCCGACATTTTCCATCGTGATGGTATAAGAATTTTTCTCAATATCACAAAGGAAAAGCTCCACGCTCTCAGATCCCTTCTGGATATAAGGCGTTGCATAGGATGCAAGCTGTCCCACCAGCATGAGCTTTGAATTTATAAATGGTATGCCCTCTGCAAACCTGTTGTCATCGGCATCCGCAAGAAAAACTGAGTAATCGCTGCCATACAAAGGAACATAGGCAACTCCGCCCGCAAGCGGATACTCCACCTCTTTTTCCAGCTTGTCGTAGACAACAATCACCTTGGTCATGCGCTTGTTGTCAGTCCTTATCTCATTGCTGTATAAAATTCTCAAAACCTTGTCGGCATTGCTGGCATCAACCATCTGCCTCGTGAGCAGATTTTTATATAAATATCCGAGATCCTTGTTAATCCTACCCTTGTCCACCTGCTCTACGAGATACTTCTCAATCTGAAGCCTGTAGGAATCATAGATATCAGGATACTCGTCTCTGTGTTCATGAAGATACCTGTAGAGTATCGCATTCTTTTCATAATCAAGATTGCTCTGATAGGAAAAGAACATGAGTACCATCTTGGATATCTCGCAGGGAAGCATTCCATCCTCATCGAGATAAATGGCAGCCATATAGTACTCATAAAGCCTTGTGATATGAAGCTCCTCCTCAACACCGAGGGCATACCACTCGAAGGATTCGGGATCTGTTCTGTTCCCCTTTATCAAAAGCGAACATATTGCTTCCAGCGTAATCTTATCGGGATTAGTCTGATAGCAGGCCATGAGTATCTTGCACAGCTTCTCATTGTAGCCGCGCTCTCTGGAGCCTATGTAAACTATCTGGTCTATCAGATTCTGCTGAAGAACGCCCTTTTTCACTCCATAGGCAAGAGTCTGAAGTTCAAACTCCGAGGCCTTGGTAAGAAGTGTTGGCGACTCAAACATAAGGTTAAGTGCTTCTATAAAAATAATCGGGCTTCTGCAGCCGTCCTGGAATTGCTGCTCCATAAGCACCCATCTGCTGGTGGGGCTGTTAGCATACTCCTCCGATATGTATAAAAGAAGCCATGCGATTCTCCAGCTATCTGAATTTCTGGAGAATATACCTTCCATCATTCTGGATACTTCGTTGGTCGCATACTCATCTCTCTCAACAAGAGTAGTGAGATATAGATAATAACAGTAAAGGGTATCGTCGTCCGGATACTCCTCCTCCAGAACCGGCTTCATCTGGTCGAGTATCCATTTACCCTCGCTCACTCTCGATGCTGTAATCAGATACTGAGCTGTATATAATCTGAAGGCAGGATCCTTGGCATCCACCGCGTTCATCCTGTTAACAAGTTTTCCGCTCTCCGAAAGCCAGTCCCTTGAACCAATCTTCTTAAATCTGAAATCCTCATAGAGCTTAACAAGTTCTACTATGAGCTTTTTCTTCTCCATCTGTATGGACGAAAGGTGTTCTAATCCGAGATTCACCTTGGCGGTAACAGGAATCTTAACCTCCATATAAGGAGTTCTGAAGGTTATCAATCCAAAGTTATTGCCCTCATGCAAAAGACTTGCATCCACACGAAATTTAAAAAAGCAGTTATTTCCGATAAAATCGCTGTCGGTAAGGTCAAGAGAATCCGTGGAAAGAAAATCTCCGTCAAATTCAACTTCAACGCGCGTATACCCCCAACCGTTCCTGGAAAGCATCACGGTATGCTCCGAAACAGCTGTCGGATTATCTATTACAATCTCAGTCCTGTCGGGAATATAGCTTATCGGCTGTTTCTTTTTTATGGAAATAAGAAACTCCTCCATGTTCGCTTCGGACATGGGGACAGAAGAAAGCCCTCTGTACAGACTTTCAAAGCCACTCTCATTCTCCTGAAAAACATCGATAAATTCATCGGAATAAAAGAGTTTTCTTGCTTCATCCCAGTCGGTTTTTGCAAGATTTACAAAGTGAAACATGTTGCGAATCGGTCCCATACTGGACATCACGTGACTAATCTCCACGTTCACAACAAAAGGAAGCTGATATTCTCCCTGATTGGATATGACGGAGAACTCACCCTTGATGACATCACCGGCGCTAAGCCCCGTGCCATCAAACCTAAATCCCACCTCATATTCATAGCCGGAAAAATCAGCTGTCAGAACCTGCATACGGAGCTCAGAAGTAGAGATGAGCCCTTGCACAACCTTGTCCTTAGGTCCATAGATAATGAAGCTCCCTTCACAGACCTCCCCCGGTTTAATATTTAATTCCAGGCGCGGAAGTGAGAAGCTGAGCGTTCTTTCTATATTATCAAATTGTCCATTTAATAAGCGGTCAATTACACTATTCACGTAAAGAATTCCCCGAAAGAAAACATATTCCAAATTATTATAGCACAAAAAACACAAAGCCACCCATACAATTGAATGTATGGATGACTTAATTTACGAAAATCTTCTGTTTGTTTTTACATATATAATTGTACGTTATATGGCGCACATCACTCCTGCCTGAGAGCTTCGATAGGATCCATCTTCGCCGCTCTTCTCGCGGGATAAATTCCAAAGAACAGTCCGTCGGCTATCGAAATCGCAACAACCATAAGGACGTTCATCGGACTGATTACAGGCGGGAACGACATGAAATTCTCCGCAATTTTTGTAAACAGAAAGCCCATAAGCATTCCGATCATTCCGCCTATCAGTGTAATGATCGCAGACTCTGTCAGGAACTGTATCAGAATGTATGAGGTTCTGGCTCCGAGAGATTTCCTGATTCCGATTTCTCTGGTTCTCTCTGTAACCGTAACCGTCATGATATTCATAACGCCGATTCCGCCGACTACGAGCGAAATTGCAGCGATAAGAGCAACTACAAGTGTCACGACATCAAGAATACTGGTATATGCTCCTGCAATGCTCGCAAAAGACTGAATCTGTACTGCTCCTTCGCCTCGAAGCTCCAGCATATTTTCGGTTACACTTTTTACTTTAAGAGCTGTCTCGTCCGCCATCCCCGGATTGGTATAAATCTTAAAGCTTGTAATCTTATCCCCGGCAAGCCCGAATCTTCCGGTCAAAAGAGCATACGGTACATAAATCGAACAGTAATAATATGCCTCTTCTTTTTTCTTTATAGCTTCCTTTGCAGATTCAATGTCTTCATCACTGCTCTTTGCAACGCCGACTATCATCAGATCAACACTCTTGGCCCCGATGTCAACCGTAAATGTCTTATCAACAACATCATCCGTCCTGAACAAAAGGAGAGCATCCTGCTGAGAAATTACACATACTGCCGTTCCGGCTTCCGCCTCGTCATCCCTAAAGAATCTTCCGGCATGCATTCCTTTCGTCTCTTCATGCGAAATATCAGCAGTTCCGCCGGTAATTCCAAGTTGCCTGTCATCCTTACCATCATTATAGGTTCCGTCCGAGTTGATAGTCATTGTTATTCCCTGCATCTCAGGAACGGCATCCTTTATCCTTTCAAGATCTTCCGGTTCCAGATATCTGTCGGTTTTCTTTGGATCAAGATTGATTGTTACTCCGCCGCTTGAAATTTCATCAAGACTGCTGTTGACAAAGACCTTCATTCCGTTACCTATTGAAAGTATTGTTATAACAGAGGATATACCGATAAAGATACCAAGCATGGTAAGGAAGGTTCTTCCTTTATTCTGTTTTATACTGGAAAATGCGCTTTTTATGTATTCCAATTCTTACCCTCATCCGTCAGCTTCGCTGACACCTTCCCCCAAGGGAAGGCATCTATCAATTCCTTGCAAGTGCGTCTATCGGCTTAAGTTTTGCTGCTTTTCTTGCCGGATAGATGCCGAAAAAGATTCCTATCATCATAGAAAAGAGCGTTGCTCCTATTACAATTTTGAAGTCTATTACAGGTTCAAGATCAAGAAGTATGCATCCTACATAAGCACCCGCTATTCCAACGATGACGCCCACGATTCCGCCCATCAGGGAGATGATAGCGGATTCAGCCAGGAACTGGATCAGAATAGCCTTTGTTCTTGCACCGATTGATTTTCTTATACCTATCTCTCTTGTTCTCTCAGTCACAGTAACAAGCATGATATTCATAACACCTATACCGCCGACCAGAAGGGATATGGCCGCAACCAGTGAAATAAATGCTGTTATCGCTCCCATAATAGAGTCTACCTGGCCTGATACATCTGACATACTCATGTAATAAACCGCGTCCTGTCCGCGAAGTCCAAGTCTGTTCTCAACAAAGCGAACAATACTTTTAACAATAGTACCGGGCTGAGTATTATCCCAATATATCTCGACAGTATGGAATTCAGAGATGTCCTTACCAAAAGCTCTGGCATAGGTTGTTAGCGGCATCTCAATCATAGCTGTATAGGAGTCGGTTTCCATATCAATCATCTTGGAAATCATCTCACTCCAGTTTTCTCTTATCCCGATAACCTCCAGCTCGATAGAACTGCCACCAACGGTTAATTCAAAAGTTTTACCAAGTGCATCGGCTGTTCCGAAAAGATGCACCGCATCATTTTTCATCATGACGCAGACTCTTGCTCCCTGATCCACCTGATCATCGGTAAAGTAGGTTCCCGTCTCAAGCTTGGTCAGTGTGGATTTCTGATAATCAGATCCGGCAGCAGTGATAAGCGTATCATAAGCTCCTCTTGGTCCTGAAGAAACGCCGTATTCATTGTCATAAAATGTCGCACTGACCCCGGGGAAGTTGTCCTTGATTTCTCTTATATCGTCGTTATTAAATCCCCTGTCCGCAACCGACATATCAAGATATATATCCGCAACGTTTCCGCCTATAGCATCAACCTCGTTTCCTACATATCTTGCCATTCCGTTTCCTATGGTAAGCGCCGCGATGACCGAAGCAATTCCGATTATGATTCCCAGCATCGTAAGAGCTGTTCGCATCTTATTGCCAAGAATATTTTTTATGGCACTTTCTAAATATTCAAAAAATGTATCCATTACTCGCTCATCTCGATGACTTTGGTTCCTTCGACAAGGGTTGTGGGATCGGTGGTAACGATGGTATCACCCTCGCTGACACCTTCCTTTATCTCTGCATCTGTACTGGTGGTAAGTCCCAGAGTAACAGGCTGTCTCTTAAGAATTCCGTTATCAATAACAAATACGAAATCACCCTCAGAATCAGTTCCGATGTACTCATAAGGAAGGACAAGAACGCCCTCTGCCTTCTCGGTGTGAATCTTATTAGTTGCTTCTACTCCGAGAATAATGCTGTCATCGGGATTCTTTATCTTAATTTTGCCATCAACAACAGGAACTCCGCTTGCGTTATTCTTAGCTGTTCCGGAAATCTGTGTCACTTCGCCTTCGTACTCATTGCCGTTAATCGTGACATCCACCTTCTGTCCCTTCTTGATCTTACTAAGATCTGACTTTGAAATCTGGATATCAACTCTGACATCATCGGTACTTTCGATAGTCATGATTTTGGTTCCGGGAGCAACTGTTGAACCCTCGTTTGCACCAATCTCTGTTACTACTCCTGAAAAATCAGCTTTAATTCCGCCCTCTGCCTCTTCAATGTCAGTGATGGTATTTGTACTCTCTAGCTCCGCAAGCTCTCTCTGAGCTGCAAGTGAGCTCTTTTCACCTGAAGTAAGAGCACTCATCTCAGCGGATGACTGCTCGGAAAGATCCTGCTTTTCTTCATTCAGGGCAGTTATCTGTCTGTTCCACTCCTGAATCTCCGGATCGTTTGACAGCGCATACTGGACATCGGAAATGGCATCCTGAATCTCTAGTGCCATCTGGCTCTCGCCGTCCTCTGTTCTTCTCTCATTAGGTGCTTCGTTTTTCTGTGCAGCATCATAGCTGTCTGAAACCCTGTTCTGATCAACGTCCTGGCTTACCTTCTGAAGGTCTGTCAGAGTCTGATTCATTCTGGAAGTCTTCTCTGTAATCTTGTCATTGATTGCATCTATCTCATTTGTAATCTCGTCAAGACGATTGTTTATATCGTGAATGCTTCTTCCTTCAAGAACATCAGTCGCCTTATTGTTCTTTTCGATGCTTCCGCTGTAGCTGCCGTTTGCCTGCTGAAGATTGAGCTCAGCCTGCTTCTTTGTCTTTTCAAGATCAGCTTCATCATAGGTATAAATAACATCGCCCTTATTGACCCTGTCACCTTCCGACAAACTAAGTGTTCCGATCGGTGCCTGAAGCTTCGCGTAATAGCTCTTTGTCTCGTCAGATGCAACATTTCCGCTGATTGAAACGATGACTTCGATGTCTCCCTTTCCGACTGTAGCAGTTGTGACCGGCGTAGGAGCATTTTTTGCCTTTATATTATTGAAAACCACCCAGCCGACAATCAGCACTATAAGTCCCAGAACGATAAACTTCACAAAGCCCTTCCTCTTACCGGGAGTATAGCTTGGCGTGTCTTCTTTCACAGCATAAGTCTTGGTTTCCTGCGAAACTTCTGCCTTTACATCCTTTGCCGCATCTACCTTAGCTTCTCCATTTACTTCCTGTGTGTCCTTTGAATTCTTCTTTTTCCCCAAAACCAAATTCATAATTACTTGTCTCCTCGTAGTCTAAAAACAAAGCCTTTCATGTTACAAAGTAAAATTCTCGTTTATCTCATCCTTTGCGATTTTTCCGTCGCTTATGGTTATAATCCTCTTAGCCTGTGCCGCAATTCCCGGGTCATGGGTGATAAGTATCACCGTTCTGCCCTCGGCATACAGATTTTTAATAGTAGCAATAATCTCTCTGCTGGAACCACTGTCAAGGTTACCTGTAGGCTCATCCGCAAGAAGTATCGGCGGCGCCTGCGCTATCGCCCTTGCTATAGCAACTCTCTGCTGCTGACCTCCTGAAAGCTCCGCAGGTTTGTGCGTCATACGCTTCCCAAGGCCAACATGTTCCAAAGCTGCTACAGACAACTCGCGTCTTTTTCTCTTGGAAACACCTCTGTACATAAGCGGCAGCTCAACATTTTCAAGCGCAGTAAGTGACTGAATCAGATTAAATCCCTGGAAGATAAATCCTATCTCCCTGTTTCTGACATCTGACTGTTCATCGTCACTCATATGGGAAACATCCATTCCATGGAGCAGATATCTCCCACTTGTAGGTGTATCAAGACACCCAAGCATATTCATCAGTGTAGATTTTCCGGAACCGGATTGACCGATTATGGCCACGAATTCCCCTTCTTCTATTGTAAGGCTCACATGATCAAGAGCCCTGACTTCATTCTCCCCGGGATTATAAATCTTGCATATATCCCGTACCTCAACTAACGCAGGCATTACTCCTCCCCTTTGCTTAATTGGACTGTTCAAAAAACTTTTTACATAGCAAGGTTAAAATAAACCATCTACCATAGTATATAACGAAACAACTTCTATTGTATCTTCATTTATTAAAAAATAAATGATCTTTTTTCCTGATTTCAAGGGTAAATTTATCATATATATAAATACAGACCGAAATGTACACTTATTTCGGTCTGTTTTACACTTAAAAATATTTTCCCAAAATATGAGAAATAATTACTTAGCAAGAAGCATCATGATATCATTACTTCTCTGAACGAACTTAGTCATGGACTCAGCGTCGAGAGGTGCATTCTGGATGCGGGCAAGGTCATAGAGCTGCTCGCAGATTGTGCTTACGTTCTCACCGTCCTCGTTGTCCATAACATATTTAACAAGAGGATGGTTAGCATTGAGGATAAGAGTCTGGCCGCCCATACCAAAGTCGCCCATCATCATTCCGTTTGCTGCATACATCTTCATCATATCCTGCATACGGCGGGTATCCTCAGATACAGTGAGCATTGAAGAAATCTTCTTATCCTTGAGCTTTTCAACCTTAACAACAAGCTGTTCGTTCTTAAGAGCCTTCTTCATCTTCTCGCCGATGTTCTTCTCGATCTCCTCGAATTCTTTCTCAGCCTTCTTGGATGTTCTGCTCTTAAAGGTATCTGTAAGATCAGCATCGATTCTCTGGAATCTGATGTCCTGATTCTTGGACTCAAGCTGCTGAATAAAAGGCACATCTATGTTGTGATTTAAGATGAATGCATCCATCTTCTGAGCCTTGAACATGTTGATGTACTGGCTCTGCTGCTGTTCGTCTGTTACATAGTAAATGGTGCGGGGTTCCTTTTCCTCGTCTTTCTTGTCATCGGCCTTGTCAGCTCCGTCTCCGCTTACTGTATTGCCATTCTCATCTACTACTTCAGCTTCTACTGTATTACCGTTCTCATCCTTAGCTTCCTCAGCTGCGGCAGCCTCCTCAGCCTCCTTGTTGATCTGGAGTGCTTCGGGAAGTGTGAGATATTTTCCATCAAGGTTCTTGAAGAGGATGTAGTCATTCATCTTCTCGCAGAACTTGTCGTCCTTGAGGCAGCCATACTTGATGAAAGGAGAAATGTCCTCCCAGTACTTATCATAGTTTTCCTTATCTGTCTTGCAGAGACCTGCAAGCTTCTCAGCTACCTTCTTGGAGATGTAGTCTGAAATCTTCTTTACAAAACCGTCGTTCTGAAGTGCACTTCTTGAAACATTAAGAGGCAGATCAGGGCAATCGATAACACCCTTAAGGAGCATCAAGTACTCAGGGATTACTTCCTTGATATTGTCAGCGATGAATACCTGGTTATTGTAAAGCTTGATTACGCCCTCAGCTGACTCGAACTCCATGTTGATCTTAGGGAAGTAGAGGATACCCTTTAAGTTGAAAGGATAGTCCATGTTAAGGTGAATCCAGAAAAGAGGCTCCTTGTAATCGCGGAACACCTTTCTGTAGAATTCCTTGTACTCATCATCGGTGCAATCCTTGGGAGTCTTTCCCCAGAGAGGATGTGTATCATTAAGGAGCTGAGGTCTCCTCTTGATCTTGAGTTTCTTCTCCTCTTCCTTTTTCTCCTCTGAAGTCTCGCCATCTTTAGCTTCTTCCTTCTTCTCAGGCTCGATGACTTCGATTACAACATCATCATCGCGCTTCTCGGATTCCTTGATGGTCTCTGTGCCTTCCTCGTTCTCTCTTGAAAGGTAAATCTCATAAGGCATGAATGAGCAGTATTTCTCGATTACTTCTCGAGCCTTGTACTCATTGCAGAACTCAAGGCAGTCATCTGAAAGGTGAAGAGTAATAACTGTACCTACGTCCTCCTTATCTCCATCCTTCATCTCGAAGTCTGAACCGCCGTCGCAGGTCCAGTGTACTGAAGCCGCATCTTCCTTATATGAACGAGTATCGATCTCAACATAATCAGATACCATGAAGGTTGAGTAGAAACCAAGTCCAAAGTGTCCGATAATCTGGTCTGCATTTGCCTTATCCTTGTACTTGTTAAGGAAGTCTGTAGCACCTGAAAAAGCTACCTGGTTGATGTACTCTTCAACCTCTTCAGCTGTCATACCGATACCGTTATCAATAATCTTTATTGTCTTATCCTTATCGTTAAGAACAACGTCAACACGGGGTTTAAAGCCATCGGGAAGTGTATACTCTCCCATCATGTCCATCTTCTTGATCTTTGTGATCGCGTCACATGCGTTGGAAATAACCTCACGATAGAATATGTCGTGATCTGAATATAACCACTTCTTGATAATAGGGAACATATTCTCTGAGTTGATTGAAAGATTACCTTTTTTCTCCATTGTAGTGCCTCCATTACTATCGCGAAGCGGGATGAAAACCGGCCCCTCCGCGTTTTTTATTAAAATATTATTGCGGCGTGTTCTACTAAATATAGAATACCCACAAATATGAGTTTAAGACTGTGAGAGACAAAAGTCAATAAAAAATTAGCACTCAATTGAAGTGAGTGCTAATAAACGGTTAATTCACGAATTGAAGGTGTATATTGCATAATATACTGCTACGGAAGTATAATTATTATATACTTCTACAGAAGTACTTTTGTGGTTTTAGGAGATTATTTTTATGGAGATGACTATATATCACGGTTCTGTGCAAGTTGTAAATAAGCCTGTTTTCGGCTATGGGAGAGATGACAATGACTATGGCAGAGGCTTTTACTGTGCAGAAGATCCTGAGCTCGCCAGGGAATGGGCAGCAATAACTGATAAAGGAGGATTCTTAAACACATATCGTCTCAATACTGAAGGTCTTAAGATCCTGCGATTGCTGAGTCCTGATTTTCATATTTTAAACTGGCTCGCCATTTTGCTTGCCAATAGAAAAATAAGATATTCAAGTCCTATAGAAAAAAGAGGCGCGGAATATATACTTGATAATTATCTTCCCAATACAAAATCTGCTGATGTTATCATCGGCTATAGGGCTGATGACTCCTACTTTTCTTTCTCGAGAGCATTCCTCAGTAATACCATAACGCTAGAGCCGCTCTCATATGCCATGAAATATGGTGATCTTGGCAAGCAGGTTGTGCTAATGAGCAAAAGAGCATTCGACAGCATCACCTTTTGGGAAGCCGCACCTGTCAACGGACTTATATACGCGCCAAAGCGTATAAAGCGCGATGCTGACGCCAGAGAATCATATCAGAAATTGTTGGGAAAGGAACAAACTGAAGGTATCTATTTAAATGAAATTATACAGAAAGGAATAAGCGATGAACAGCTGCGCATACTCTGAGTTATATTTACATGATGCCATGAGTAATCTTGGCGAGCTTGTAGAATACTTGGTTGAAGCAACTCCCGATATCAAGCCTGACGATTTTTTTCAGATGATGATTATCAGCGGCTTTGCTGAACGTTTTGAAAAGGGCGATCCCATGGTTGTCAGCGGAATGTCCGGCACTGAGCTTCATCACAGAGTTTTGGAGACCTGCGGATTCTCTGACAGAACCTGGCCTGAGCCTCTTATTCGCTTCGATACCGGGGTGGATTACTGGTGCGGATACATTCTTGCCTACTATCAATGGAAGAAAAATATCAGTTTTGCCAGAATATTTGAATCCCTAAATTACGAGAAGCTGGCAAAACTATATAACACAGGCCATACCACCTCAGACGACCACGCATTGCTTTTGATAGAAAATGTCTCATTTTCCGTTGCAAGCAAAACAGTAACACGAATCCAGGCATACAGAAAACTCATAGGTTTGTCCCAAAAAGCTCTGGCGGATGCTTCCGGTGTGAACCTGCGAACCCTTCAGCAATACGAGATACGCGATAAGGATATAAATAAAGCCTCAGCAGAAAAGGTCCTCTCTATGGCAAGAGTATTGAAGTGTAGACCTGAGGACTTAATGGAAAAGTGAATTTCTACCAGGTTATCAACTGAATATTCATTTCTATCATTTAATTACTAAAAAAAGTTCCCGGATATAAGTTTTTAGGCTTACATCCGGGAACAACCTGTAATTTTAGTATTTATAGTATTTTTTTATCTTACACTTCTTCACTTTTGTTTTCATATTTTTATTATCATAAAAAGTTCCGGTAATCTTCGTATTTTTTAATGTGAATTTTTTACCTGAATAATTGCTTACATCTCCGCCAAAATTACATTTTATAATCTTTACATTTTTAGCACTCGCCATCTTGGGTTTAGATGGGTCTTTTATAGTTTGAAATGCAAAGTACCAATTAGATGTTCCCTGCTTTACACAAGTTACTTTGGTGTTTTTAATAGTAATATTCTTACATACTTCATCTGCTGGAATTTTTCCATTTACTGCATTGGGCTCTATATTTATGCCGCAACTTGGTTGAGCACCCTTGGCCTTCAAAATCTTGCAATTATCTATAGTTACATTATCTGCATCAACTATAGCTATATTGTTTCTTCTGTTATTTGAAATCGTACAATTGGTAATGGATACTCCATCACATCCATAAAGACTATCCTCAAGGTTCATGGATCCAAGATAAATACCATCTCCCCAGTTGTTACAAATTGTCATATCAGAGATGGTAACATTCTTACAATCTATTACTCCGATGCCATGTCCATCAGCTCCGGACTTTCCATTAGATGATCTATCTCCAGTGATCTTCCCGCCAGATATTTTGAATCCATCTGCTTTAACACTTATAACGCAGTATTCACCGATAGTAGTCGGTTTCACCTTTAGTTCCGTTCCTTGGGCAAGTTGGAATGATATGTTTGGCTTAGTAATATTAATTCCAACACCATAGCCGTCGAAATCCAAAATATTTATGTCATATGTTCCGGAGTCAAAAACAATAGTCCCACCACCGGATCCAATTGTTTCGGAGATAAAGTTATTAATATCAGCCGTATCAGACTTGTTATCATCAGGCTTGATTCCATAATCAGAAAGCTTATAAGTGTTTTCCGCCTTAACCTCTCCTGCAGGTATAGATACCGCAAGCATAGGAACCGCAACAACTGCCGCCATTACCAAAGATACAAATTTCGTTCTAACCCTCATAAGAAACCTCCTTAGGAAATAACGTTGTTATTATAATATTAACAGAGGCGCAAATAATGCGCCTCTTAAATAATTATGAAATTTAATATACGTTTCATTCAGAAAAATGTTTGCGATAGATATCGAAAAAATCGCTGCCACTGCCATCGGATGTTTCTGCTATATGAATTTTATCGTACAAGCCCTGGTTAAGTATCTTTGAAAGATCCGATGCAAAAGCATCATACTGCTGTCCAAATACTTCCCGCTTTCTCTCCTCAACAATCCTTACCTTGTTGGCCTCTGTTTCTTCCCTGTTGAAGGTACTTATACATTTCAATATAACGTATGAATCCTGAGCTTCAATTACCCCGCTTATCTCTCCGTTATCAAGGTTAAACGCTGCAGTCTCAATTTCGGAATCCACATCACCCTTACCTATGGAAACAGTTCCCTCCTCAGCCTCATTATATTTTTCCATGAGTACACTGAAGTCGGTTCCCTCTCCCAGTTCTCTTTGTATCTGAAGTGCGGTGTTTCTGACCGCTTCCTTCTCAGCGCCCTCGAGCGGAATTTTATCTCCCTTGGAATCATGCTTCCAGGTATTAAGCACTATCTGCTCAACCGTAATGGTTCTGGCTTCGTCGTCACTTATCTCGGGATTGATGTCTCTTATAATGTAGTTATAGAGCTTATCCGCGGTGGCATACTCTGTGTACATCGCCGTCAAAGTCGCTTCGTCTATATCTCCCATCATCTTCTTTTCATCATCGCTGAGTAAAGATAAATACTCGGAAGCGGCCACTGCTGCAGTACTGATTTCGGATTCCGTGAGTTCAATCCCTTTCTCCACAGCAAGAAGATTCATCGCTTTTACCTGGGATATTGCGACAAGGCACTTGTCCTTAACATAGCTCTCCATGCTGCCATCGCCTATGTTCACATTCCAGATTTCACTGCCAAAGCCTTTTTCATAAGTCTTCTGAGAATTATAAAGGTACACCAAAAACTCAGACTCCAGGCAGGATTTGTCCTCTATTCTGAAGAGCTCATTTTCCTTAAAACCTGTGGTAAATACAACTCTGGTATTATCAAGGGCAGCGCATCCTGTCAGTGAAAAGGTCATAGCCGCAGCCATCGCAATTGCCACAGCAGTTTTCCGGATTCTGTATATTCTGTTTTTCATAAAGTTTCTGTTATCTCCGGTCACGACTTTTCGCATCATTTAAGTTTATTAAGAATACTCCTTGCCACTTTAAGTCCGTTAGCACTAGCCTGCTGAAGGCCTCTGGTTATTCCTGCTCCGTCACCGATTGCACGAAGGTGACTGATGCTGGTCTCAAAGTCCTTGTTCACGATTACCTTGTTGGAGTAGAACTTAACCTCAACACCGTAAAGAAGTGTCTCTTCGGAGGCAATTCCGGGAGTAACCTTATCAAGCGCCTGAATCATCTCATCAAGGTCAACCATGATTCTATGCGGGAAAACAAGAGAAAGGTCTCCGGGAACCGCATCCTTAAGTGTGGGAATCAGGTTGTTTCTTGCAAGTCTCTCATCGGTTGTTCTTCTGCCTCTTCTGAAATCTCCGTAAGTCTGAACAAGAATTTTGCCGTCGCAAAGCATATTTGCAAGCTCCGCAATTTTCCTTCCGTATTCAATAGGAGTCTTGAAGGGCTTGGTGAAATTCTTGGAAACAAGCAGAGCAAAGTTGGTATTGTCTGTCTTGTAATCACTGCTCTTATAAGCATGTCCGTTTACTACCGCAAGTCCGCCCTCATAATACTCAGTCGCAACCTCTCCGGAAGGATTGGTACAGAAGGTTCTGACTTTGTCATCAAAGGTAGGTGTGTGAAAGATGAGCTTAGCCTCATACAGATTTTCATTCAAAAATTGCATAACCTCATCTCTGACTTCGACGCGGACGCCCACATCAACCGTTCCGGGCTTGGTCTCAATGCCGATCTTATCGCACACTGAATGAAACCAGTCAGCGCCCTCACGTCCAACTGCCGATACGATTTCCTTTGCATTTACAACTGTGCCGTCATGAGTCTTTACACCGGTAGCAATGCCGTCTTCCACAAGGATCTCTTCAACCATTGTATTGAACACAAGCTCCACGCCTTTTTCCTCAAGGTGCTCCTGGAGCTTCTTATAAATCTTATAGCCTTCCTCGGTGCCGAGATGTCTGATGGGACACTCTACGAGTTTAAGGTTGGCATTGATCGCCTTCCTTCTGATCTCGCGAATCTCCTCAGCCTTATCTATGCCGTATACACTCTTATCTGCACCGAATTTCAGATATATGTCATCAGATTCCTTGATGAGAGCCGTTGCCTCGTCATAACCAAGAATGTCGGGAAGCGTTCCACCTACATCAGGTGAAAGAGATAATTTTCCATCGGAAAAAGCACCTGCTCCGGCGAAGCCTGTGGTTATAGAGCAGGGTTTGCATCCCATACACTTTCCTGTTTTTCTTTTGGGGCACTCTCTTTTTTCAATGGATCTGCCCTTTTCAATAATCATTACTTTTAAATCCGGGCGCTTTTCAATGAGCTCGTAAGCGCAGAAAATTCCGCCGGGCCCCGCACCAATTATGAGTACGTCTACTTCTTTGTTTGTCATAAAAAACCTTTCTAAAATACATTCCCCTCATCCGTCAGCTAACGCTGACACCTTCCTCCAGTGGGGGAAGGCATAGGGATAAGAATGGCTGCCACAAAACTGTAGCAGCCATTAGTCCGTTTGATCACATGTTTTTTAAAAAGTTACCGTCTGAAAATTATTTGGTAGCTTTTTTAGCCGGAGCCTTTTTAGCTGTAGTTTTCTTTGCAGCAGGCTTCTTTGTTGCTGCTTTCTTTGCAGGAGCCTTCTTGGCAGGAGTCTTCTTTGCAGGAGCCTTCTTACCAAAGTCCTTTAAGAGCTCTGCCTTTCTGAGGTCGCCCTCAGCACTGATTTTTCCTGAAAGATGCGCATTAACAAAATCTGTCTTGCCGTCAAGAATGTCCATAAGATCAGCAGCTGATGTATACACAAGAATGTCACGATCAAAATACTCATAAGGCTCAACATTCAACTTACCGTTATCGATCTCAACATAGAAAGCGCCTTCGCCCTCACCGGAAATATTGAACTGGTAAGCAGCATGCTCGTTAACATTGCTGACATCAACATCCTTAAGTGCATCTTTTACCTTTGCTACTACTTCTTCGTAAGTCATTTTCTCCTCCACTTCATAAAAAACTTTTTCAAAACATTGTTATTATATCACAAAATTACCTACTGTTGCTACGATACTGCACAGGGGTCATTCCGTACTTTTTCTTGAAGAGCCTGTTAAAGTGCTCAACGTTCTGATAACCTGCCGCTTCAGCGACTCTCTCAACCTTCATGTTTCCGTTCTTTAAAAGAATGCTTGCCTTTTTAAGACGAATCTTTTTAACGTTCTCTCCGAAGGTCATGCCGGATTTTTCCTTGATATATTTTGAAAGATACGGCTTTGATAAATAAAACTCTTTTGAAAGATCATCAAGTGTCACTGTCAGGTAATTCTCCTGGATGTAATTGAGAATTGCACTGATTCTCTCATCCTTCGCATCTGTGCTTGCCTTTACTTCGTCAAGCTGGTTGACGGCAATTGTAAGAGCGCTCACGGATGATCTGATGATATCCTCGTCAATGCCAACTCCCCAGAATTTCTTTCCGTTGCTTGTGATACCGACATAGGTTACAGCCTTGGATGAAGAACCGCGGCTAAGCGCATGCTCCTCATAAACAGAAAGCTCATAGCTGATGTTGAAGTACTGTTTGAAAGCATTACTTACAGCATCAAGACGTCCGTTTCCGTTAGCCTCAACTATATGCTCTTTTCCTGCATGAGCAAGTGTAACCTCTGCAAGGATACCGTTTGTCTGCTTGAAGTGACAGTCTGCAACTCTGAATACAGAATCGTTGTGAACATATTTGTCTTCAAATATCTGATAGATTCTTCCGGGTGCAAGCTCAGCATGCTCTCTGTCGGAAACATCCTTTATTGTGTAGCTGATGTCTGCCTGCATCTCTCTCGGAACCATCATGCCGTAGTTGTTCTTTAATATGTAGCTTACGCCGCCCTTTCCGGACTGAGAGTTAATTCTGATAACATCGCCGTCATACTCTCTTCCAAGATCCTTGGGATCAATAGGAAGATAAGGAACGGTCCAGATTCCTTTGTCTTTTCCTGCTTCATGCCATGAAAAGCCCTTGCTGATAGCATCCTGATGAGATCCTGAAAATGCTGTAAATACTAGCTGTCCTGCATAAGGCTGTCTCTCGAAAATGCGCATTCTTGTAAGACGCTCATAAGTCTCGCCGATCTCATTTATGTTGCTGAAGTCAAGCTTCGGATCAACGCCGTGCGAATACATGTTAAGAGCAAGTGTAACGATATCAACATTACCTGTTCTCTCACCGTTTCCAAAAAGTGTTCCTTCTATTCTGTCAGCACCTGCAAGACATCCAAGCTCAGCATCACTGATTCCCGAACCTCTGTCATTGTGCGGGTGAAGAGAAAGCGTTACCGCATCGCGGTACTTAAGATTTCTGTGAATATACTCAACCTGAGTTGCAAATACGTGAGGCATAGCAATCTCTACGGTTGTAGGAATATTGATGATAACCTTATTTTCCTTCTTGGGCTTCCATACATCGAGCACTGCATTGCAGACTTCGACCGCATAGTCAACCTCTGTTCCGGGGAAACTCTCGGGTGAATACTCAAATGAGAAGTTACCCTTTGTCTCCTTTGCAAGCTTGTCAAGAAGCTTTGCACCATCTACAGCTATCTGCTTAACATCTTCTTTATTCTTTTTGAAAACCTGCTCTCTCTGAGCTACGGATGTGGAATTGTAAAGATGGATGATCGCTCTGGGCGCACCCTTTACAGCCTCAAAGGTTCTCTTGATGATGTGCTCTCTCGCCTGCGTAAGAACCTGAACGGTTACATCATCCGGAATCATGTTCTTTTCAATAAGAGTTCTCGCAAACTCAAACTCTGTCTCGGACGCTGCGGGAAATCCTATCTCAATCTCCTTAAAACCAAGATTTACAAGCATTGTGAAAAACTCAAGTTTCTCATCAAGGCTCATGGGCTCTATAAGTGCCTGGTTACCGTCGCGAAGGTCAACGCTGCACCAGACCGGCGGCTTGTCAACGTAATCTTTTTTCACCCAATCATAGGTAGCCTTGGGTGGCATGAAATACTGTCTCTGATACTTCTCGTAGTTCTTCATAATGCTCCTCCTGGTTATAAAATATTCAGTATTTTCAGTCGATTTATTACAATCACTCTACCTGTTTGTAGTGGAATTAATCGGATTCTATATTGTTATCGACACAAAAATAAAAATCATCAACTAATATTGATGATTTTTATTTTAGCACTTGTTTGAAATTTTAATAGTGACGGATTTAATCAGTTTTCTTGATTTATTTTAATGTAACACTCCGATTATTAAATATCTGCTTTCCAAAGACCATGGAGATTGCAGTACTCATAAGCAGCAACGGCCTTCTCGCCATCTGCAAGAACAAACTCAGCAACAGGCTTGTCGGAAGGAGTGAGGTTTTTCTGCATGTAGCCTTTATCGGTCTCAAGCCAGATGTACTGAATATAATGGGCGTCCATCATAGGATGCTCAACTTCTCCAACCTTAACGGTTACCTTATTTCCACCAACTTCGACTACCGGAACGTGCTTCTCATGAGCGCCGTCAGAAGTTCCGGGAACGAGAGCTGTCATAGGATCACCGCAGCAAACTGGCGTGCACGCAGCATCATTGATTTTAATCACCATACTACCGCATTTTTCGCACTTGAAAATGTTCATAAAAACCTCCTTTTATATCATGTATTTTTGAAACATTAATAATTCTCAGCTTTTATCTGGAAATAAGCCTGAGGATGGTTACATACAGGACATACCTCCGGAGCGGAAGGACCGATTACGATATGACCGCAGTTTCCGCACTGCCAAATACAATCGCCATCGCGAGAGAAAACAAGCTTGTCTTCAATATTCTTAAGAAGCTTCTTGTAACGCTCTTCGTGCTCTTTTTCTATTGCTGCTACGCCCTCGAAGAGTTCTGCTATCTCATCAAAGCCTTCTTCTCTGGCTGTCTTAGCGAAAGACGGATACATCTCCTGCCATTCATAGGCTTCGCCTTCTGCAGCTTCCCTCAGATTTTCAATAGTGCTCCCGATTCCTGTCAGTATCTTGTACCAGATTTCAGCATGCTCCTTTTCGTTTGCAGCTGTCTCCGCAAAGATATTGGAAATCTGAACAAAGCCATCCTTCTTAGCCTTCGAAGCAAAGAATGTATATTTGTTTCTTGCTTCAGATTCTCCTGCAAAAGCCGCCTGAAGATTTTTCTCTGTCTGAGTTCCCTTTAAATCATCAGCTCTGCATCTCCACTTGTTGTTTTCTGCCATTTTATCCATCTCCTTCCCAATATTATTTGATTCCTACATTTCTAATAATAGCATAATCTACCGCTATAATTTATTAGATTTTTATAAAAATATTTGTCGCAATATCGTAAAATAATCAAATCTAGATTATATGCGTCAAAATGTTTTCTTGACATGATTTTGTTATATCATTTCCCACTATACAGTATCTTCCACGCTCTGTATCTGGAGAAATTGAACTTCCTTATCTCCTTATAATCCTTCTCGTAGTAGCCGCGCTTATCACTAAGTCCGGTCTCGTACAGTTTCAGCAACTCTTCGTTTCCGACATAGGCCGGAACAGCATCCTCGGATATTTCTTCAGTAAGGTATCTTGTCATTGAGCTCTCGTATCTTCCCACTGAGTCTGTGCCGCCTGAGTTTTTCATGTATGCAAGGTCATACTTTGCAACATGGTAATCAGGGTTAGCAAAAACGAACACAATATACATCGCAGTCATCGCTATCATGCAGCACTTAAATACCGGGAAGTTGTCATTATACAGTCCGATAATCAAGAACAACAGGCAAATCGCAAGCACTGCAAGAAACCATAATACAAACACTCTGAGGAAAGTAAGGTGGTAAGCTTCTATATACATAAACATTCTGAATGCACTTGAAGCTATCATTATATAAGTACAAACACCAATCAGAGTCAGAATCGCCTTAAGGACATTATTTTCTGAAAAGAGCTTCTTACACACAGTGACAATTGCAAGGTTGAGCACACTTACTGCAAGCAGCTGATAGAAGCCCTCGTGTGCATATTCTGCAAAAGTATATTTTGCGGGAAGTGTCATATTTCCCATGAAGAGGAACACAATCTGTATCACACTGAAAAGCAGATATACAATCGCAAGAAGGCTTGAAAAGGTGATGGCCACGATTGCGTTATATCCGCAATTCTTATTCTCTACAGTAACGCCCTTCTTGATAAGCACCTTAGCAACTGTATAAAAGAGCCAGAGAGTCCAGGCAAGCATCCAGAGTATTCCGATCACATCCCAGAAATTATCAGGAAGCTTGAAAAGCCCAAACACTTTACCAAGAACATCAGAGAAAATTGCATCCGCGGAAGCAAGAAGTGCAAGCACAATTGAAAGAAGCGGAACTGCAACACAGATTCCGGCAAGTACTGCTATCAGGTTCTGCTTATTCTTTGAGCTAACCTTAGCTCCGCCCACCCTGAAACACTCAACGCAGTCCAACACCGGATCAGGCAGATTAGTTAAAGGTGACACAACCACTAACAATATTCCGATAAGATTACTGATAATATCCCACTGCTTAGTATCAGCGTACAAATGTGTCATAAAGCTGAACATCAAAAGGAATATGGCAAATCCATCAACAAATAAAAGGGACTCATTTGCAGTGGTGCACTTTGAAATTGATAAGAGCATTAACGAAATTATGTAAAATAAGTTAAGAGCGCTTTTCCCGTCTCTGTCTTTAAAAAGTGACAAACCGTCGCTTTTTCTGGCAAATGCAATAAGTATAAGTGTGCCTGCCATAAAAAACGGATATGTAATTCCTGAAGTATTTCCATAAAGGCAGAAGGTATGCAGAATTGAAAAAATTACAGCCAACGCTCCATACTTTTTAAAAGAAACTGCATCTCCCTTAGCCTTAGTCTGAACGGCATCCTGCACATAACATGCAGCTCCCACAGCGGTCTCGGCCAGGCATGCCTGCTCCACACCATTCTCCTGTGATAATCCCCCATTTATTGGTCTTTCCATGGTGATTCCTCCTTTTTGTGAAATGCCATAATAGCAAATCACATTTTATTTGCGGTCATTAAATTCAAGTATCTTCATCCGGGATGAATTCGAGAATATCTCCCGGCTGACAATCCAGCTCTCTGCATATCGCATCAAGCGTCTGAAGCCGCACTGCTTTTGCTTTGTTGTTTTTCAGTATTGATAGGTTAGCCAGAGTTATATCAACCTTCCCGGCCAGCTCTGTGAGGCCTATCTTCCGCTTCGCCATCATCACATCCAAATTTATAACGATTGCCATCTCTTCCTCCATCCTTAGATCGTCAGATCGTTCTCTTCCTTGTAGCTGACTGCCCTGTCAAAAACCTTTGCCAGAACCTTGCTGAGTATTCCCGCAAAAAGAAATACCGCTGCAGTCACTAAGGAAGCAGGTGTGAAGTAGATAAAATTCCTGAGGATTTTTACCAACGCAATCGCAAATGCATAATTCCCCATTCTCGACAGGCTTTCAACATTCTCCCTGATAAAACAATTGTCCTCGATAACCGTTTTCATCATCTTTCTGAGTTCAAAAAGAATGAGTAGTGCCAGCCCACCGGCAAGCATTATGGAAATTATTGCAAAGATGTAATGGTCCATAATTTCTGCATATTCAGTTGTATCTCCGAGAACCGTCATGGTGATCTCCACTGCCTTTTTTAGTCCGAACGGCACTGCAATCTCCATGATAATTCCAACAACAAGACTGATATCCAAAAACTTCTTAAAATAAACATTTAAGCGGTCGCTCATTATTACCGGTCTCACTCCTTTTCATGCGCATATAAATAATCTTAAGATATTTTCGTTATATCACAGTCGTTTTTGAGAGTCAATAATTTTTTATCGTTTTACGATAAATAGAATTTCACCACAGAAACAAACCAAGCCTATAAAAATGGATAAAAAAAACTGCGCATGACCCGCTAAAAGAGCCATGCGCAGCGTAACTGCCAAATATTTTATACAGCTTTTTGTCCTTTATTTGTTCCCTGTCTTTTTCTCATTCTTTGCAATAATGGGAAGCACAACTCCGAGTGCGGTAAGCACAAGAGGAGTGATTACATTAAGTGCAAAGGTAAAAGGATCTGTATCATACATACCGAGAATGCAGCTTGCTGCAGTCACGATAAAGCACCATGCTCCGAAGAAAAGTGCAACACCCTGGTTCTTGACGAATCTATACTCAGCGGGGAACTTATCACCTGCTTTTCTAAGTGCCATATACGCAAAGAACACCCAGAGATAACGAAGAGGCATACATACGGAATTGAGCTTTGTAAGCTGCTTAAGTACTGCTGCCGCACCGGGTACAAATGACTGAATAAGAATGATTGATCCTGAAAGAACTGCAACCATCTTGATTCCGTTTACATACGCACCGGCATCATTTTTCTTAAGAAGACCTGAAGGGATGAACTCTCTTGCGTCCTCGTTATCGAGAAGCATACGAAGAGGTGCATCAATACTGATAACAAGAGTTGAGAGCTGGCCTATCATGTTGCATACAGCATAGATGATAAGAAGAAGATCACCTACATGATAGTAATTGCCAAGCTTCTGGAATGCCCAGTAGCTTCCGTTTGAATTGTAAGCATTAAAACTCTCTGCAGATGCGTTGATCTCAGCAGGGTCGAACATCATACCCATTGAAATAGTTCCGAGAATAGCGCATACAACTACCATGATAGCAAGTGTGATCATGGATCTGGGGAACCCTTTGCTGGGATTCTCAACCTTGTTTACATAAGGAGAAATCTTCTCGCATCCGCCAACAGCAAATACAAGGATTGAAAGTGATGTGAAGTATTTAACATCAAACTGAGGGATAAGATTTTTCATCCCAAAGTCCATTGACACAAAGCCAGCATTCGGATTGATTGCCGGAGCTGCAAACATCATAAGGATATAAAGAATAGACATCACAAACATACTTGTTCCAGCAATTGTTGCAAGCTTCTTAAGAGGATTAAGACCTCTTGATGCAACAAAGCAGAAAAGAAGAAGAATTGCAAAGGTCACAAGCTGAACAGCAAGTGTCGGGAATGTGTCGTATGTCTCACCGTTTCGGAAAATAGCCCAGCTAAGAGCCTTAAGACCGCCGGATGACTTTGACGCAATATAAGTGATATGGCATGCCCAGTAGGTCCAACCCGCGTAATAAGCAACCTTGGGACCTGTTGTACTGAGTATCCATGAGCTTACTCCTCCGCCTGATGTTTTGAAAGCGGAGCCAAGCTCACCGACCATAAGTGCATAGGGAACAAAATAAAGTGCAAACATTAGTATCCAGCTGAAGATAACCTGAATACCATTGAAGTAAACGAAACCATTTAATACGTTACCAAAGCCCCACACCGTAGAGAAGGCCATGAACGCCAAAGTGGTCCATTTCATACGTTTTGAATCCATTTCTCTAACTACCTCCTAAAAATTCATAAATCTTTCGTTTGCAAAAACAGATTCGTTTTGAGTGCAACTTTTCAAGTTTACACCCGAATTATAAAAATGTCATCACTTAGTTTCAAAAATGGTTGATATTGAATAAAAACAGACGATTAATGCATTATCACAGGAAGCGTATGCTCCTTGGAAAAAGTTGTTTGAGCAGCTGAACTCTCAACCGGTACAAATTTGGTATCCTTTGACTCGGGATTGATTCTAATCATCGGTGTTCCGTCACCCGCCATAAAAGCCTTAACATATTCATCAATGTTATTTATTTTGTAAGGAAAACTCATCGCTCCCATGGAAAGCTGCGGGAAGGAATGAATGTCGGATCCTGCTGACATAAGGAAATTGTGCTCTTTTGCAAAGAGATAACCAAGAGCATTCTGCCAGTCAGGATTGTTGGAGTTATAAATCTCGGCCCCATCACAAACCGAAGGTGTCAGATGAATAGCCGATAAATAGCCCCTTTCTCTATAAGGATGCGCCTGTATCATTATTCCGCCGGCCTGATGGACGAGATCGTAGACCTCTTTTCTTGATTTCTCCATGATGTCTTCATTCTCAAGGAGCCAGTTTTTATCAACTCCGTAAAGAAGGTATTCGTCGCCCTCAAAGTTGAATTCAATGCCAAACATAACCGTGAAATCAAGCCCATCGGCAGCATCCAGCGCGTGCTCATAGCCGCTGCAATACTGCTCCACCCTGTTCTCCCAGGGCAGAACCCTTGGTATGCAGCTGTTTCCGTTAAAAAAGTGGTCGGTAACAATAAGACCGCTGTAGCCAAGGTCCATCATATATTCAATGTAGTCACCGGCCGGCGTAATTGAACAGGCACTTGCCTCCATCGTATGCAGGTGTGTTTCGTAAAGGTATTCCATATATTTTATCCTCTCGGAAAATCATCGTGAATCAGTCCCAAGTCATAGTCCTGATCGTCATCATAATCATATACATTATTATCTTCCGAACCTGCGCTATTGCCAAGTACTTTCGCATACTCAGGATTCATAAGAATCTCTCTGAAAAGTCCATGGCAGCCCTCTGAGCAGTCCCTCCAGGTATCATCAAAATTACCGGTATACCACGGATCAGACACATCTCCGCTCCTATCCGCAAAATCAAGCATCTTATATACTTTGCCCTCAGGATCATTATTGAAAAGCCGCTTCAAATCTCTGATATTGGCGCTGTCCATACCGATGATAAAGTCAAATTTGCCATAATCAGCCCTTGAAGTAAGTCTTGCTCTTTTCTCAGACACTCCCAGTTCATTATCCGGAGTTCCTATTCCGTGCTCACGAAGTTTCGCCTTAGCAGGCGGATAAACCGGGCTCCCCTGACCATTCCATATCTCATCTGTGTGAGTGGCCGATGATTCAATATGAAAGCAGTCACTTAAATGCTGCTTGCGAACAATATCCTTCATAATAAATTCTGCCATGGTGGAACGGCATATGTTGCCGTGGCAGACGAATAAAATCTTAATCATTGCTCTAAAGCCCTCTGTTTCTGCGGTTTCCCGCATTTTGTTATTTTTCTTTTTTGTGGTTTACACCGCATAAGATGGCATATCTTGGTGTATACTTCCCGGCAAGTGGGGTAAAAATTGGGGTAAAACTATTAAGTTTGCCCCTTAAGTATTTTCAAGGCTTTCAGACAATCTTCAATCCTCGAAGTTCCTTCTTTGCATCCTCAAATCCTATATGAGTATATGTGTTTAATGTAACACTGATATCCGAGTGTCCCATTAAATATTGAAGTGTCTTTGGATTCATCCCTGACTTTGCCATGTTCGTACAATAGGTATGCCTGCATATATGTGGTGTGACTTTTGGCATCTGTACTTTATAAATCTTATTGTATTTCTGGACAATATGCTTAAAGTAGTGATCCCAATGCAAAGAGTATACCACGCTTCCATCCTTATCAAAATAGAGGAAACCTGTTTTCCCATCTATCATGGGCTCTACATCAGGCGGTCTTCTTACAGATATGATTTTCCTAAAGCACGCCTCCACCTCCGCAGACATTGGCAATACCCTTCTGCCGCTTTCCGTTTTAGTTTCTTCAACGTAGTATCCGTACTTAGCTTTTTTCTGCAACTGATGATCTACATTTATAGAATGATCCTTGAAATCGATATCAGAAATTGTTAATCCACAAAACTCTGAAATTCTCATCCCTGTCTTAAAAAGGATGTAAATTCCTTCATAATATCTTGAGAAATGCTTATCTTCCTTTACAAATTTCAAGAACTTGCGCTCATCCTCTCTCGATAAAGCATCTCGCTGAACACTGTCATTGATAATCACATTAACAAGCTCAAAATCAAATGGATTCTTCCTTATTAAGTCATCATCCAATGCAAGTCTGAATGCCGGTCTTAAGACACCTCTAATATTATGGATCTGACTGTAGCTTTTTTCTTGTTCTTTTTGCAGCTTTATTAGCCAAAGTTTTGCATCGGACTTACGAACTGTATCTATCCTCTTTTTTCCGAATGGATCTTTTTTCAGAAAATTAAGAACTGTCCCGTAATTAAGCATCGTAGTATGCCTAACGCCCACCCTTGTATCGATATACTTTTTTGCTAGATCAAATACAGTAAGCTTTCCACCATCAGTTACTATTCTGTCAAACTCATCAGCCTGTATCTTCTTCTCAAGCTCTCTTAATGGTTCCGTGTCCTTCTTTCCCGGAGGTATTTTATCGTGAATATCAAGCCTCCAGCTATACACATCCTTTCTTTTACCATCCCAGGCAGTATATCTGAATCGATATCTGCCATCTGATCTCTGACTTTCTCCATCACGGAGAAGCCTTCCTTTATTATCTTTTCTCCTTTCAACCATGCTGTATCTCCTTTTCTGTGAAAAGGAATACTTCATCCACGTCTATAAATATCATATCCATGGTCATATGAAAAGCATGGCAAAATCTCTTAAATAACTTCCGCTTCATCCAAGTAATCCTCAAACATTTTTCTTTTAATTCTTGTATGGGTCCCAATCTCAATAAGGAAACTAGCTCCTGTGTTTTCTGCGACCATACTCCTAAGTCTCTTTTCCCCAATTCCAAAGTATGTAGCTGCTTCCTGTATACTCAGTGAGTATTTCCTCCAAACTGGAATCTTACTTTCTTCCATATCGTTTTCTCCTTGGCAACCCCAGCTGAATTAGTATTGCTTCATTTATATCTTTCTTCATTGCTTCCTCAGGGATTGTTCCTATATAAGTGAATATTTTTGTTTTATCTATAGTCGTAATCTGCTCTGCCATAATTGAAGACTTCTCAGCAAGGCCTCCCATATTGTCTATAAATATATGCGTAGGTAGCCCTCTGCTCTTATGAACCTTGGTTGTTATTGGTAAAACAGTAACAGTTGGTGAATACTTATTGCCTACATTATTTTGAACTACAAGAACCGGCCTAACCCCATGTTGTTCGGAGCCAATTCCATCACCTAAATCAGCAAGAAAAATGTCTCCTCTCCTAATCTCATCCAAACTTCATCACCCCTTCCTATGTAAAAAGAGCGCCTTCCCTACAATTAAGAAGAAAGCGCTCATGAAATCATCAAATATGTTCTTATCTATTTGTCCTCGACACCCCGATTCTGGGAAGTCATCAGGTGGCTGCAGCTGACAGCTCCATAGGCTACACCTCCCCGCGGATCTCGCCGGGCCGCTCCCATTACGATGAGTTGTGGCTGAGCGGAAGTATCATTATCCATGTTATTGTCATCGCCAGACCGGTGCTGCCGGTTTCCAGGGAGGCTATCTCGCACAAGGCGTACCTATGAAGCTCAATATAACAGGAACGTACCTGATGAATGATTATGAACTTTTCAATGTCCGACGAAAGGAGTTTTTATCCTCTCACTTATCCGAACAGAGAAAGCCATTTTGGTACCCCTATTTTTGAAAGTTTTTCATTTTTCTTATTGCCTCACTTAGAGATTTGAGCACATTCTTATGAGAAACTCCTTCCAATTTCGCAATTTCTCTAATAGTTAATCCGTTGAAAAAATAAAGTTTTAGTCTTCTGCGCTGCACCTGCGTAAGTGATACTATAGCCTTTCGTAGAAGCGTCATTTCTTCCAATTGAATTGCAATATCCTCCGGCTCATCCTTAGAAAAAATCGAATAAATATACTCGGTCTCGCCCTCAACATAACCGTCCAAAGAACAGCTCCGCATTCTTCTCATCCGATGCTTAGCTTCATTTCTGTCAAATTCCTTTAAGACCTCTCCCTGATCTTTTGACATAAACAAACATGTGCTAAGTGCTCCAAGTTCCCCATTGTACTTTTCTCTAAATTCTTCCGGACTCAAATCTGTAATTACCGCAAAGTGACATCCCCCAGTAAACCCTGGATACTCTCTATAAAGATCAATAATCTCATATTCTTTCTTATTCTCGTTATTATTCATTTTCCGTTTCCTCCGATTTTTGAAAATTGATAAGTTCCAAAAATCGGGGATCACGGATATCTGCCTATATAGGTTTCCCACCAAATATAAAATTTCAAATTCAAAACACAACTCAGAGAAAGCAGAGAAAATCTCCATTTCTGTTTCAAATTTGAAATCTAAAAATGCGCAAACAAAAAAGACGTAACAAAACAGAATACCCTTAATGGATATTTCCTCTGTTTTGCTCCGCCTTTCAACGATACTCTACGCAAACCGGTCGTCTAAGCAAACTCTTGCTGCATGCTGCGAACCTTCCTCAGTTACGGATCCAACGCTCATACACACAGCTCATACCATATTTAATTATGAATTATTTACCTTGACCTGAACCCTTGCTTTTTTCCTTCTGTCCTTAAAAACAAAAGGGCCTTCTCCCCAGTTCATGATAACGATTTTCCTGCCACACTCCCGGCAGGGAATAATAATCAGACCAAATTTCATGCTCGTGTCGCAAACCCATTTGCCACAAAATGGACAATGTACCGCATAGACATCTTTATGAGTAATCTTGAAAAAATCAACAACTGCCATTAAACAAATATCTCTCCCACAACAATAATAATGATTCATGACAGTTTTACGGGTCCCCCTCGGACAGCAATATATAATCGCTTGAACCCATTAGTATTACCTTCACCGAATCCCCCTCTTGTGATTCGATTTCCCAAAAGACTTTCTCCCTCCTTTCCACACCATCGCCCATTTTATCACTATCTTTGCTACAAACAAGCTTTTTAAGTAAGTTTATTAAACTCCAAAAGGACTTTATTAACGTTTTTTCCCATTTTAAAACCGTAATTATTCCGTAAAAAAAATGGAGCAGTACTTAAACCGCTCCAATACTGAATTTCATCCACCATTTTTCTTTTGTAGGTCGTGGTATTATGCCTGCATCCATATCCTCTATTTCTCTTCTTACAGAGTAAAGCCACATCAACATTCCAAATATTGCCATGCCGGCATCCTTTTTGTTTTCAAGAGTCGATACACTTATGCCAAATCGTTCAGCCAAAGCTTCATTAGTAAGTGATTTACTATCACCAGTTATAAAGCACTCCTCGATAATTTTCCTGATAAGTTTACCATCTTTTCGTCTGTCCTTATCAGGATCATAAGGTGTTCCTGACACTTTCCCATCCAGCATTCTCTCAATATAATCTAATACGTCTGTCGACTTTCCCATTATCCAGGGTGATCTGACAAGTTCCCATATAAAATTATCACGATTTCCATACTCAATCGGTATCGGTTCGATTGGATCTTCATTAAAAATATTTGGCAATTGCTCAACAAGTAGAATATACCAATGGCGCAGTCTCAGCTTACTTCTTTGAATTCCTTCCGGAGTCCTGTCAGATCCGCCAACTTCTCCTACAACCTGCCCAGCCACTAATAAAGTAAGCATCTCCTCCGCAAATTCCTTGCAGTCCTCTAATTTAAATCCTGCCCGTTCGCATAAGCTGGTAGCAAGCTTTTCAGCAGTCAATCTGTTATCTTTTGGCATGATCTCCTCTCCTCATATTTCATGAAACTTATATAAAAAAAAGGAAGCTTGCAAACTACACTTTCCAAACTTCCTGTCATATACCATTGCTTGCATCTTATATAATGTAGCTAAATTCAGGTCTTATTTCTTCTCTTCCAAATTTCTTCTGGCCAACTCTGCTGATAATAATCTTAAATAGAAAGAAATTCTATTAACACTAAGTTTCTTCAAATTATTCTCAAACAAATCCTCAAAGCCCTCTTTATTCCCTAACAGCAATTCATCAATGGAAAAGCTAAGCTCTTTGCTAAGTATAACCTTCATCTCATCAGGTATCCTTGTTCTTCCGGTCTCATACCCACTAATTGTATTCGCAGTCCTGCCTATACGCATCCCCAATGCCTTTTGAGTATATCCTTTCTCAAGCCTGAACCCCGCAAGTCTCTTCCCGACTTGATATAGAAAATCATCTCTTTTAGTTTTTCCTTTTTTAGTATTTTTGCTTTTCACTCGCTCTCTCCTATTCCCTACATCATATGATACAAGTAATGGTTAATCGCGACTCACAGTAGTATTGATATTTTTAAGCAATAACTATCAATACTATTGATAGTTATGTGATAGCGAGTGATATATACTTCTTTTTTAACTACATGGATGCATAAAAAAAACGATAACCAGCAAAACATTTGCCAATGTATCGAGTTTTCGAAATATTCATCATAATATATATAGTTCAAGCGCCTTTTTATCCAACCAGTTATGCTAAATCTCATGCATCATTAGCTCCCATTAGCTCCCATACTAATATTGCCATTTTGCATGTCCGATAAATATAACAGCACCATTTTTCCCATATTCCCATATTCCCCCATATTCCAAATTCAGTTTTCCATATAAAAACCGGGACAACTTGACCTTTAATTGGTCCAGTCTCCCGGTTAAATCACCTCATTTATCAAAACAAGCTGCTAGTTTTTTAATTGTAACAATATAATAATTATTTGTTGTAACTCATGAGTTTTTCTAATAATTCATCAGGCGTGTCTGCAGAAATGCGTTGGGATAACGGTCAAAGCTTTTTCATCATCCAACATGCATCCATGTAAGACCCGTCTGCATATTTCATGTTGTCAGGAAAAATCCCATATTTTTCAAATCCCATTTTTTCATATACAGCAATTGCATTTTTATTCTCGACCATTACTTCCAGTTCAGCCTGTTCATAGCCTACTTCCTTTGCCACATTCAAAACCGTTTGAAGCATCGCCGTTCCTATTCCGCAGCCACAGTATTCTTTATAAAGAGCTATTGCAACATCGCATCTATGCCTATATCTTTTGTATGGTGCAATGCTCATAAGAGAACAATTTCCTATATGCCTCCCATCGATTAAGGCAATAAGCATTAGTTCGCGTTCTGCATCTATTTTTGCTTGCAGGAACTTTTCTTCATTCTCTTTTGTTATCGTGATTTCTTCAGGTTCCCTGATTAGATAAGGAGTTTCTGCGCTTGTTACCTTCAAATACTTGACCAAATCATCGGCATCCTCTGGTCTAGCATTTCTTAGTATGATTGTTCTCCCAAGCTTGTCCTTAATAGATATTTCTCCAAATACCATTTTCTATATCTCCTCACAATTTATACTGCAATACAATTTCTATTATATGCAAATTCTATACCGTTCAAGATTTACATTATCGCACTCCAGGTATTTTGTCTCAATATATTCTCCACCATTAGCCAAAATAGTCTTCCTGCTTGCAATATTCGTTGGCACACAACTAACGTATACTTCCTTAAATCCAAAAGCCGTTAAAAAATCAAGAGACTTTGCAAGCATTCTTTTAGCATATCCTTTTTCCCTTTCTGATGGCCTAACAGAATAGCCAACATGACCTGTGAAGTCTTTCATACGCTGGGTTAAAACGTTGTGAACCTGCATACAACCTACCATTTTCATATCGGATTTCCTAAATACCATAAGGACATTGCCCCATGCACCATGTTCATCTGCAACTCTGCTCGGATTCGCCCAGCCTATACAATAGTCTACATATTCCTTTGGATCAGGCATTCTTTTCATAGAAAAGCATCCATCAAAACTTGAATCCACATCCAGCATTTCCTGCCTATAAGCTGTGATTTCGTCTGCAAAAATCATTGAAGGTTCTATAAAAAGAAGTTCGTCGTCAGCGGTAGTTTCTTTTCCAAAAGTATATTCAAGAGAAAACTTCTCGCATACAACTCTAGATTCTTCCGTAAATTCAATTCCGTCTTCCTTCGCTTCTTCAAAAAACTCCTTATGCACCTCTCTCCAGTATTTAAGGGATCTATCACCCTCTCCTTCAGAATATGCGTGATAAGGAGGCACTTCATTAAACTTTCTTATGTATACATCGTAGTTTTTTATAACGCATACAGCTTCATTCTTACTATTTAACAAAACGCTGTAATCACCTGCCTTAGGAAGCTCATCAAGAGCATCTTCTGCTTCGTATGCATCATAGAGACTAGCTGTGCCAAACTTCTTTCCCGCAAGGACTAGTCGGAGAAGGTCATCTCCTTCTTCATTTTCGCCAAAGCTCCACGCTTCATAAGGGGTATTTATATCTATTCCTTTTTTGGAGCAATATTCTGTCCATAACTGTTCTGCCGTCATTTTTCCTCCATAAAAAAGCTATCATTGTACATTATTCCGCAAGATAATGTCTGTTTGCATTATTAAGTATAACATACCCCTTCGTGGGGCTTAGCTGCAGATCGGTGGTGCTAAATTAAAAAACAATAGTGCTGAGCAAAGATTAGCACCGGTGCTATCAGACCGAAATAACCATAATGCAAAGATTACAGGTATAATACCATATAATTAAAAAATGGGCTCTGCGTTTCGCATTGCCCATTTTAACCCTGTTATATTCTTTTCATTCCGAAAAAAACATCGCAAATTTCGCCATGCCTTTTGCATCATCAGACTTTAGCAGGAATTCCGTTATCTTCTTCAGCGAATCTTTACCAAGGAAACATGCTATTCCTGTAAGTTCTGAAACATTACCTTTATCTATGGCCTTATCAACTATTCTGTCCAGTGTTTCTTTTGACAGGAAAGGTGCCAGTGAAGTTATGTTATCAAAATCGTCAGCATCCATTCTGGAAATCACATCATCAAGCGCCTCTTTGGGCATAAATGGGGCAAGCGAAACAAGGTCATTGATATTTGATGAGTCTATCTTTTTTGAAATGCCGATAAGTGTATCGCTTGATAAAAATGGCGCTAAGGCTACCAGATCCTTTATCTGAGCAGTGTCAATTCCTGCCGCAATTTCATCGAGATATTCATCGTCAAGAAATGGAGCAAATCCTACAAGAGCATGCAGGTTAAGAGCCCCTTCTTCTGAAATCTTCTTTACCTTTTTCTTAAGTTCCATGGGCTGAAGCATTGGTGCAACTTCTGTCAGCTCTTCTGTAGTAAGTGATTCCTCAGAATTCTCAATAACTTTTTTTATAATGGAAGTCTCCTTATCATCTCCGAGAAGCTCCGCAACATCCATATCAAGAGCCTTAGCTATATCAGAAATCTTTCCAATATCCGGCATGGAATTACCACGCTCCCAATTTGATACTGCCTGATAGCTTACTCCCACAATATCAGCAAGTTCAAGCTGGGTCATATTCTTCTTTGTCCTGGCATTCTTTATATTCCTTGCTACTTTATTCATATCTAACATTTTTTCTCTCCTTAAATTGTAGTTGGATACTGGCCAGTACCTTTTGTTTGATATAAGAATACCTTCCGGGTCAAGATCTGTATATCAATTTGTAATTGAGTCCAATCCCCAGCTTAAATGCTGGAACTCAAGTGGCTGTTGAGTCAGGATCACCCCACGATTTTATACTCAAACCATTCTTCATCCTTCTGCTCAAATCTCACTACCATGAAATGATAATAACAGAATACACGATAAAGTGGGAATGCCATTGCCGCAGCAGTGAACATTCCCACTTAATGGTTGATTTTTCTTGTTTTAATTCTTGATGAATTCTATTTTCCCAAGCTTTATCTTTCCGCGGATATCGATATCCATATGCTGCGGATAAGCTGTTTTGTATTTATATATGCACATTATTATGCCAAGAAAAGCATATGATACTATGAGGTTACTGCCTCCTGCTGATATAAACGGGAAGAATGAAGAAAAGAATGGTATTACTCCGAAGGCAGCTCCCATATTCAAAAGGGCACTTGCTAAAAGAGCCATCATACAGCCACTTCCCATCACCTGTCCAAGCTGGTTTTTCGACTTTGACGAAGTGATAAATCCTGCTATGATCAAGCCTCCCACAGCAGCGATAACCGCAATAACTGCGATCGTGCCCCAGGTAGATGTAATATAAGTCAGGACATAATCACTGTTAGGACTTGGTAACCTATCGAATATATCCTCGGATCCACCGCCTAGCAACCCTGATGATCTGGCAAATTCCCTCACGGTATTGATTTCATAATATGCTGGCGAATCAGCCTTAAACATATGCTCCAGCCTCATCATCTGATATTCTGCAAGAGTTCCTAAGGAATACAATCCCCATACTAAAATAACCGGAGATAAAATAAACACTGACCATATGCCTGCAATTACAGGAACTTTTGGCACTTTAATCCATCCCTTTAAAATCGCTATTGTGAGCTGTGCAAGCATACTGACTGCCATGATAAATGCCGTTGATTTTGATTCGATTAAAAATACAAAACCACAGGGAATTACGATCCATAGCAATGCCTTGATTAGTGATCCGCATTTTCCTCCTTTATACTTATAGATGATTCCGCCATAAAGAGGTATATATAACAGCATTACAGCTGTTGTCAGAATCGTTATAGGACCGACACTTAAAAACACATGAGTTCCGTTAATCTGTCTTCCCATCCTATCGGTTATAGGTATCAATATGAAAAGAGCGACCGCCAATATTCTAGAAAACCTTGCTATCGCTGTATAATCCATAAGATATACAAGAACCATTGCTATTATTCCCAAAACAGTATAAAGAATAAAGCTGCTGCTTCCGTTAACGACTCCGGTGTTACCACCTACTGCAGCACTTTTGGCTAATAGAATGTGAATTATAGAACCGATAATCCCGACAACTACAGCCCCAAGTACCATTTGCCATGCAATCTGCGGTCTGTGTACCCTGTCCATGGAAATTCCAACTTCTACCGGATCTCCCATATCCTCTATAGCCGCTTTTTCAGCAGCTTCTCTGTCCATGCCGGCAGCCATGTTATCTTCAATCTGGTCTTCTATATGTGCTCTTATTTCTTCTGCAATTCCCCTGTGAGCCTTCTTGAAGCGCACCTGTTCAAGAAGCTTTTTGATATACTCCTCCATTGTCACACCTCCAGCGCCAGCACATTCATTATTGCCCCTGAATATACATTCCACTCTTCTGTTTTACTTTTTAAAAGCTTTTTTCCCTCTTTGGTAATGCTGTAGTATTTTCTTGTCTTCCCCAAAAACTCCTGCTCGTATACAGTAAGCATCCCCTTATCTTCCAGTCCGTGAAGAAGCGGATACAAAGTACCGGCTTTAAGCTCAAAGACATTCTGGGACTTTTGCCTTAAAGTATCGATCATCTCATATCCGTACATATCTTTCTCTGACAAAAGCTTTAATATCAGCATTGTCATGCTTCCTGTTAGTAGAGATTTATCAACAGCCATTGTTGTCCTCCTTTTTATATAGATTATCTATATATTGTCTGTCTATATACTATATCGATATCCGATATGTGTCAACAAAAAAATGGAGTACTGCGCAGCTGCAATACTCCATATCCGAATCCGCAAAGTACGATAGTATACAAACCTGATCTACTACCTAAAACTTTCTTGCCAAGAAAGTTTTAATTATACTATCAATACCATCAGTGTATTATACTAAGTATATTCCGATTTATCTTCCTGTTATCAACGATAATATGAAATCATGTTTCCTTCACTTATCGGTTTCATTCCGGATGCCTTGTAAAACAGATTATCTCTCTCATCTTCAATATCTGTATTAACCTGAAACATCCTTACATGTATATATTTATCCCAAGCTTTCTTAAATAAGCTTGTTCCAATTTTCTTGCGCTGATAATCTGCTACAACAATGAGATCTTGAACCAGCACAATGTGTTCCCCGTCACCAACACACCTGACAAAGCCTATCAGCTGATTACCATCGTATGCACCTAAACAATATATTGAATTTTTAAAAGCTCGCTTCAGTGCTTCATCATCATGTAAATATGCTGCCCAGCCTTCCCCACGATATATTTCCTTGACCCGTTCAAATTCTTCGAGTCCAAATTCTTTATATTCGATCATCCTCTTCTCCCGTTTCATCTACTATTTCACCATGAATTGTGACTCTTCCCTCATATGGACACCTGACAATCCTATGACTCTAATATTTCTCTTGCAAGCGTATTGGCATGTTCCATATACCATCCGTTTTCATCTTCATCAGCTTCTATTTCAAACTGTCCGATTTCCATATTGTTCTCCGTTATTAAATTCATTTATGACCTGATTCCCACTAACAGCCTAAAATGTTCTATGATTTTTAATTGCCGTTTTAAGTATGCCTCTCAACAATCACCTATATAGCTCACCAAACTCTTTCTTATCCGTAAATATAAGAACAAACGAAGCAATCACAGCAATCATAGTCATTGCAACAGAAAAAATCCATGCCGGCGCAGAACCATAATAATCAAACAGCCATCCGCTGTTCCACTCAACTATTCCAGTCATAAAAGCAGCTGAAAAGCTCGTTATGCCATATATTCTGCCTCTATAATTTGCTGAAACTCTGTCCGCCAGAAATGCACCTGTAACTATTGTAGTCAGTATCTCTCCTAGCGTAAAAAGTGTTATGGAGACATAATAGCCTGCAATCACTCCATACGAAAGCGCAAATGCCCCAAAGCTCAGTGCCTGAAGGATGATTCCGAGCAGATACTTCTTGGTCATAGGCACTTTTTCCATGACCATTGTTATAACAGGTGTAAGCACCACTACAATAATACAGTTTAGGCTGGTCACCGTTCCATATATGATAGAACCATTCTCAGGATATGCTTTTGAAATATCAAGAGGCATCAGATAACTGAATTGGGAATAAGCGCCCTGATAAAAGCTCATGGCAATTAGAAAAAGTATCAGAGTAGCACTGCTTTTTATGACCACCAGAATATTACCATCCTGCTCCTTGCCTTCTTCCTTGGATTCTTTTCTTATAATTTCCTTTGAATCCTTTATAAAGACAGCTATCAGAACTGTTGATACCGATATAGACACTCCACTTATTACAAAACACAGCCAGAGGTAATTATTGAAAAGTATTCCTGCAATAGTTGGCGATAGTATCAGTCCAATGTTCCCACCCATGTAAAGTAATGAAAATGCCTGTTCTCTTTTATCTAATGGAGTGATCTCCGCCACCATAGCCTGATATGCCGGACCTTCCAAAGTCTGAAAAAAGGCTCCTACCAGTGTCACACATAGCGTATACAGCGTAAGTGGGAGAAAACCGCTTATTATAAACAATACAATCGAAACTATGTCACACAATATTATTATCTTTTTCTTGCTGAATCTGTCCGCAAGCTGCCCACCCCATATATTTGCAGGCAAAAACATAAACCCGGTTATTATAAAAAATAGTGCTGTCTGTGTTGCATCGAGTCCCAGCTTCCCATTTAATATCAATGTCATCATTGGCCATATCATTGCGCCAAGATTAGTTACTATCTTTCCAAAGAAAAGGATAAAGTTTCCTTTTCCCAAGCCTTTATACTGTGAAAGAATTTTCATACTACTCCATTTCTATCAAATCCCAAAAATCACAATCAGTATCCATTATATCTAAAATGCTTATCCTAAACAATTTCCCTTGCTGGATTTATCGTCATTTATCGCCACACAAGTTTAAAAGAGCAGCACTGCCCCTGCAATACTGCCCTTCAAATAAAACTCCGATATTCATTTTTTCATTGCTTCTGCACTTTTAGCCAATAGGTTGCACCAACGCTTTTGATAGTAAATCACAAATGATTGCAAAGAGGCACTCATGCGAATGCCTCCCTATTACTCATATCATATTAAAATGCTTTAAAGCCTCAGTGATAGCCTTCTCCTTTTCAGGAGTTGTTCCCGTCTGTCTGCTATCTTCAGACTTAGGCTTATTATAATTCTCTCTTTCAATAATTCCGTTCTTTCTCTTGATCTGGGCTATGTTCAGGTTAGTAACATGTATTCCATACTTTTCCTGTACCCAATCCCTTATCTCATCATAGGTAGCTCCATCCTTGAAACCATCAGTATCCATGCCCTCTAATGAGAATTCAACCTTGACTTTCTTACTGGGTATCTCACCCTTGGAAAGCAAGACAACAGTTTCAAATGTACTATTTCTGTCCTGAGGAACATCCACTTCAAATTCACCATATTTGCTGCGAACAGTCTTGGGCTTGGTACCATTTCGATAGTTGGGCTCAACATCACGAGCATACTTTTCATAACCTAAATGCTCATTCATTTCTGTTTCCAGCATGGTCTGAATAGTGCCTGAAAGCAGATCCTTGAGTGCATCCTGAATGTCTTCAGCTGACTGGATATCATACTCATCGAGTAATCCCTGAATTACTGCCTTCTTTCCTTCTGTCATCGGTTTGGGTCTGTAAACGTCTTTCTTTTTGTTTGCCATTATAAAAAGGCCTCCTTATGATAATAGATTTTATCATAGAAGACCTTTATAACTGTGGTGTTATCTAATTTACAGAGATTTTTTCAAACTCACAAGAAAACTAAAAAACTAAGTCCTAGAATCACTGATATACTCCTTTATTGTCTGCATAACAGAACTAAAATCACAAATTCCCAAAAGATTTACCTCACAAATATACTATCATTTTTACAAAGGCTTTTTGCAAACTCTGGCAGTTATTTTCTGATCATATTCGCATATGCCCCTTAAAATCTATATCCTTTGTAAGATAATACTCAACTTTATCAAGGTACTTCTTTATTGCCTCTCTGTCATCCCCTACATTCTTAAGTTCCTGCACCCTGATGAACCACAAGGGTTTAAGACAGCGATATAGTGGTAATGCGAGTTCCTTTTCTATTTCTGAAAAAGTATAGTACTTGCTGGAAACTTCTAATGCCTTGAAGATTTTTTCAAATTCCTTCTCAAAATCACCAAAGTTTTCCCTCATCAGATAGTTTAAGAAAACATCTTTGCCACATAGATTAAAATCATAGATTCCCTTAAAGTACCCATTTTCGTCAATGAGCAAATTTGTCGGATTGAGATCTGCCTGAAAAACAGAGGTAGGAAGCTTATCGTATTCAACCTTCAAAACTTCTCTATTTTTACACCAAATATCCCATATCCTCTGAACCTGCGCGGAGAATTCTTCAGGCAGAAAAGATGCACACTTTTTCCATTCCAGTGCGTTTTCCAAGACTTCATCAGTTTCATCAGAAGAACAAAAGGTTTCAAACAGGCAATATGCTGATGGATACTCTGTAAAATCCAGATTCTTGGCTGCAATTTTAGCTGTCATGCTCCAGATATCATCAAAATATCTACTGCTGTCTACTTCTTGGTCTTCATCGCAAGCAGCTCTGTCCTCAAGAGACTTATAAACCGAATACTTCTCAGCATAGACAACACAATCATGTCCCTGGTATCGGACAGTAGGGAAAGCGCCTTTCTTATCACTAAAAATCTGTGGACAGTAGTATCCTAAATCGCGGTACTCTTTGGCAGCCTTTTGCCATACCAGGATTTTATCCGAAAAAGTAAAGTCATTAGCTGTGATCTTGAGCACATACTGCTTATCTTCAATATCCCTGATGAGTACTGCTTGTCTAAAATCACCCTCTTCACGGCTTGTATCAATAATATCCGCAGTAATAGGATTTCCATCAAAGAAGAGTGCATATATTTCCTGTATCTCTTTATCGACTGGGCCAGTCGTATTATTGCTCATTTTTTATAATCAATATCCTTTCCGTTATTCCATAATCATGCGTATTTCCGTATCTTCAAGGCTCTTTAGGTATTTTTCAGTTCCATCTTCATGAAAACCATATTTCTTATAAAAGGCTATTGCACGAGGATTGTCCTTTAAAACCCATAGTTCTTTTCTGGAATACTTTTTTAATTCTTCCAAAGCGGTATCCATGAGCTTTTGTGCCACGCCTGTACCATAATACTCAGAAAGCACATATATTGCATTTATTTCACCTGCATCAGGCTCTTCTTCTCCATGCCCAAAGCAACACATGAAACCAATCACGTTCCCATTGTCTATAGCAACATACGTGTTTTCAGGCCACTCAAAAGCCCACTCCTCACACTTTTGGAGCGTGAGCTTATCAAGATATGACTTACTCACAAGTTTTTCATATGCTTCATGCCATGACTTCCAATGCACATAAGCTTTCCCCTTTTTCTCATTATCCGAAACCATTGGTTTTACTATGATATTCATATTTTCTTAGCTCCGTTTGCGCTCAACTATTGGCAACCATATATAAGGAGTAAAACTGCCCTCTTTTTTCCATGAGTTCCTTAAAAGTGCCTATTTCACAGGCTATTCCGTTTTTCAACATGACTATTCCATCATATTGTTTTAGAATGCTTTCATCAAGTCTGTGCGTTACAACTATACGAGTAAGCTCCTTAAGTGCAAGTATGGCAGATGAAACATACCTGGCGGTTTCATTATCAAGTGATGCCGTTGCTTCATCAACAAGTAGGACATTACTGCCTTTTAAAAGACTTCTTGCAATAGCGATTCTCTGACGTTCACCTCCGGACAGCGTGTTTCCGTTTTCTCCACATCTATAGTCCTCGCCTCTTTTCCTTATTACCTCATCCAGACCGGCAAGTTTAATTGCCCGGTTTACATCTTCATCAGAAAAGGGAGCAAACATAGTTATATTATTTCTGATAGTATCATCAAAAAGGAAAACTTTCTGATCTATCAGACTCATCAGATCATATATGCTGTCTGCTGAAAAGCTCTTAATATCATCGCCATCTATTGCCACAGTACCTCTATAATCACGATAATACCCCATTAGAAGGTTTAACAGGGTTGATTTACCTGCACCTGAAGCTCCAACTATAGCATAGCTCTTTCCACTCTCAAAATGACATGACACTCCTTTCAGTATAGGTGCTGCCGACTCATATCCAAATGAAAGATCCTTTACCAAGATGCTGTCATATACTTTTTCGGGAGCATGACACCCTTCCGTATTACCCACATCATCGAGCATCGCTCCAAGTTTTTCCGTCAGCACTTTGGCAGCCTTCAAATTCGCATAACAGGTAGGAATATTTTGCACAGGCTGGTTCACAAAATTACAGAGATTCACAAAAACAAGGATTGATCCAACTGTAATTTTACCACTCAATACAAAAATCGCTCCGATAAAAACAATACAGAACTGTACAGCGAGACCTGACTCCTCCGCAGCAGCAGTAAGAACTCCAACATACCTTCTTCGTTGTTCTTTGGATTTTTCAAGAGCATAATTTTGAGCACAAAAAATAGACTTAATGCGACTTTCAGCCTTAAAACACTTAATGACAGAAAAGCCACTAAGAATATCCTTGAGCTTGGCGGTAAAAATCTCATTTTCATCAGAAACATGTTTTTCCCGATTTGCCAGTTCTTTTCCCATTACAACAGATACTACTGTCGGCAAAAAACTAAGAATTACAACGAACAAAGTAAGTAACGGATTATACGCTATCATCATTACCAAGGTCATGACGAGCATAGAAACATAATAAATGAACAGCACTAAATTATTCAGGAAATTGTTTTCTACTGAAGCTGCATCATTGGTCAGCACAGATATATATGTAGCAGTATTCTCTCCGTTAATCGTTGATACGGATTTTTCAGTTAGAAGGTCAAAAGCCTTATCCTTGTACTGCCTTATTCCGCGATGAACAAATCTGGCTTTAACAATAGTAGCTGCTGTGTTAATTAAAAAGATCACAGGTATACTGATAGCCGCAAATATCCCAAGGCGATAGATATATACCTTATCTGAATTGCTTATAGCGTCAAGTGCTGCCCCCAGCTGCCATGATATAAGCAGATTGCACCCTGCTCCAAATATTTGCAGCAAAACAGCAACAACAAAAACCATTTTGTTATTTTCATAAAGTGCGGCATGTAACGCATTAGCTGATTTATTTCTTCTCATCTTTTCCAGACTCCTTTTTTTTCAATAACGGTTTTTTGCGATCATTCCAACTGCAAATAAAGTAATCACTATCCTCATACATCCATCGTGAAATCAACATAAATGGAACAAAAGCTATTTTTTCATTCAGTGAATATGTTTCTATTTTCTCATTCTCCAGTTCTACTTCAGTCATTCGAATGACATTACATTCAATTAGGGCTGAGAGTGCTTTTTGAGTTTCTTCAGGTTTAACTCCTGCAGCTTTAGCTATAACCTTTAATGATCTATAACTTTTCTTCATGGAGTAAAGAGCACGTAATACTTCAAGCGTTCCTGTTATAGCAAGTGTTGAAAACAGGGTTCGATATTCTTCATTGCTGCAAAAGTGCTCTTCATATCCGCATTCAGGCTCGGGCAAAATCATGAAAACAGGACAATCCTCAGATGGAATAGCCATCTGTAATCCAGTATTTGACGCCATTGCAGATTTCCCCCATAGAGGAACATTATCCTTTTCTATACCTGCAGAATAACAACTCTTTATTGGCAGTTTTATTATTTCCCCCAAGTCTGACATCCTCTCTCCATCTACATAATAAGGTCTGTTAAAAGTACAGCATAAAAGCGAAAAAAGTTCATACATACGCTTTTCCTGAGGAAACGATGCAAGCCAGTTAAGGAGCGTTATTCGCATGTCTTTCTTAGATTCATTAGCACGTCCATATAGGGTATCTATGGTGACTCCCAAGTTATCTGCTATTGCAGGCAGCATATCTACATCAGGTGATCCGCCATTTTCCCACTTGCTAACTGCCTGACTTGATATTCCAAGTGCTTTTCCTAATTGTTCCTGCGTTATACCTCGCTCACGTCTAAGCTTGGCGATTATTTTCCCGATTTCCATATGCACATCCCTCTTTATCAATTGATATTTGTATTATGCCAAAACTATTGGTTGATAACAATGTATTTGTTTTTGAGCAATATCAACCACTAGTTGTATTGCAAGCGGTACTATGAGCGCTCATAGTGACTTATCGGCTTTATTATTCCTTTTGCTAATTACATTTTAGAGAAACCTGAAGTTGCACAAAATGAAACTTTATAGTTATGGTATTGCATAATCCTGTCCTGTACAATGAAAATGTAATGATAAAACCTGTTGGAGGATACAAAAATGGGATTTGGAGATGCGTTACAGAAAGCAAGAAAGGATAAGAACATTTCACAGGAAGAGTTGGCTGAAATGATTCATGTAAGCAGACAGTCAGTTTCTAAGTGGGAAAGAGGTGAAGGTTATCCGGAAGTAGAGACTCTCATCGAAATTGCCAGGAACCTGCATTTATCTATTGATACACTTATGCATGAAGAATTATCACGAATCACTGATTTTGAATCCATTTCATCACTGGACACTGCGAAGTACGGTACAAAACTGAAAACAGTGCCTATCGAAACTATAGTTAAGGCTTACATGGGAACTTCACCGGTAAATGCGAAGTGGATCGAGTCCGTCTTTCATGATATAGATTTTGACAAGGAAGTATCCGCAATAGGTAGGATAAAAATCCAGGAAATAGAAGCCGCTCAGAACGAAATCCTGGCTACGATAAACAGCTGACAGCTCTTTCAAAACTTTTGCAACTTTCGCAAGTTTTGAAAGACAGGCATACCAACTGCCCTGCAGACCATGTGTCCGCAGGGTTATTTTTGTGATTTTTTGATCAGGCTGTATCTGCCGCAGGATCTTCGGAAGCTGCTTCTGCAGTCTTCCTCGGCGGCTTTGGAATAACAGGTGCCGGGAACATACCTGAATACATCTGGTTCCTGTTTTCAGCGCATCTCATCATAGGTAGCTCCATCCTTGAAGCCATCAGTATCCATGCCCTCTAATGAGAATTCAACCTTGACTTTCTTACTGGGTATCTCGCCCTTGGAAAGCAAGACAACAGTCTCATCTGTTATGCTTCTGTTTCCAGAATCCTTAGCTGTACATGCATAAATAAGTAATGGTATTCCTAAGCAAAAAATAAGAAAACTCTTTTCATATCATTAGCTCCCAGTTTATTTTTCATTTCTATAACAAAAGCAAATTCATTATAATAGAGCTTCAAGAGTGCAAAAATCCCTTTTGCAAGAGTTCATATATATCCTCTGCCACATCACAATACCCCTCATGTGTAAGTGTGTGACAGATTATTTCGCCATTTTTGATGAAAAGTGGATTTTCGAGTTTTATTCCCATAGACTCATCTTCCTCAAAATCAAAGATATTTTTCAGTCCCATGAAAAATTCATATAATGTATAATCATTTTTCATATAGATTCTGGAATAACTCCCAGAAGAATTGGAAACACCCTCCTAATTCGTCATCTCAACAACATTTTCACTGAGCATTCCCCATTTACTATGTCTTAGCTCATCCAGATCATCTAGCCAAGAATCTACCTTAAAGCATACTATTTCTGTATTTTTAAGAACCAGCTTTATAAACCTTTGATACTCATCATGGTCTAAAACGTTGTAAGCTTCATATGAATCCTTCAGTTTGGCATTACATATAAATCTTTCTATTCTCATAGTCTCTACAGAATTCATTTTCTTCCAAAAACGTTCTACTGCCTTTTGTTTTGCTTTTCCCATCCAAAATCCTTTTAGTAGTTTTCACTTAAATATATTGAAACCCTGCTCTGAATTATATTTGCCACATTAGAAATTGAAATATGGAACTCCCTTGTATTCATCCGGCAAATCTTCACCCAAATCTGTCCATCCAAGCTTCTTTACTAATTCAGATTTTTCCATAGGAAAAATATATTGATTCAAATAATAAATGAAATCTGCTTCGCTATAGCAAAAACCACCCTGAACCTTATACTTTTTCCTCGCGGATCGGCTATGATACATCCAGTTAGTAAACTCCAAACAATACTTTTCCAAGTTTTCAGCAACAATATCCGGGACAGAATATACTACACTGTCGCCATCGGCGCTTAATATGATGTTTTTCATATAGTATCTTCCTTAGCTTTCCCACCTCTCTTAATTGCAAAAACACCCAAGCTACTTAGAACAAGTGTTATCATCGTGCACACAACTATACTGATTGGCGTAATAATTCCAATAATAAAGATTAGAATGGATATGATAATAGCGATCACACCTGCACATCTGATTTTCTTAGTGAGAAGAGAAATAATCTCACCAAATATAAGTATCTGCAAAATCAAATTTATTACTTGCGTAAACAAAATATTACTCATGATCAACCTCAACTATGTCTTTTTTCATACCCTTGTAATCCCCGCTTATTATTTTCCCCTAATTAATCTTATCAGAACCCAAAAACATAAGCTAACCAGTAATTGCGACTATAGAGCAAACCGTCTCCTTCTCACGAAACTTCATAGATGCATTTAGCCTTTCTTCGGATGCCCATCGCAAGCATACTGCATCCTATCAGCCCTATGACAATTCTCCACACAATCCCCGAAATTCCTATCATTGACGGAAATGGACTTATTATAACTGCCACGATAAATAATAGTTCTACAATAATTAATACTATCCGTAAGATTGTTCTTTTCCTTTTCATACCTAAGCATCCTCTTTTATTTTTTTTGATCAGTACAAGAATAGGCTAAAAACCAAGTCTCGTAATACCAACCTCCGTGATTCTTTTTGTAATGCACCGATATCACTAATACTTCCCTGTCAGGTCCATGTTCCATCTTATTCTCCCACAGATACTTATAAAGCCGTAACCCATCCGGCTTCCGGAAATGTTATATTTTCCACATTTTCTATGTTCGTACTTGGTGCTGATACCGTCCTACCTTTACTACAGCCTCCGCAAAGAAGTATCATTCCCATCAGCAAAACTGTTATGTTTATTTTTCCCAATACTTTTTTCATACCCAAATTGCTCCATACCCCTGACTTAATCCATTCCTTCCGCCAGATATATAGAAACCCTGCTCTGGATTATATCTGCCACTTCCTCGGCTGATTTCTGTCCTTCATAATAAGCCCCGGTTTCCTCAAAAATGATATCTTCTACCTTTTTATCTTCATTTAACACATCCGTAACGGACTTCACAAAATCACTAAATTCCGTAGCTTCCTCCTTAGAAAGAGGCTCTAGTTCGATCTCGCTGCCGCAAATCCCATAGTCTGAAGGCTCCTCATGCTTCTTCCCTTTCTCATCTATGTAATATGGAATCTCCTGGGATTTCTCTGCCATTAAATCAAAAGCCTTCTTTTCTACAGGGAAGTAATTCCTGATATTTTTCTGATACTCATCTGTAAGGAAGTACCTAAGGAACTCCCAGCCGGCTTCCTTATCTTTACAACTCGTACTAAGAGCAAGCTGCATAAGCGGGACCAAATATGACTTTCCTTCGTTGATTCCCGGATATCCGTTAAATACTACATCTTCACCAAATGTACCTGACTTATCAATCTGATAAGCCTCAAAGCCACTCATCCACTCCGAATTCAAAATGGATTTTTTCTCACGGTAATAGTTGTCGGTATCCACGAAGTCCTCATCTTCATCTTCGTCCAACACCGGAAGCTTGCCAATATATTCAAGAAGATTTATAAACTCCGGGCTGTTAAAGCTGCAGGTTCCATTTTCATAATCAATAAAATCGCCATAGATGCGGTTATAAATGCTGTCCGCATCATCCCTGCCAATCCCCGCTATAAGATCTTCTTCCTTAACATTTTTCTCCCTGCATATTGCGTTTATGTTTGACAATGTCATGGTTTCATCAGTAAGCATGCTCTTTGCCGCAGTACATGTATCTATAAGAAAAGCCGGCATGATCAAATAAATTTTGCCATCACGCTTAGAGGCTGCCATAACATTTTCAAGGAAGTCTGTCTCTGTTATCTCCCCGTCCTTTTCAAAGAATTCATCAAGAGGCGTTATTAAGCCTTTCTTTATGTAGTTCTCATATGAAGAAAATAAATTAAAAACCATGATATCCGGAACATCCCCGGTGACCATTTCAAGATTCATTCTGTCGCAGACTTCTTCATAGGTCTGGCAATCCTGAAAATCATATTCCTTTATCTTTATGCGGTACTTACTATTTCTCTGGTTAAAATTGGATACCGCTCTCTGAATATCATAATTTGCAGAAGCTGTTCCGAGCACAAGCTCTTCCTTCTCCCTGACTTCCTCCGGCGGAACCTTAACAAGCTTGAAAAGCTCTCCGTCCCAGGTTCCGGAATAGTCAGCATGAATTAAGAGTGAGTTTTCATCAGATTCATCAAGAAATTCAATGTTTTCCAGCATAAGATCAGAAGCCGCAAGGTCGCATATCATCTTCTCTTCACTGTCTCCAAGATAGAATCCTCTTATTTTTCCGTCTTCTATATATAAAAAATCCACATTTTTACCGGGAAAGATGTTGAGACCAATAGAAACGCATGAAGGAAGAATATCCGTTATTTCCTCAAACTGCCCCTTCTTAACATTCATGCGATACATCTTATATGTCATATTTAGATCAGGCATCTTCATACAAAAGCTGCCATCGCGAAGTGTATAAAGGCTTTTCTCTCTATACTCATACTCTGAAGAATCCAGACCGGAAAAGGGAATCCTTTCTTCTTCGCCTGTGTCTTTGTTGTAAAGCGTAAAGCCTTCAGAGGATGCAGTAACAAGGCCGAGCCCTTTACAGTATTCAATGTCCTGGATATATGCTTTCTTATCCCATTCCGCAACGGGGATCTCCCAGACAATAGCCCCGGTATTAGATAACTTGACTATCTCCGGTGTTGCCAATGCAGTTATATTGCTCTCTTTATCAGCCTCATCAGCTGTCAGATCTTCCACTTGTTCTGCGTCTTCAGTCGATGACACATCTTCCTCGTCAGCGCAGGCATCAGTGGTATCTGTATCTTCTTCATAATCCCAGTATGTATAGGGATTTCTTACAGTATAAAAGCTCCCATCTTCATCGATGGAAAGCCAATAATAGCAATCATCTTCACTTTCAATGGTTATCTCCTCCAAGCTGTCCAAATTATCAAACAAACTCATGATGCTATAATCACCTGCATCGTTGTCAGAAGTGCAAAGAAGTCCGTATAGTTTATCCCCACTTTCACAGAATGATACTATTCTCCCCTGATCGGGCATTTCGAGATCAATATCCTCTATGCGATAAATATGATCCTTTTCAGCCTCGCTATTTTCTTCCTCGTTTTCCTGATTATATCCATCAGTTTTATCTTTAAGTGATGCATCTCCGCAGGCTAACATTAAAGTCATGCCCCCAAACAGCAAACATGCTGTTAGCTTCTTTTTTTTCCCCTTTTTCATACCTGTTTACCCTCTACATTTCATAGCCTGCATTTTATATCACCGCCCAGGTATATCTTAACAGTGGATTCACCTTAACAAATCTTATTAATTCTTAAATTTGCTTAAGATACCCTCCATTCATTACAAATAACCTCAGATATTTCCTTCCCAGATCAACTCTATAATGAACCTAAAGCCATGCTTCATAATAATACCAGCCATCTGTGATCTTTTTTGTAATGCCACCATTATCGCTACCACTTTCATGCCATGTCCAAGTTCCGCCTTTATCCTCTAATTTCATATCAACATTCTGAAATGCGGCAGGCGTATCGGATGGTGAATAATAAAATCCATAGTATTTCGAAGCAGAAACAAATCCTCTTCCGGAGCACATGAATTGAACTATTTCTTCGCCGTCCGAATTTCTGAAAACACCCTCCACCTTTACAGATCCGATTGATGTTGTAGAGCAATCTCCACTAAGCTGCCTATCTGCGATATCTTCAAGCTGTGATCTGTTATCATTCAAAAACGCTGCAACGGATTCTTCTTTGGTTGGTTTATTGACAGTAATGATAATTATAGCCAAGACACATATAAATAGCGCCAATAGCCACAATCCTATACGCTTTGTTTTCACCATTTTGCTAAATACCATATTATTTCTCCCAATTATACCTTTAAAACAGTAACCCATCCGGCTTCCGGAAATGTTATATTTTCCACATTTTCTATGTTCGTACTTGGTGCTGATACCGTCCTACCTTTACTACAGCCTCCGCAAAGAAGTATCATTCCTAGTAACATTGTTATTCTTATTAATTCCAATACTTTTTTCATCCCCCAATAACCTCCATAGCTTTTGGTATTATCATGCTGTTACATATTAATAACGCACCACTCATCAGTTTCGGGACAAATAGATCCTAATTAATTAAGCCAATTTTATTCCACCCATCATCAGCTAAACCTCAATTGTTATAATTAACACTCAAATTGTAATAAATAACAAAATGCTGCAAATTCTCTTTTTCTTTAATATCGTAATGTTAACACCATTTTCACCATGAAAAATCTTATTAATTCTTAATAATTCTTAACTCCTGTTAAGCCAATTCTCATATGTGATATAGTAAGGAAAAAATGATTATAGGAAATGATGATGGACAGAAGAAAAATACTGGTTATTGAAGATGATGAAAGCATCCGGGATGGCATAAGATTATTACTTGAAAGCGAAGGTTATTCAGTAAAGGAAGCCGAGACCGGAGAACAGGGGCTTATCATGTTAGATAATGATACGAGCCTAATAATTCTTGATGTTATGCTTCCCGGAATATCCGGATATAAAGTATGTGAAGAGATTAGGAAGATCTCCGTCGTTCCTATTCTTTTTTTGACTGCCAAATCAACTGATAATGACAAGGTTCTTGGTCTTAGTGCTGGCGGAGATGATTACCTTATCAAGCCATTTTCCTATGTTGAATTAGTTGCAAGAATAAAGGCACTGCTTAGAAGGCATACGGAATATAACACTTCTTCAAGTATTCATAATGACTCAGATGAATGGCTTGAGCATAATGGAATTCGTATCAGTCTGACCAAAAATGTCGCATATCTTGATGGAAAAGAAGTGACTCTCACAGAAACAGAATACCAGATCCTATTATTATTCTTAAAGAATCCCGAAGCAGTCTTTTCGGTTCCGGAGTTATATGAAGCCGCATGGAAACAGGCATACCACAGTGATTCATCAAATACCGTTATGGTACACATAAGAAAACTCCGAACAAAGATAGAAAAAGATCCACAACATCCACAGATAATATTAAATGTATGGGGAAAGGGCTATAGAATTGGCTAAACTACAGATCAAGAGCATAACTCAAAAAATAATGATACTATTTGCGATCAGCATAGCTGTATCCCTGACATTATTTTTATTATTATTTTCCCTGACCAATCTTTTCCTGGATGATATTTTTCAGAATTCATCCTTTAGAAAAAATGTATCAAAGTCCTTGGTAAGCCAGTTTCAGACTTATGTTACACAGTATGATGTAAAGGCAACAGATACAGATGAAATCCGGGAGTGGGCAAGAGAAAACAATATAGAATACTTTACCATTTCAAGAGACAGTCTTCTGCTTTACGATAATTTATACTTAGGGAAATCCGCCATAAATAATACATCATCAGAACAGCTGAATTATACATGGTTGTACGCAAGTAATGTGACATTCTCTGACGGATATGCGGATGTATTTATATTCAAAAATACTGAACGTATATATTACTTCATAGCCTATGCTCTGGCAGCACTATTATGCGTGTCAGTCGGTTTTTTAATAGTTTTTGTAGGAGTACGAAAGGAAATCCGGTATATAGTTGAGCTTGGAAATGAAGTAAATAAAATGCATTCCGGATTGGAGAATGCATCTTTTCGTGTGGAAGGGAATGATGAGATTTCAAGCCTGGCTGATGCTATAGAAAGTATGCGCACTGACCTGATTGCCAAAAGTCAAAAAGAAATCGAGATGAAAAAGGCACAGGATAATCTTGTTCTTGGTATGGCTCACGATCTCAGGACTCCCCTGACCAGCCTTATGGCTTATATTGAAGTTGTAAAGAAACAGCATGATTTTGACGATGTTGCGAAGTATTCTGATAAAGCATTACAAAAGGCTGGCGAGATAAAAAGCCTTTCTGATCAGCTATTTGATTTTTTTCTTATAGACTCCGGTCAAAAAGAGCAGTTTGAAGTTGTTACTGTTGAGTATGCATTTAATGATTATTTATCTGAAATGTGCAATAGTCTCAGTGCTCAGGGAGCTTCTGTAGAAGTTCGGGAACTTAGCTGGCCGGATCAAAACGTTTCAATATCCTTCGATTATATTGGCAGAATAATAAACAACATACAGTCAAATATAATAAAATATGCCGATATTACCAAACCAGTCTATCTAAGCACCAAGAGCGATGGAAAGAACTTTTATATAACTATCGAAAATACCATTTCAGACCATGCACATAAAAACGCAAGTAACGGAATCGGCTTGAAAAATACAAATTCTATGATGAAAAAAATGAATGGTGACTGTATTGTTCATTCGGATAAGTCAACGTTTAAAATTGACTTGGTTATAGCAATGATTTGATAAAATAGATCTTTTAAAAAGGCGAGAGTTTGAAAAAATCTCTCAGAATTACGCACCCTCTTTACTAAAAATCATCCGAATATGACCTACAGCATAGCGTCCTCTGGCAGAAAGAAGAATCCTACCCCTTTCGACGTAGGACTCTTTTTACAAAGGTATTTTTGCTTACAATAACATAATCAAAACTGGACTCTGTTTGAAAAATGGTCTTCCATAGGTTCTTCTGGGTCATTACCATCAGTTTGATATAATACCACAGCCGTTAATTCATGATTAACACTATCATCCGGAGAATAATCGAAAGGTATCGTTGCTTTCTTTTTAGCCCCCAGCTCCATAGTGTAGTTTTCTATTTCTTCATAATTATCGAAAACAATGACTGAAATGTACTTATCATTATCATAAACACCTGAAACAGATAGCTCATATGATTCATCATCTTTTTTTTCAATACTTATTCCGGAATATATAGTATCACTAGTACCGGTCTGATAAGTTATAGGGTTATTCAATTCTGTATCATCATCGACAATAAAGGTACTCCTCATAGAGCCATCCATATATCCATCAGTTACAGTTATAGAATCAGACTCGCTTACTTTCATTCCTGCATTAATTATTGTTAAAAAAACAAGATCATGTCTGCCAGATACAAACTCACCCAAATCAATAGGAATATCTGTTTCTGAAGAATTTGGAATCTCTATAGTATAGTTTAAGCATTCCTCCCCATTTACCATGAAAGGTATTTGATGATAATTATCAAGCGCAACTACAGTAAAAGTATATGTATCGCCTAAATCATTGCTTATGTGACAATATACCGATAAATCATCTGTGCTTTTTACATAATTGATCATGTCATGTAAGCACTCGCCTTGGCGAGTATATATACCATGCCCATATCCTTCGGCATCCTCAAGCCCTTCAATTTTTTTTGTTTCAATACTAGGCAATTCAGATTTATGAACTTGCAAGCCAATAATGTTTGACGTGCTATTATCCATTTTGGAGCCACATCCAGATATAATTAAAATGGATAATGATAGCACTATAGTATTAAATATTTTTCTCTTTTTCATTTTTTTCATACCGTTGTTATCCCCGCTTATTATTTTCCCCAATTAATCTTATCAGAACCCCAAAAAAACATATAAAAGTATCTCTCCCCCAAACGTGCATATGGCTTTCATTTGGCTTTTTCAGTAATTTATATTATTAATTTCTGGCTATTTCCCAAAATACTGTATCATTTTGCTCTTATCAACAAGACCGAGCAAAAAACTAAAAATGCAGCAATAAATAGAAAAGCAATTGCTATATTCCTCCACGCACTTGCAAAACAAAGGTAGACTCCTGAAAAGAGAAAAATCAACGACATAATAATGATAATTGCAGCTATTACTCCCTTATTATGTTTCCTGAAAAATACAAGTATTAATACGGAAAGCACTAACAAAACAACAAAGAAAATATTGGCCAGATTCATACATTCTCCTTTACATTCAAATTATCAATCGGTTTTACTTGTATTTCTTTTTTTCCAAGACCATTAGAACCACCACTATTGATATACCCCCACAATATAGCAACGCTGTATACTTGACAAAAACATAAATAAATACGTCCCCAGTAGTCAGCTCACTAAGCAGCGCCTCATATACCAGCTCCAGGTTAAGTACTACGAGTGAGGCATATGCAGTAACCGGAAAGCTCACGTCATCCTTTATGCTCCTGAAAATCTCAATTGAAATGATCAGAAGATTCAATAGAAAAACTACAAGAAACTGTTTTTCAATAAATGGCCCAACCTGCACAGGCTCCATACCAAAAGGCATCACACCATGCATGATCTTTAAGATGCACCAGCCAAACATAAGAGAGCTATATACTCCACTTATTAGGGAAGCTGCAAATCTTGCAAGATCTGGCCTGGATAGAATCCTCATTGAGGGCTTCCCTCTCGAAGAAATCATCATAAATATGACCATAGCAGCCATGATAGCAAGGATTAATGGATAAAAATCTGCATAAAGTGGGAAAATCGACGGTCCATGGAATATGCCATATCCTGCCACGATGATAATAACTCCATAAATGGTACAAACAAGTGCCCTAAGAAGTCTTTTTCTAACACTCAAAAACATAAAAATACCAATAAGTATCAAAGCAATACCTGGTAAAAGTTCCAAGAATATATATGAATAGCTTATTTTGCTTGCAATAAAGTATGCTGTTGGTCCATCAGGACTACTCTCCGCCAAAACTGTTTGCATAGGCTGTACTGTTTGTGGCCAATAAAATACGTCATACACTATTCCAATCATCTTAAATGCAAAAAGTATTATTCCTATTATGATTAACAAGGTTGGTATGGCTTTCTTCATACAGTATCTTCCTCAACGTTCCTATCTTTCTTAATTGCAAAAACACCCAAGCTGCTCAAAACAAGTGCAATCATCATGCAAATCAAGAATGCACTTGTATTTCATTTATCATAAGTAATGTTTACTTCATCTCCACAATATACTTTTACATTATTCAGCCTGATATGTATTCTCAATATCAAGCAGCCACGGAAGTATAAAAATCATTCCTACCTGTACTATAGGATCAGGGAACCCATCTTCAACAAGATCAACTTCCCCTTCCACATATACATTAAAGTCCGGGGACAGTTCTATTCCTTTCTGCTCCTTATCCCTCTCAATTATTTCCCCACATACATGGAAAAAGCCTCCACCAAAAATACCTTTTCCTCCATTCTTTTGGCAAAACCAATATGTTTCGCATACTTTCTTAGGAACTACCCCTATCTTCTCGAAAAATGCAGCGACTTCTTGTGGCATTACATCACAAAATTTTATAAAGTTTCTGCATCCATCACACTTACAGTCTATCTCCACGGAATTGTCTGAATAGTAAAAATTCCTGGTTCTTTTTACATCAATATCTACAACTGTCCCATTGAAATCTATAATCATTTTTCTGTCTCTTTAATCTTTTCAAATTAAGCCAAACGAAATTTAATAGGAAGCAAAATCGCAGTAATAATAAATCCATAAAACGGTGGCAATAAAATACAGATTATTCTTCCATCATCAAGTAAGTCTGAGCCAATTCCATACACCAAGAAACAAAGTGCATAAACTATTCCTCCTATTAAACCAGAAATGATCACTCCGGTGATTGCACAATTAACAGCAGACAGGCACTCCTGCTTAGATGAATCACTTCCATCCTTTTTTAAAGCCTTAAAAAATGGACCGACTTTTCCGCTTGCTGCAAGAATCATAAGCGGTATCCCCAACACACATAAAAGAGATGGCAAATCCAAGCTGTGAACAAGTGCTATTAACAACATTTCATCCCAGTAACCATTCACAAAAATTACAAAAATTGCGAACATACATAACCCTACTACAAAAGCTACTACATTTGATTTTTTCATGTGTTCCCTCCCGTATTAAAATTGTAATCAGTGCTTACGCCGTTATGATGTTTTGAGAAACCCATTTAAGAATCAGCCTTACAGCCAAACAGGCAATAACAAGCAATATGTATTCTACTACCGATGGCAGTATCCCGTATGTATACCACGGGGCAGATAAGACTTCATAATACTCAGGATGCCTATTATACATAAGGATGTTCATGTATATATTCTCAACAAGCATCCCCAACCCAAATACCAATATCACAGTCAAAGCGTAATTAATCTTCTTCATTTCATCTCGCCCTTTCGATGACAAAAGATGCCGGATTATCTATGCTGAGTTTATCTGTAATATCTATCATTTTTCCATCAGCAAACTTATAAACAAGATAAAAACCAGCTTCAGGAATCTCATATCCATCTGAATCTTCTGGCAAAGAGACATACTCCTGATGATGAGTGTCCACGTTATAAATTACTATGGATTGTGCATTAGGTTCTCCACAACATATGTAGCAGCCAGATTCTAAATAGATTGATCCTATAACATATGAATTATCAGAACTTGGAGTTTCATTATCATTAACAGGTTCTGCCTCCTGTGAAAGCTCTACTGTATTCTGTTTTAGAATAACATCATCCTTCCTTGCACATGCACCACATAAAAGCACCAGCCCCAGGAAAAATAATGAAATATTTACTGTTCCAAATACTCTTTTCACCTTCAAATGACCTCCATAAGTTAAGGCTTAATACATGTTACATATTAATAACGCTGACCCCTCCCTTTTCGTGACATATTTTTTCTATTTTTTTACAACATTCTCAGCAATTTTTATAAAGTCATCCCTGTTGGCTTTTCCAGTCACATAAAGTGCATAACCATCAATGCTTGTGGCAAGGCTTCCATGTACTCCGTCATGATATAAAAATGCCTGCTGACCATTTATTGTAATGACTTCTTTCTTCATTCCTTCAGTATTCAGGTATGCATTAGCTTCTGGCATGCATATGCTTACATCGAGTAAATCTCCATTTACATCCACATATGTATATGTTGCGAATCCGGTTACTACATCTCTACTATACAAATGATATCTTTCCGGTATATACGAAGGAATAAACTTTTTTAGTTCAGAGGAATCAAGTTCATTTTCATTTTCTAAACGGAAAAGGGTATACTGTTTTGTTGCTTCCATGAACCATCTGATAACACTATCCCTAAACTCAGCATTTACAGCCAAAGCAGTCCCAAAAGATATAATTCCCACAATAAGAATTGCAGCAACAACTTTTCCAAAAGAACGCGCAACTCGCTCAGGAAAAGAAATCATTTCCGGCGCATCTGCAATTCTGCTAAGTGCTTTTTTGCAAGCCTTTTCCATAGAGATGTCACTTATTCTCTCACCTTCTTGAATCCCCATGATCTCAGAAAGAAGATGCTCAAAAAAGACCAGGTGCATATCCGGATCATTGATTTCATATAAGATCTCCATACTTTCAGAATTAAGATCAAATACATAATTTCCAAAAAGAAGTGATTGCCCCTCTATAGGAAGCGCCTCTATTTTCTTTGACAAAAGCTCCACTTTTGTGGATGGCAGTCTCTTTTCTTTAGCATCTTTGTGCCATTTCATAAGCTTCGGTGCCATCAGATTCAGAATTTCGATACCTGTCTCTTTACCTATAATCTCATCAAATTCCATATCCAACCTCTTTCTCAGAATAACTGGCCCTAAGTCTCTCAATGATGCGCTGTCCCCGTTTACGTGCTGCATCTTCGGAAATATCCATCACCCTCGCAATCTCCCCATAGCTCATTTCATAGGTATACCGCATAACAACCAGCTCTTTATCATCATCAGAAAGAGTTTCCAAAAGTGCCCGGATTAAATCATTCCGCTCATTTTTAAGCACAGTCCTCTCAGGATCATCCGTATCTGCCACTTGATCTCTGGACATTTCTTCAGTTCCATACACATATCTTTTGTTTTTTCTCAGAATACTGATTGAACAGTTCTTCACTATAACAACGCAGAACCCCCTCATTTCGTGACAGGATAATTCAGAAATTTTTTTAATATTCAGGGAAATCTTTAAGAATGCATCACTGACGGCCTCCTCAGCAAGAGATTCTGACCCAGTTATCCCTGCTGCAAGCCTCAGAAAAAAAGATTTATTTTCATTATATATTCTCTGTACCAGGTCCCTTTGCTCATCCTCAAGTACAGACAATAAAATCATTAACATTTTGATGCCCCCCAAAACTTTTCTCAATACATATATGGTAACACAGGATACATGGCAGTAATGATTTTATCTTTATGCTAATCAAAAAAAGAGCTGATGAATTCAAACAGAAGAATCACACTACTAATACCAGAAACTATCATAATCTTACTCCTGTTCCTTTTTGAGTCCACCGTTTTCCGCTGACCTCTCCAGCATAAACTCATACATAGCCTTGTATTTCAAGTGAACAATCATATATGCCGGGTTATTTGTTATATCCACGCAATCTTTCATCCGCTCGGTAAAGTTATGTTTTTCTAGTGCTTCATCCAATGAATAAAACTTTGGTTCTTCATCTACCCCAACCATCGCCATCATCACATTAGATACAGCATCCTCTGGATATCCCCTGTCAGCACAATATGAGCCAAACGCAAGCAACTCTAATACAGATGCATTACTTGGATCCACTTTTGAACCATCGATTTCTTCTTCCTTATAGTTACCATTTCCATCCCAGTATTTAACTGTATAAATCGGATTATCCTGTGAATAAGAATCTGCGCGGAAAGTAGACATCCTGCTTCCATCTTTATACGCTATCGGAATCACAGCTTCCTTTTGTGTTGCAGGATCTGTGGATACCAACGCAGGCATGTTGGCTCTTGTTGTCAGATTCTGTGGGATAGAAGTATTCTTGCCGCAATAACTCATTATAGGAATTGTATGATAATTATTCGAAATGTGCATTATATCCCCTTTCATTGCCCTTTGTATTAATAACGCGCGACATTGCTCATTTGTGACGCATTTTATCCAAGTTTATTTTCTTTTTATAAATAAAGTTACCAAATCAACAAAAAAGCCAAACACCAATGAACAGAATCCATTCATTGATATCTGGCAATCCTTGCTGTTTTGTATATCGGATACAAATTCTTCATTGTTTACATAATAACAATGAAAAACTTCGCAAAGCTTACCTTTTTGCGGAGGTTTAGTCTTACAAATATTATCTATATCACTTTTTCTGCATTTTATCCCAATACCTGGATTTCAGATATACAGAATATCTTATTTCCTCCGTAACGGTAACGCTATTACAGTGTTTGTATCTTGAAATTACGACCATTCATCACGCAGGATTCGCATCATAACAAAATCGCTGTACTCTCCGTTGTAGTAATAACCTTGTTCTTGGACGCCCTCCTGCTTGAAACCGATTTTTTTGTAGAATTTCAAAGCATCTGTATTGAGTCCCACTACTCCGATAGATACACGGTTCATTTCAAATTCATTAAAAGCCATATCCAACATGAGACGTATTGCCTCTGTACCATATCCTTTATGCTGCATTTCAGGATTTGGAATTATTATTGTCAAGTCGGTACAATGCCATGCAGGAAACATTCTGAGTAGCCCAGTTTCTCCTATAATTGCCCCGTTCATATCCGTGATAGTAAACCATACAGAATCTTCGGATTTATGGCATTTGTTGATATATTTTATTTCTTCTTCCTCATTCGTAGTATCCGTAAATCCGCATTGAAACATAATTTCTGGCTGGTTGAACCATTCTGCAAAGAATTTTGCGTCCTCTTCTTTTTGTTCCCGTAGAATTATATATTTCCCTTTAATCTCAGCATGTATCATTTTTATAAACCTTCCAATTTACTGAATACAAAATCATTATCTCTGCTCTATCGCTAAAGCTCACATTCTGCATTTCTTAGTTAAATGGCTATGTTCAGTCTAGCCATAATAGTTGGGGCTTCCCATACCTATTGTAGCCCAATGTCTGGCGAGTTCGAGCTCTGAATCAACATAGTCCTGATCATATTCTCCGTCTGCCTTCATTTCTTCAATATCTCTCTGAACTCCCTCAGGAGTCGACTCTCTGGAAATACCAATGCTTATTTCATTAATGTTATATGCATATCCACTTTCATCATAATCAATTCTGTCATTGTTATGAGATTTCAAAACCTCAACTAAGTCATCAGCGTTGCTGTCAAAAGCAGCCATGCCATAAATATAAGGTTCTATGCATCCATTTTTTCCACCCAGAAAATCTATGAACTGAACTTTGTCACTTTCATCAAAATCGATAGCAAGATCACTATCAAAATAATAATAGCAGTTCTCCCATATATCTGCATTTCCAAGAAGGCTGATGACTTCGCTTTTACTCATCCCCAGCAAAATCTTCTTATCATCCAAAATGATTCCCTCAAGCGGATTTATTATTGCCTTAATTTTGTGTTTTCTCATACCCAATCATCTCCAATATATTTAACGTATATCTCATATAAATATTACTTACTCTCACTAAGGTAGAGACTCACTCTGCTCTGTATGATATTAGCAACTTCATCAGCACTTTTCTGTCCTGCATAAAACGCCCCCACTTCTTCGCTGATAATATCAAGGATCTTATTGTCCACAGGGGAGATTTCTTTCACAGACATTATAAAATCGCTAAAATACTCTGCCTCCTCCTTGCTAAGTGCTTTTCTTTCCACGTTAACACCTGCAATATTGAATTCTTTATGAGCTATTAGTGAATCTCCATATATATCTTCCAGTTCGACCTGTGATTTTTTTACAAGCTCATTAAATGCCTTTTTAGACACCGGAAATCCATCTTCTATTTTTTCCTGATATTCATCTGATAGGAAAGATTTAAGAAAGCGCCATGCAGATTCCTTATCTGTACATGAACTGCTTATTGCAATTTGTAGTGGTAGGCTTATATATGATTTCCCGCATTTTTCAGATGGATAACCATTAAATACGATATCTCTTCCAAAATATCCGTCTCTTATCACCTGGTAAAAATCAAAGTCAAAAAAGGTATATGGCAAGAGAAGAGCTTTGTTTTCTCTATAATAGCCTTCTCTTTCACTGCTGTATTCCACGCCATCGTCTGCTCCCGGAAATGATGAAATAAGATCAAGTAATGCTTTAAAGCCTTCGGAATCATATCCGCTTATACCTTTTTCATAATCAATAAATGAAGAACCACAGAGTGAGTAATAAATGTCCGAGTAATCTCGTATATGAAAGCCCATTCCATCAGCAGGATCCATGCCCTGCCTACTGCAAATATCTTTATAATTCTCCAGTGTTACTATTTCATCCCCTACTATATCCTTGGCTGCAACACATGTATTAATCTGGAATTTGGGAACTAAAAAGTAATGATTTCCCTTTATAGATGTAGCCTCTACAACATTATCAAGGATTTTTTCCAGTGGTAATTCCTGATCATGTTCTACATATTTATCGAGAGATTCCAGTGCACCTTTATCAATGTAGCTTCTCCAGGGCATATCATCATCAAGTATGAGAATATCCGGCGTATTTCCCTGAACCATATCCAGATTAAGTCTTTCGTATGATGCTGACAAATTGCCATCTTCTGCACCTGTGTCATTTTCTGTATAATCCAGAATCTTTAGCCTTACTTTATCGTTATCCTGATTAAACCGAATCATCTGATTTCTGACGTCCTCATCAATACCCATCATCCCTATTGTCAGAGTAGTTTTTGATGTAACGTCTTCCGGTTTAACTTCTGTGACACCGCATAAACTATACTCATCATTTCCAAGTGATCCATATATAACCATGTTATCAGGAGATGGTTCCGCTATAATTGCAATATACCCCACCTGAATATCTGACAGTACATAATCATATATCAAAGTCGCTTCCATATCCCCAGTATTAAAGCCGTAAATGCCATCCTTTTCAGCCACATATAAATCAAAGGTACTTCCCGGAAAAAGATTTTGACAGTTCACATGTAATGATTGTGGAGTCTCAACTACTTTCCCAAATGTTTTTGAATCACAATTAAACTCATAAAGCTTGTAATCCAAATTGCTATCTTCTTCGCAGATATAAACCTTGCCATTCCTTGTCTTAAGAAGTTTTGCGTCATAGTAATTGGGAATATCCGTATCTCTCTTTACTTTTTCTGTGAATTGTCCATCATTTTCATCATATATTGATAATTCACCTTCTCCGACAATTACTACCCCTACACCATTTACATAAGCTACATCACGGATATCATTCTCACAATCAGCTTCAGTTAATGGTGCAGACCACATCATATTTCCCTGTGCAGATAACTTAACAAGACACTTTTCTGATGGTGAAGAATCATCGCTATAGGCCGTCTTTATAATGAAAATATTCCCACTATCGTCAACTGTAAATTTCTCATAATAATAATCTGATTCTTCCGGCAAGAGTATTTCCTCAAAATCTCTCTCCACAGTTAGCTTCAAGATAGATTCAGCCGTCAGGATTTCTCCATGATAGGCATGAAAATAGCAGCAGCCATTAACGACAGAAAAGCTATCCGAATAAAGACTCATATCCGCATTGGGAAGTTTTTTGTCTTCCAATTTAAAAACATGACTTCTTTCTCGAACCGCTTCATCCCGAGCAACTGCTACCGGTGCTTCATTTTCTCTTATATTCTCTGTTTTTCCACATGCTCCAAGAAAAAACGCCGACATGAAGATCACAGCCAGCATTCCCCCAATATTGACTTTTTTCATATTCCACCAAACAAATTATTTTTCCTTGATTCCAAAAAACTTAATAGTAAAACACAATAGTTCCTGATTCATAACTCTCATTATTTCCGAAAGCAGCTTCTCCTTTGCACCATCCACTCAAGAAAAATAAAACATTTTCAAATTCAAACGTACTGTCCGCAAGGCACTGCTTTGTATCATATACATATTCTATGGCGTAATCCTGCTTCGCTTCTGAAACAGTCTCATCCTCTATCATAGTCTCAAGTTTTTCAGCTGATGGAACCCTGATTTTCTTTGTAATCTTTTCAAACTGAGGTGACCCTTCATCATAGTGCTCAATACTTCCATCCTTATAAACAACAACATGATCCGGCATTGGTAAAACCGGCTCTTCTTTTGATGCTTTTACTAATACACATAATAATGAAGTACCAATAATACATATAAAAGCTACTATAATAATTATTTTCTTCATTTTCTCTACGCTTTTGCAGACTTTTTTCTGCTTTTTTATCCAAAAACACGTACTAATTGTTTCTCCTGATCTCTTCAAGACAACGTCCAAGCGGTGTTTCACCCTTCTTACATGGAATATTGGGTGCTGTTCCCTGAACTGCATTAATACTTCCATCAGGATTTTCGCCTACGCAGTCTGAAAAACCGATCAGTACACCCGAATCAGGAAGTAACAATAGAATCGGTGAAGTATGATTACCATCCCCCGATGTCTGTGTGCCTACTATAGTAGCCCAACCAGTAGCTTTGCAAAAACCTGTAAATGTTTCTGCAGCAGAATAAACATTACCACTTGTTAAAACCCATCTTTTGATCTCTTTATTGACTGTCTTACCTTCATAATAATCATAAGGGATACTATAAATAAGCTTACTATATCTGTCTAATCCCAAATCCTCGACCCAGTCAGGTGCATCACTCAAATCAGATACAGGAAAAGTTTCAATATTTGAACGATACTCTTCAAACAACGGAGACGATTTATAGTAATTACGAATCTCGTAATCATAGTGCCCACCAAATGGAGAAATCAGATTATCTGTCCAATAGTAATTGCTTCCCCCACTATTTCCCGTAATGTCAAAAATGATATGCTTAGTTTCAGGATATTGCTCCAAAGACTCATATATAATATCTCTGTCTCTATAAATAAGATCCCATCCAAAAGACGATATTTTAAGATATAGCGTGTCACAATCAGAATAGTATTGAGAAAAGATTTCCTCATTAGATGCGGAGCCAGTCTCATATTCCGTGGCCTCAGACACATCATAGCGTTTCGAAAGCAAAGGGCTGGTCACAACTTTTAAATAGGGATAATTTTCCTCAGCTACCATATCTTTCTCTTCTTCCGGAACATAATAAGCCCTCATGTATTCGCTAGGTGTGATTACACGCAGATGGGCAAAATTATTCAATTCCGAAAGCATGCTTTCTAATTTTCCATAAAATTGGTCTTCATCTGAAACAGATTCTATTTCCTCTGCATATCTCGAGTATATTTCATCCGTATCAATTCCCACCGATTGCAGATATGGTAAATATGGGTACGTATTTCTGAGTGCATCCCACAGTACCTCATAGTCGCTCATATATGGAGCTTCACCTTTTTCCTGGCTAAAGGTAATGCTAACATTGTTACCACAAAAAACCTTAATCTGCTTTATTAAATTGTCCTTATCATCTTCAGATACCCCGTATGCCCCGGTATCGATAGTAACTTCTTGAACCACTAAATCATCAGATATAACAGTTTCAACCTCTGCAGCATCTATGTTTAGCAGTTCCGATATTACATCTGATATCTGTTTCTCTATATATTTTCCATATTCATCTGCTGTAACCGGTGTAGCATCTGTTAATGATTCTATATCCTCAGGTTCTTCAGTTACATTTTGTCCTGCTGGATCATTTCCGCATCCATTCAGTAAAAGCATGATGAATACTGACCAAATGGTAATTTTCTTAGGCCAAAAACTCTTTTTCATACAATCCCTTTCGCAAAGTGCTTTTTCTTCTCAAATATCTTTTAAACACTCATTTATATAACGCGTGAGCATTCAATTTCGGGACACAAAATCTGCTTATTTTAAGATTTTCTTCTGCCATATAATCCCAAGATAAGAATAGAACACCCCATCGTTCCCACAATAGCTCTCCATATCAAACCGGGGATTCCAAATAATGGTGGGAATGGACATAAAAGAACAAATATAATAATCCAGATTCCAACAATACAAAATATCAAGCTTTTCATATATACTTTCCCTCTAATCATCTTGCTAAATTTATATTATCATCTATTTTTTCAGATAAATCTTAATAATTCTTAAGTTTTCCTAAGTCGTATAAAATCTATGTTATAGTAAAGAAAAACCATAATAAGGACACATTATGAGCTCACAGACCATACTGATAATTGAAGACGATGAAAGCATAAGAGATAGTGTGGAAATTCTTCTTGAAAGTGAAGGTTTTTCGGTATTAAAAGCCGCTTCCGGCGAACAAGGTCTTTCCATGCTAACTGATAATACAGATCTTGTAATTCTTGACATAATGCTCCCAATACTGCACCATGTACTTTATGATGTCTCACGTTACTCATTACTATTTTGTTTTCACTTTTCCCCTTCAACATTTAAAGCCTCCTTTTCAGATATTTGTTAGTAAATAACACTGTTACATATTAATAATGCACTACCTTCAGCTAAATCTGACTTATCTATATACAACTTTTTCATCTGTTACCCCTAAAACAATAATCTCACTCATCCAAATATATCTGCACTCTACTGCTCATTACATTCGCAACATCCTCAGCAGATCTCTGACCTGCAAAAAACGGTTCAAGTTCCTCATAGATGATGTCCACTATATCATCAAGCTCACTATTTACAGGACACGCTTTTTCTGCCATCGCTTTGATTTTTTCTGCAGATTCACGGGACAATCCTCCTGAAGGGTAACTAATCCCATTCATGCTGGAATTTGCTTTCTCTGATGCTTTCTGCATCTGCGCAAGCTCGATTTCTCTGTAAAATGCTTCTTTTTCTACAGGGAAATTGCCTATTTGACTTTGAGAATCATCATTCACATACCTGTTTTCGGCAACTAGCATCTGCGCATCCTGAGAAATGATGAACTTTAAAAATGCCTTTGCGCCGTCTGTACATTCAGCCTTTGAATTGAGGTAAAGCATATTGCATGTCATGTATACGCCACAGCCTTCTGTCCTTGGGTATCCAGCCAAGGATACGTTCCCATCAAAACAAGCATCAAGGTAATTCATCCTCTCCGGATCACCAATTATCATGCTTTCAGACATTACGACTCCTGCGTCCAACTTATCCTTATAATTTCCCTCATCTATGGTGGGCGAACCTGCATATCTTGCAACAAAATTTATAAAATCTATAAACTCCTGACTGTCCAGATGGCTCTTCTTCTCAGTCCAGTCGATGAAAGTGGTATTCTTTTCATCATAGAACCCATATTTAAATACTATCTCTTCACCAGTAAGTCCCAAGGCAACCGCCTTGGCATCCATCTCCGTGGCTTTATCCATGAAATCATTTAAGGTGATAGAATCGCTATCTCCAAAGAGTTTCCCAGAGTATGCAGCAGTATCAAAATAGAATTCATAAGGGATACCATACTGAACCTCTTCAAACTGGCCGCTTTTCAACGCTCCTTCAAAATATGCTGACTTATCCGTAACCAGATCATCCACCGGAGCAATAAGACCGCCTCTTACCATGTTCTTTTGATTCATAATCCCGTTTATTATAATGTCGGGGCCTTCGCCTGAAGCAAAGGCTTTATTAAGATCCGTCTGATATTTCTCCATGTCTTCAGGATCCTCAGGAAGGCTGATGCTAACGTGATATTCTGTGCTTCTTCTGTTGAAAACAGAAATATAATAGTTAGTGTATGCTCAGCAACCGGCTGATTTTTTCAGCCGATGCTTTCGCATAAAAAATAAGAACAATTGTACCTTGAAAATATCAAAATCAATTTTTGGAACAAAGAAAGCCTTAACAGGCTATCCAGGTTCATTGAGATGATTGACAGTACTATTGAGCTGCGTGTGGTATCCTCACGCTTTGTCATAATCAGGCCAAGTCCGTGACTATGCTTTGATAATCCAAATTTACGCTCAACCTCGATTCTGTCTACGCTATCAATGTACTCGGTACGCTTATCGATGACAGTGTCCTTGCCAGGTCTTCCAAGTGCTGGGCCGGCAAGCCTTATTCCATGCTCCTTGCAATAAACAAGATTGATTCGGTTTCTGTAAATCTTATCTGCAAGAACTCTTTCGGGATAATGACCATTACGCTTGTAGTAGTTCTCTATTGCTGGAATGAGCACTTCGCTCTCGTTATAGGCTTCAAAGGATATCTTTTCTATCCTGCCGAGACCATTCTCTACGCTTAGGTCTAGCTTTGCACCAAACTCAACAGGTGCTTTGCTCTTTCCTCTGACAATAGGTCTGATGTATGGCTGAGATACACTGACAATCCTGTTCTCCACTGTATGAGTCTTGTTGTCATACATGTACTGTTGCTGTTCAACGAGCTTATCCAGAATTTCAAGGCGTTCCATCTGTTTTTCATCAGGACAGTATCCATAGCTTGAAAGCCAGTCGATATAATTCCTGTCTCGACGTATGTACTGGAGCTGCTTCTTTATCGCCTTGCGGATCTTCTTTGATGTTCGCTTCTTGCTCTTGGCAAGTGAAAGATAATCCTTCCTGGCATTTTTCCTGTACATCCTTGGTCTTTTGAGGTTGTACACATAGCAGATAGAGATGATGATCTCTTCAAGGTTTTCTCTTGCTTCATTCAAGAGATTAACATCCTGAGGAAAGGCTATATTCTGAGGAGCGCAGCTGGCATCAATGATGAGTGTTCCATCATTATCATTGCCTGCATCGTCATGATTATCAGAGTTATCTCCATTACTATCAGGAGGAGTGTTGTCATCGTCATGTTTATTGTTCTTGATGATCATTTCATTGATCTCGGCAAGCTTTTCATCCGTAAGGCGTTTGCGAAACTCAACCAGCAGTGATGGCGCAAATGGCTGTTCTAGCTGGAATCCTGGGAGACCGATGAAATACTGATAATACGGATTCTCCTGGATTTGTTCTACAAGCTCTCTGTCGGAATAATCATATTTCTTCTGAATGAGAAGAGCACCAAGAGCCATCCTCAGAGGTTTTGCAGGCATTCCACAACCTGATGGAAACAGGTCAGCGTATTCTTTTTCGATGGCTTCCCATGGGATCATGGCAGCTTTCTTTATCCATTTATTCTCAGGATTCAGTTTCAAGCCAAGCGGCTGGTTGAAATCCTTGAGGGTTATTTGACGATTTTGATTCTTTTTATACATGGGATTCTCCGCGAAAGGTGCAAGTTTTTTAATGCAAAAGTAATGATTTCCTTGCATCTATTATCTCACGGAGTGCCCACAAAGTCAGTAAATATCAGTGGTTATTAATTGTTGAGCACGCACTAGTTAAGACTTGGTATCTCAAAGGGCATTGAGATAACGACTTCCTGCTTGGATACCATCTTCTGTGAATCAAGATCAACTACAATTACATAGTGACGGCCTTCAAAATCAGTCAACATTTGTAAAGAATTATCCTTTACTTCCATTTCATGGATAGTACTAAAGTTGTATCCTCTGCTGCGCCAGTCAATCAACTCCTCTGAAGTCTTATCATCCTTTGTCACTTTAAGAGATTTTGCATCAGAAAAATACCATCCATCATGAGCCTGCATTGCACCTTCAACTGAAGAACGCTCTTCCTCATTTTTACAGGCAACTGCATTATCCATGTTTTCTGCCTCGCCGCCACAGAAGAAATCTTCTTTGTTACCATACCATATAGCTTTGCCCTCCTTTGAAATCCTTATTCTTTCAATTGATGCAGGATAGCTATCCTTATGCATATACCCGGAACTAATCTTATAGGAAATCACATCATTTCCCGAAGGGTTTGTCTGATATGAATAAACAGTATCTATTCCGTCAAAGAAAATATCATTACAAAATGTATCATATTCAGGATCTTCCTGAATTATGGGATAACCTGCGGTAAGAGAAAAAGTTCCTGAAGAATCCATTTTCCCTAATGCATAGCAGATCTTCTCATTCTTCTGAAGCCCTGCCGCAGCAAAATAAACAGTATCATCATAAATGCCTGTTATCTTACAGGGATGATAGCCGTGGCGTGTATCAGTAGCTTCATATTCACCGTCAAGATTCAAAAATGATGCCTCATAGCTTTTCCATTCAGTGAAAGGATATTCGGAAACCTGGATGAAATACCCAAGATCAAGCTCAACGTTGTACTCAGGATCCTGCCCCCAAAGCTGTGCAAGACGATAGACCTTGTCTCCCGCCATCTTTATATCAAGTTCTCGAACCCAGTAGTCACTTTCCGTAATAAGATTTGTATTTGCATCCGGAAGTGCATGCTCTTCTATTGAATACTCCGAGACCTCGCCTCCATTTTTTGTCATTGAACCATTTGACGTTGCCTTTGAACCACAAGCAACACAACCCATAGTTAAAAATGCGATAAATATCAACAAAATAAAATTATTCTTAATGTGTTTCATATTTCCCCAATTCAGTTTTTTAGCTTATCAAGCATATTTTTTTTCATATTAATCAAAACAAAACTACCCTCTACATTTCATAGCCAGCATTTTATATCACCGCCCAGGTATATCTTAACAGTGGATTCACCTTAACAAATCTTATTAATTCTTAAATTTGCTTAAGATACTCCCATGGTGATAATTGCTATCCTCAACTATTATCAAATCTGATCTTATTGGATTTTCACTAACACTATTACATATTAATAACGCATCAGCATTTGGTTTTGGGACAAATATTACCGTCCTTTTTTATTTTCTTATCTCCAACATGTTATATGGCTCCACCTTTAATTCTTTTTTAGGTATATGTTGTTCAAAAAGCTCGCCATCAACATACAAGTCATATCCGTCCGGCGTAAGCTGTAAATATGCGTTATCTTTCGTTATTATTATTTCTCCTTCTATATATCCAGGATCCCCAGAAGGTTGAGCTTGAACCGTAAATGATACAAGAAAAATAGCAATTGCAAGGGGACATATAAGCAAAGTAGACCATCTACGCTTTTTATTCTGGTTAAACAAAACTCTTTTTGCTCTTGAAACTAATGTAGATTTCTCAGACGCAATAGCAAAGCCAACAGCATTGCATTCGCATGGGTAGTTGAACTTATAAGCGGCCATCTTTTTTATAGTTTCCACGTAACTGATCTTTTCAATGTCAGAATATTCTCTAACCGCATTGTCATCACATCGATATTCTATGAGTAAAGAAAAGTCCTTTTCCAAAAGCAAGAGGAATGGATTCCACCATAATAAGCAGCATGCGATATGTATCAGCATTTTTATAAATATGTCTCCATGATGTATATGATCAGCCTCATGGCGAAGAATATTTCTCATATCCGAGTCTGTATAGTTCATATCTGGAATGATTACATAGTAATCAAAAGCTCCAACTGTAACTGCCATATCGATGTACTTTGAAAGCATGATTCTTTCAGGAACAAGTCCGATGTTTTGGGCTAGATCTCTATACTCTTCCGGAAGAACTCTTGATGATTGCTTTATACATGAAATTGTGTTTTTTACCCTGCGAAGATTGTTAACCCATCTGACCACGGCTATAGCTGAGCCTATTATCCATGTTAGTGCAATTATATTTATTAAGTTAAAACCTCCAATAATCGGACTTTGTAAAAAAACATCAAGCTCATATAATACAATTTTCGAAGGTATAATGAATCTATACGCAAAATCTAATGGCAATATACTCCTTAGAACTATCAGAAGAAGTACTATCAGATAAGGAGTTATCCCTTCTTCATATGATATTTTTTGTTTCGATAAAGCCAAGCGAAAAATTAGTCCCCAAAAAGTTCCGACTATTGCTGCATTCAAGATTGACCACAAGTTTATAATACTCATTTTTTCTTAAGCTCCCTCTTTTTCATACTGATGAGCTTATCAAGTTCATCGATATCATTCGGATCAATATCTTTGTCTCCGAGCAGGCCTGTAAGTAGCTGCGTATAATCAATTTTGTCACTGTATTCACCAAACTGGCTGATCATGTATTCTGTGCAGCTTATTATAGGTGCAAACGTCCTTGCTATTGTCTTACCGCTATGAACAAAACTATCTTCCTTTAAAAATCCTTTTTTAATCAGATTGTTTATCATTGAAAAAACGGATCGATCCTTCCAGGTCCTGTTTGGGCTCACTTCTTTAAGTTCACTAAGCGACATTGATCTGTCACATTTCCAAAATGCCTGCATGATTTCCATTTCACTCTGAGTTAAATACATTTTATGTCTCCCTATATTGATGTCATTTATTAGTTCCAAAGGCGCAAAAATAGCCTTAAAGTTTCTTATCAGCAAATTATTTACTAAACAGTTGGATAGTTCATCGCAGAATGCGATTTATATGATGATATAAGAATTCAAATTCCTGTCTGACCCAATTAACAAACTTGATCATCAAGAGTTTTTTTCCTATGTTTTCCCTATGTTTCCCCTAATATTCCCTTCCCCAACTATAATTATAAAATATCATTTTTATGTTATAGTGTCAATTTGAATTGACTGAATGGAATCATACTTACTTTTTGATCAAATATAATATCTTACGAATTTTGTTATTCTATCTATTAAAAATTAAAATAAGGAATTCCCCAATATTCATCCGGAAGTTCTTCACCAAGATCAGTCCACCCAAGATTCTTTACTAATTCAGATTTTTCTGTCGGAAAAATATATTGATTCAGATAATCAATAAAATCTGCCACAGCTCTTTTTGCTGCCAGTACTGCCTGCCCGGCACTGTTTGATGTCTTGGCACTCTGTATTTTGGATGCAACCTCTTTATAATTATAGGTCGGCCTAGGCGCTGTCTCTTCCTCCGCTGCATCCGGGGAACCGGATGATGTCAGAAAATCATTTATTTTTTTATTATTCTGATCTTGCTGAGGATCCTGCTTCAGTGAGCGTATCATCTGCCGCATCTGCTGTGATAATCCTTTTCGATCATTAACCTCATTGTCTGTTCTTCTGTCAAAGCTTGATACAAAAGGATTTACCGGCATCTTTCCCATAATTGTATTCTTCATGGCACCGTCAGTCTTCTGAGCATAAAGATTCCCATGGGCATTCTTCATGTACTGTGAACTATATAGATTATTCGCAATAAATGATATATTCATGCCGTCCCCCGCTCTTTTCCATCAGCCTCTGAAATCTATCTTTGTTCCTACCATCTGCTCGGCCTGAGTCATAACTTTTCCGGATGCATTATTGTATGAGTATGTCTGCACCTTAGAGAGAAGTTCATCCATGGAATCTGCTTCAAATGTTACATATTCCTCGTCATCTTTAATCCTGGAATCATCTTTATCAGTATCTTCCTTTTCAGCTTTTTTATCCCTGGCTTTTTGGATACGTTCCTCCTGCGCCTTCTTTTCCGCTTTCTTCTTCTCCTGAAGTTTCTGAGCCTTCTTCTCTGCTGCTTTCTTTTCTGTACGCTTTTTCTGAAGATCTGAAGATTTATTTACAGTGGCAAAGAAACTCTCCTTACCATTAGAATCAACACTCATCCCAAAATTCTTAACACTTGCGCCGCTGCTGGCAAGTCCCATCTTAGCCTCTGACATCTTTGTCTGTGCCATGGCAATCATTCCCTCATATTTTTTGCGATATGATTCATCCGTCGCCATCCGCTCAAGCTTCTCTTCATCTATAAGGACTACCATTTTGTTGGCATTGCCATAGGAGGCAGCATTCTGCTGGACCTGAGCCTTCATATCCTTACTGACAGCAATGAACTCCATATTATGATATTTTGATTTCAGCGAATTATAGTAGTCCTTTGCCTTATCGGAAAGCTGCACATCTCCAATAGTCATCCCATATTCAGTTTTTCTGGGCACAAGTGAACTCGTGGTATCTATCGGACTCCACGCTTTTGTTTCTACTTTAGCCTGCTGAGATTTTTTTGCTGAACCAGCCTGATCTGCCCTACCTGTATCAGGATTCTTAGACACTCCCGATTTCTCGTTATAGACACTCTGATTTATCTGCTGATATGCAGAAATGCCATTAATTCCTGTCATACTGATCTACCTCCTTGTAAAAAAGCCGACATCCTTTTCATTCATTTATATCTAAAAGCGCATAGTAAGACACTTATCCATTTCTTATATATCTTTTATCGTCTTAACTTCTGCAGGAATACACCCTGAAATTGTTAAAAAAGTATAAAGTTCTTTGTACCCTTATTGTTGTACGAAAAAAGGCCTTCAGAAAACAATTCCTGAAGGTCTTCCATATTACTGTAATACCAGCCCATAAATCACAGATCATCTGTCTTTCCACCTGGCATCCAATCCATAGAACATAAGTATTCATAAAAAGTCATGTATTCCGGAACAGGCCATTTTCCCTCAACATACTCAATCAGATCGGAATCAGCGCTATACTCATCATCGATGCATTTCCCGTATACAGTTAATTCATCGCTACTATTCCCAGTCCAGTAATCTCCTGTTTCCACATCAAAAACCAGTGTCTGATACTCCTTTCCGCTGTTAGGCAGCAAATCGTCACCCGCAAGATCAAGTACAATGAAGTGATAGTGTTCTAATGTGGCAGCTTGCTCCTTAAGCCCATCCAGGCCCTGGTTTACACTACTGGTTGAATAATTCGAACTGTTTCCTTTGACATTCTTATATGTTCGATATATTGCTTCATAGTTGTCATTATGGCGATAAAAATCATTTAAATCATATTTCATGGTATGCCTGAATGTATTGGAATCTAAATACCACTCTTGCTCTTCCTCATCATAATCTTCTGTCAATGATACAAATGAACATTTATGCACTTCCGGAAACTGGATCTGCTCATCCTCAGAAGTATTCGCTGATAGCGAGAGATTCTTTCCGCAACCAAGTAATCCTATACTAAGACTCAATATAGTTATTGCAGACAATACCTTTTTCATTAAATAATTCCCCATCTTTATTCTTTGTGACTTTTGTCTTTTAAAGTCTCCCAATAAATATTACCACTCATATATCCAAAAGTCTTTTCGTCGCAGAATCTTTTAATCAGTTCAGCCTGTAACTCCGCATAAAAATCCTTACCCAACTGCTTAAATGTAAGGTGTGAAAACAGATTTGACTTGGTAAAGTCTGATATAGACGCGCAGTTGTCAATCAGAGCCTCCATAATCCTGGCTGTTTCATCGACATTTTTCTCATATGCAGCAAGTTCTAACTGTACTGATTTTTCCTGATAAACACCCATGTCAAAACATTTTGCTACATTTTCATTGGCATCAGCTACTCTATGAGCCTGTTCCAAATTGCCGTCTTCCTCACACAGAACCTGCAACGCATTCATTATAATGCGAAGCCGATTAACTTCTGCAAGCATCAGCTCTTCATATGCTACATAAGCTTCGCTAATCCGTCCTGTTTTCGCAAATATATTTGCCTGGAGCACTTTGCGTTCCGGATTGTCCTCTGAATAGTATTGGAGATACTTTTCTGCAGTTTGATAATCCTCTTTTCTGCAATAATAATGAAAAAGCGATTCCGCTGCCGATTTCCGGATTGATAAATCCTCTGATCCCAACAACCCAGAAAACCATGAACGGATTGCCTCATCATATTGGTCGCTATTGTCTACTTCATTAAGAAGTCTCGCCGCATTGAGTACAACAGCTACTTGCCACTTCAGCTTCTCGTTGCAGGGATATTCTTCAATTTTCTTTTTAGCATCAGCAAAGACATCCTCAAATGGCTCCTGCTTCAATCTCCTATCCAATTCCTTGATGAAGATATCAATCTCTTTATCAGTGATATCATCTTTAAATGACAGTAGTTCATCAGTAGAAATGCCAAATAATCTCGCAATAGGCACTAATAGCGAGATATCCGGAAGGGTATTGTCCTTCTCCCATTTATTTACCGCAGGAGTACTCACTCCAAGCCTGATAGCCATTTCCTCTTGTGTCAGTCCTTTTTCTTTGCGGTACTTTCTTATTACTTTTCCAATAGACATCTGCAATTCCTCCAAACAGTATTGGAACCGGTTCAATAATAATGATACCTAAGAGGATCTGATTTTGCTATTGAATTCAGGTTAATCATTTGGAAATATTTTTAACCAACATGAAATTTTCGATTCTTCATATATAAAAAGGCATGTGCCTGTTATTTAAGGCACACACCCTTTAACTGCCAATAATATGCTTGGATTATTTGAAAAGCATATTTTCAAATCTGTTTTCAGACAATGATGTCGATTATGTATAGGAGCTGCTTTTAAATTACAGCTCCACGATAAAACTATTTTTTGTGATATCTCTCATCGTTCATTTTCTTCATGCGCTCACTTGCAGCCCTTCTTGCACTTTCAGAATTCTGAGCAGGTGAATAGAACTTCACGTACTCTTTTGGCATTCTGTAATACTTGTCTCTCCCGGTCTGCTTCATAAGTGCATAGCGGTCCGGATACTTCTTACATAAGGCATCCAGTTTATCCATTACATCCTTATCTCTTGTATAGACAATCGCAAATGGATCCGCTCTGTTAAAGTTCACGATGGTCTCACACTCGACCTTTAATAATCTCCCCATGGCACCTCCGAATACTGTTTTTTGCTTCAAAAGCCTCATCTGCGGACGAGAATTTTGCATCTGAAAATAGCGAGACGTATAAATATTCCTTCACATACTCCAACAATCAAAAGCCTCATCTGCAGAAGAGATTTTTAGACAGTAACTTCAGCTTATCCCTCTTATGCTTAACAGTGTCATCGGCATGATCTTTTGAAATCTGTTCTTTTGCTGGTTTCTCGGAATGCTTCTCCATAAGGCCATGCTTTTCCACAAAGTTGTGCTTCTCCTTACCGATCTCCTCAATGCCAAGTTCGGCATTGATCTCCTTTATCAGTTTTGAAGAAGTCGTTCGTATCTCTTCCATGGATGCCTTCAGTTCCTTGGTGTCCTTACCCTCACTCCAGGAAGCGATATATCCGAATGAATAGTCGGAAGTATCAATTCCAAAGTGCTGGCAGACCGTAAACGCCACAGATTCTGCTATACATTCAGAGTCATTACGTGATTTCTGCTCTATACCCTTTGCAGCATTGATATCCCTGTCGTCCAAAAGGCTGTGAGTAATCTCATGGATCAGAGTTTTGATTGTCTGTACTTCGGACATATTTTTATTCACAGCAATCTTCTTCTCCGCCATGTTGTAATGACCCTTGACTTCACCCGGTATATCATGGAATTCTACAGGAACCTTTGAAACAGCCTTCAGCGCATTTATCATCTTCTCATAGTCCTGAACATTTCCGGACAGTTCTTTCACACCTAAGGTGGGAAGCTCTTTACCGTCAGTATCAGAAACATCAAACACACTGGTCACTTTAAAGCCGGCATTGACATACTCAGGCTTCTTTTCCGCCTGAGCCTTCCTGTAATCCTCCATGGTCTGTCCCGGAGCAAGAATAGGAATCATGTCATCTCTCTGTGGTTCTTCCTTCTTTTTCACAACAGGCTGGATGATCCTGATACCCTTTGAACCCTTTTTCACGTAACGTCCAAAGTTCCGGTTCCATGCCTGATAGCCTGCAACCAGTGTTGCATCCGGTCTCTGCATCGCAATGAGCAGAGTGTTATTGAAGCTGTAGGTATGAAACTTTGCCATGGTACTGAGATAGATTTTGTAATTCTCAGAATTGAAAAGATTCTTAACACCCTCTTCCAGTTTGTTCATTACCTGGTCCATTTTGGCTTTTTCATATTCTTCGTTCATGGCAGTGCCTCCTTTCTGTCAGAAATCAGTCTGCTGATCACACCTCAAAAGTCACATCCTCACCACTCTCATAGCTCTTAAGGATGTTCTCCTGAAGCATCTCCCTGAACTCCTTGTTTACGGGATACGCTATATCCTTGTACTGAGGCTTTCCATTTTCGTCAGTTGTCTTCATCTTGTAGCTGGGCATGGACATGAAGAGGTTACCTGTCTTGCTCTCCACAATGGAGATGTTTCTGACAGCAAAGTTGCTGCCAAAGGTTACTGTTGCAACTCCCTTTACTCCGTTTGATGCGTTCTCAAGTGCCTTTGTTCTAATGTCTACTCTCATAGTTGTTTTCTCCCCTCAAATTGAAAAATTGTTTTTTGCTATATTGATCTGTTTTCTGTAGCTCTTTTTCTTCGGGTCATAATCCCGGGTCGACCCTTGCCCACGGCAAGGTCGCATGCAAGCAGTGCATTTGTCAGACAAATGCGATTTCCGCTTTTACAACGAGGCCTCCGACCTCGAGCTACGGTTCGGCTTTGCCTTCACCTTTTCTCTCTCTTCCGCTTCCTTCTCAGTAAGCAGAAGTTCGAGGTTCTTCCTTGCAACAAGATAGTCCTTTTTCTCTTTTCTAAGCTGCACATACTGCTGAAAATCAGGTCTGTTGGCAGCGATAAGTTCGCCGTATTCTGCACGGAGTTCCTTTAGCTTTGGTATCTTTCCACCGGATACTCTGTTAAATATCTTCTTGGCATCCTGATGGTCCCTGATCTCTGTCTCATGCTCTGCAAGATATCTTTTGCTGTAACCACTCTTTCTGTAGGCAGTGTAAACCTCGGCAGTCCTGGAGTAGGTTATGATGGCATTCTGAAGTTCCTTGTTCTTGGCCATACGCTCATTCCTGGCTTTTATCTTTTCATTCAGGGCATCTATCTCCGCCTCCATTGCATCTGTCTTTTTAACAAGTTCTTCATAGGAAGCTATACCATGTTCTTCCAAAAACAGTAGCACCTTTGCACGCTGTTTTAAGTTAAACTTCCTAGCCCAGTTCTCATAACCCTTGCCTTTTCCCTCCTGCATCTTCTTCTCGATATCCACAAGGAAAGATAAGCTGCTGTCAGAAATATGATGTCTGCTCCGTTTCTCGTTTTTGGTGTTCATCCGCTCCTCATAGCGTGATCGGATCACGGAAAGATCATTCTCCAGGCAGAGCATATCTGAGAGCCTGCCAAGGGCCAGTCCTGAGAAATAGAAATTTCTGAACCGGCTCTTTCCATCGATTGATACTGAATTGAATATCACATGATTATGAATATGATGCTTGTCCGTATGAGTCGTAACTATAAAAGCATGCTTCCCCTTGGTGAATCGCATTGCCAGTTCATATCCGATCTCATTTGCCTGTTCTGGTGTGATCTCCCCAGGCTTGAATGCCTGCCTTATCTGATAAGCGATAACATCATTTTTGTGAGGCTTTCTTACATTGTCCTCATAGGTTCTGCGCGAAAGAAGGAATTCCCCAAGGATGGTATTGGGATCACAGCCATAGGTGCTAACATACTTTTCATCTTCTGTTTTTCGCGAATCCCTGACATAATCGATGCATCGCTTAAGGCACTCAGCTACAGATTTTGTCTTGATATGATGAAGCGCTATGAGTTTTGTTGCTGCCATCCATTTCCCCTTTCCTTTCTTTGCACAAATAAAGCAGCCCATATTTATGAAAATACAGACTGCTCATTTGCGTATTTCAATATTTCAGTTTCCTTACTCGGAAGCCATTTCAAATACTTTTCTTATCAGAAATCCTGGTAAAGTTCCACCGCCATATCAAGCAGATGCTCACCAAATCCTATTGCAAGCATCACTGCAGATAACATGATTCCGCCGATAAACGTTATCACAACTCCCCATATGCAGTGAGTTGCAAAGCAGAAGATAATGAGGACTGTTCCTATAAGAAACATGAGTCCAGCAATCATTCCGGACAGATTTACAAACATCTTCACGAACATATTTGCCGTGAACACCATAAGGAATAGTGGAAAAAGCATAACCTTCACAACAAACTTTGCAATACTCATCTCGCCACCTCCGGTCTAAAAAACAAGTCAACTGTGACTATTTGAATCTCAGAAACCATATCCTGTTACAGTTATGATATGACTGCAAAAATCATCTGCCAAGTTTGCCGATTACCTTATCTGAGAAAAAGCTATCATCATATTTTTTGTATGCTCCCAGATTTCATCAAGACGTTTTTTCAGATCTTCCATGTCCTCAGCATACACATCTCCGAAAGCATTTGCCTTCTTTGCATACTGGTTGAGATTGTTGGAACACATGCGGAGAAGATACACTATCTCACCAAAGTCATCCGTCTTTAATCTCACGCAGTAACCATCCAGCATCATCTTTCGTATATACATGCTCATGCTGCTGACACCCACCTCATCCATCTTGGCGATGAGCCTGGCATATTCCTTATCTGTCAATCGGACCGTAACTTTGTGCGTGCGCTCTTGCATGTTTTCTCTCCTTTAAAAGCTTCTCTTCTTCGATAGCCTTTTTCCTGGCTTCCTCATACTCCCTGGCTTTCCTTCCTGAGACTTCTGTCTCATCGGCCTGATTAAGGACTTTATAAAGATCCTCAAGGAACTCATGTGCCCACTTGGGAACTTCTTTACTCTCCTCCTCTGCCTCTTTCGGAACGGAATTGATTATGCCATCGAAGTTATTGTCATTGCCCTCAACTGCATCCTCCACAGATTTGAGATAATTCTTTTTTGAATGGATCGTGTGCTGCTCAAGAATGGACTCCTCCTTTTCTGTGAGCTCCTCTTCCTTGTTCAGTCTGTCGTTTGCAAGATCAAGTCCGCTCATGCCAGTACTCCTTTCGCCTTTTTGTAGTTTTCCAGTTTCTGAAGAACTGATTCCCTGCCATCCTTTTTCCCATGCTTTATCTGCTGTTTCTTTTTCCTGGCTTCCTGCTTTTTCGCATCCACCACCTGCCCCATCCTGAAGCTGTAACTGGAAAGACGGTTTGTGATTATCTCAACCTTCTCCTCAGCAGTCATTGGTGTGCTTAAGTCTGCTTCTACCATGATGAGCTCCCCCTTTCGTAAAGATCTGTTTTCATAAAGCAAGGCCACGGATATTCATTTCCGCAGCCTGCACCACAAATATTCCGCTATTAAATTTCCGGATCTCTCAAATCTCAGTCCTCGGATTTATCGTTCTCCGTATCCATCTTCTCAAGAACGTTTGTCTCCTCATCCTCCTGAAAGTCCTTATCGGGATCTTCTTTTTCCCTCTTTATAAAGTCTTCCCTGTTGGAATAAATATAAAATCCACCGGCACCTGCAAGAATCAGAAGTATAACTATCATGGCAACCTTTGAACCACCCTTCTTCGGAGGTTCGGGTTCAGGCTCAGGTTCTTCCTTAGGTTCCTCAACTACGGGAGCTGGTGTCTCTTCTTCCTCAGTCTCACCCTTAAGCTCTTTTATTTCATCTTCATCAAGTAGTGAAAGGATGTCCCTCTCATCAACGAGATTCAGGAAGTGTACTGTGTTCTCCCCCTGGTCATCGCGGTCGATGATGATATAAAAGATATTTCCGTTTTTGGTTGTAACAGTGATGAACTGCTTTCCTGTTTTCTCAGGACTTCCATAGTCATCAACTATTGTAAGGTTCCCTTCAGGTGTAAGAGGTCCCATCTCCTCCACTTCTTCCTCCTCAGCAGGCGGATCAGGTACTACTTCCTCCTCTGCTGTTTCAGCTTCAGGATCAACATAAGCATATGCTGTCATGGGACTTACAAGAAAACACATGGCTGTTGTCACTGCCAGTACCGTCCTGAGCAGTCTGTCCTTAATCTTCGTTTTCATCAGTGATCTCCTCCTCATCTTTTTTATTAACGATCTCCCCAACGCTCTTTCCTCCGGGCATGTTGCCCTTTGTGTAAGCGATGAGTTTCTGCAATTCCGCAGGAGTGATATCCGCAGCCTTCATCATTTCATGGACAGCGGTCTTCTCTTCCTCCTGGCATTTCTTCTCAAGTGCCCTTACCCTTGCATCAATCTCAGCCTTTTTCTCCCTGGTTTTTGCAAGCTCAGCCTTGTATCTGTCTAATCTCTCAAACATGTCTCCCCCTCTTAGGCGTCACCTCAGTGCGTAGCCGGAAGGCGGCCATAGCACAAAAAGTGTTCGCGCCAGTACTTAGTATTAACTGAAGCATATCCGATGGGATTTCCGCAGTGGATCATCATACCGTCCCCGACATAGATACCCACGTGACTCGCGCCGGAGGTATTGTATGTTCTTTCGAAAAAAATAAGATCCCCCGGCTTTGCTTCTCCCGGTGAGATCTCCGTACAATACTTCCTTAGTCCCTGTGCAGTTGTCCTTCCCACATGCCATCCGCAGTGATTTATCACCCAGCATACAAATCCCGAACAGTCAAAACCTGTAGTGGGATTGCTTCCTCCCCACACATAAGCCCTGCCAAGATATTTCTCAGCCTCAGCTATCATGGCTGCAAACTGCTGGTCGGTGAGTGCTTCACCCGGTACATGATATTCTTCCTCATCACCATCGCCGTAAACATCATCAAAAAGGTAATCCTTGTTTCCATAGGTGTACTTTAAAAGTTCATAATGCTTTCTCTGCTTTTCAGTCATTGGCAGATGCTTTATTACTTCATTAAGTCCCTTATTCTCAAGTTTTACCTTAAGGATCTTTACCGTGTAATCATACCGCCCCGGTGTTCCGTCAGGATTTGTCCAGGTCAGTGTCCTGTTCTCCTGTCTCGCTGTATAGGTGAGCTTGTACTGCTTCTTGAAAAGCTCCTTGATGATGGCCTTCATGTTCTTTCGCTTGTAATCATCATACTTTGCTGTAAGATATGCCGCCAGCTCATAAGGATCATGTCCTATCTCATCAAGTTCGTACTCATACTCATCATACCCGGGATAAAGCTCAGGCGTTTTGGTTATGGTATCATCCAGGTCCTCTTCCAGTTTCCGGTAATCTTTTTCAACACCTGTGATGTCCTCATCATAGGCACTGAAGGAAGATGTTGCACCGCCATCATTCATGGCAGGCATTATCATCATGCAGCTTGAAAGAAGCGTACAGAGCATTATTATGAGCAGTGCTATCACTATGATAAGGATAAGGATCTTGGGATTCTCTTCCACAAAACTGATAATTGCGGTAAATATGTCGCTTATCTTTTCAGACAGCTTATTGGCAATATCCTCAAGTCTTGTGAGTCCACCCTTTGCTGCCTCGCACTCCTTTTCCCTCTCATAATAGGACTTCCTTGTCCTCTTTTTCTGCCATTCCCTTGACCTGGCATTTGACCCGTCCATGGGATTCTGCTCATTAGAATGCTTCTTTTCTTTTTTGTACTCTTCCTTTCTGTCTTTGTTATAGGAATCCTTGAACCATCTGTCTGCTTCATATGCAGCCCAGCCTGCGGTACCTATTGCATCATCAGCAGGATTGTTATCCTCGCCGCCATCAGAATAGGAACTGCCAACAACTTCTGTCACAGCTCCGGACACAGTACCTACGGATTTACCCAAAGTATCTGTAGCTCTGCCCATGGCACTTGCACGTTCCTTTGGATTACTGATACGGAACTTATCGGCAATTGAAGCTTTTTCAGCCGCATCACGGTTAACAAAGCGAACCTTATCATATGCTTCCTGTCCGACATGCGCGGTCTCTTCTGCCATATGTCGGGCATCATCCTGCTGATGGATAAACTTCTCCTGCTGTGCCATCTGTGCCTTTATGCCAAGAAGCTCTTCGGACTCTCTTCTGCCCTGAAGAACCTGATTCGCTGTGGCACTATCATAGTCTGTGGAGCGGGTATAATCTGAACCACTGGTATAAGCTGTGATATAGGAATAATCTGAAGTTCTGTCATAATCCGTAGTAAGAGTAGTATCTGTGGAACTGGAAGAATCTATAGTTCTTCCACCATACACTATTCTTCCAGCCCTAGCATCCCTACTATTTCTGCCCCTTACAGAAACACCATTCCTTCTGTTATACACACCGTTCTTATACTGAATCCTGTTTAAACCTTCACCATAATTATCCCCTGCAACAGATGTTTCTTTTTTTGCCTGCACACGCCTTCTTGCATCTTTGCTATCCGGAACACCACTGCCTCGTCCCTGCTTCAGCTTTTTTCCATAATCTGCTTCCATGGAGGACTTCGTCCTGAACTTACTCTGGTAACGCTTTTTAACATCCAATGTCTTATGCTCCCTTCTCTTCCTTGTACTTTGCTATCTCACCGGGTTTTGTGGTGAGCAGCTTATAGAGTTCAAGATTTTTCGGGAAATGATCTGCAAAAGGCAGTATCAGATTTCCAAAGAAAAGCAGCCCTTCACCTTCTCCGGACTGCGTTACAAATTTAAGCTGATATTCACTTATTCCAATCTTTCTCGCCAAGATATCCCTGTCTCCCCTCGCCTGATTGAGCATATATATGAAATCAGAGTTCTCCAGTATATTCTCGATTTCCGGAGACGAAAGGAGATCCTTTACGTTTTGTGTGATGGCTGTCGGAATGCCGCCCCATTTACGGAATCTCTTGTAGATTTCCACACTGTAACTCGCAGTCTGGGGATCCCTCAAAAGAAGATGAAACTCGTCCATATAGTAACGGGTGCTCTTTCCGGTCTGTCTGTTTGCAGTAACCCTGCCCCATACAGCATCCTGAACTATGAGCATTCCTACTTTCTTAAGCTGTTTACCAAGCTCCTTGATGTCATAGCAGACAAATCTGTTATTAATATCAACGTTTGTCCTGTGATTGAAAACATTGAGCGAACCCTTTACATATATCTCCAATGCTGTAGCAACGGTCTTTGCCTCAGGCTCGCTCTGCTTAAGAAGCTCGTTGTAAAGGTCCTCAAGGACAGGCATCTTTTCAGGATCAGGATTCTCGAAGTATCTGTTATATATCTTGTGGACGCATCTATCTATTACAGTTACCTCTACCGGAAGAAGTCCTCCCCTGCCTCCCATTACCAGCTCGCATAAAGCCAGGATGAACTCTGCTTTCAGTGCTATGGGATTGTCGTCTTCGGAATAGTTCTGGTTGATATCCATGGGATTGATATAGTGCGGAGAATTTGCACTTATCTTAATGACCTGACCATTAAAACTCTCTACAAGCGGCGCGTACTCTCCCTCAGGATCACAAACGATTATGTCATCGTCTGTAGCGAGCATGACATTTGCCATCTCACGCTTAGCTGCAAAAGATTTACCTGCACCGGGTGTTCCCAAAATAAGGCCATTTGGATTAAGGAGCTTTTTTCTGTCAGCCATGATGATATTGCTGGTGAGCTTGTTTAATCCATAGTAGAGAGAATCCGTTCCTTCCTGGAACAGCTCCTGCGTTGTGAACGGGATCATGATCGCAGAGCTTGATGTGGTCATGCCGCGCTGTATCTTGATATGGTTCCTTGCAAGAGGAAGGCTGCTCATAAGTCCCATCTCCTGCTGATAATCAAGTCTTACAAGAGAGCAGTTATGCTTCTGTGCGATACTCTTTGCCTGGAACACGTTCGTCTCAAGCTCACGCTCAGTCTTTCCGGTATTCATGATAAGGAAGGTTATCATGAACATTCTCTCGTTCTGCGTCTGAAGCTCCCTTAAGAGTTCCTTGGCATCCCTGCCATAGGTTGCAAGATCCGAGGGAATGATGTCCATATCATATCCGGAACGGACTGCCTTTTTCTGCTCCTCTATCTTGTTTCTGTCTAGCTCTGTGATCTTATGCTTTACATCCTTTATTGCAGTATTCTGATCAATGGACTGCATGTGGATGCTGAGTACCTGAGATGAATCCATTGAAAGGAAATCAGCCAGCATCTCATCATTTATCTCTGATGCTGTTATCTGCAAAAAACTCATGGCACAGAACATGTCTCCCATCTCAAAGGATTTCTTTTTCGGAAATGCAAGTGAACTTGGAACGATGAAGTCTTTCGGTCCAAGTCCTCTGTCAGTACACCACTTCCAGTCGAACATGAACTTTTCCTCATCTCCCATATGGAAGATGTCATGCATTACCTTTAGTCGCTCCCATCCGTTAAGGCTGACTGCCGCAACTCCTATGTGTTTGAAGTTGTTCAGCACATCTGTCTCGATATGATTAAGTCTCGGTTTTGCCTCTCTTATTGAAGCAGCATGGATTCCGAAAGTAAGGTACTTGGTCTTTGTAAGGCCGTTGTTACCTTTTTCAAACTGTGTCTTTAAGAATCCCGAATACTGGTCTCTCGTTCCATTGAAAAGATCCTGCCTGAGCGGTATCCTTATCCTCTTTTCAAAGCAGGTCGAATCGGTGCTGACTTCTATGAATGTCAGCGAAAACTCCACCGTGCTGTCAAAGAAGTTAAGGAAGCTGCACCACTGCTCGAACATGATCTTCTTGTCCTCATCCTCCGCGAGCTTGTAATTGATGTCCTGGAACTGGATCGTCTTAGAATAGAAGTCTCCTTCCTCCCTGCATATCCCGCTCGGGAACATCCTCTCAAAGGTCACTGATTCCTGCACCGAATGCGGTACCTTGTCGGATTTCTTTGCCGCATCTATGACCTTCTTTATCTTTTTCTTCTCGTCGGATGAGAGGCGTGCCGGAACTTTAAGGTTTCTTTTCTTTTTCTTTCTGAACATGGGAAATAACAATGTCCTCTACCTCCTCCTCAAGTTTTTTCTGCCTCATGTAGGCATCGTAGTAATTCTCTGTCATATATGGCCTGGTCCTTGGTCTCTTGAACCTCCACTGGATCATGTGATGGAGAATTGTCTCACAGTTCATGCCATCCTTTTCATAAAGGGCTATGAAAAAGAAAGGCATCATGATCGCCATCATCACAAGAGTCGCTGCGCTGACGTTTTCCGTTATCTTCTTTGTAACAAAAAAGAGCGGTACCCCAACGAGCGCCGCCAGCAGAAAACATATGACCTGTCTTTTTGTGAGACCGAATATTATCTTATCCCTGACACGGGAAAGGTCTCTTGGTACTGATACGAAATTTGCCATTTTCTGTAACCCCCTTAGTCTATCTCGCACAGAAGATACTCTTTGCCAGTGAACCGGTCTTTAATAGTGAATAGCAGAGGAGCACTGTGTATCCGAGTATTCCCCACATCGAGCCCACGATGTCAGAAGAAAATGCCACTGACTGGATAAGCGCTGCATATACTCCCACGCACACCATGATAAGGAATCCCTGAAAGCCAAGTGCCAAAAGTCCTTTTAAGTAGTTCTGTCCCACCTGGCTCTGTTCCCTGTTACCGAATGTTGCAAACGGTATGGGTGCAAGACTTATGGTCAGATATATCTCCAGCATTCTTCCATACACAACCACAAATATGAATGCGGAAAGTATCTCCGTTGCCAGGTTCACGAAAAGAACCTGGAAGAACAGCCCAAATATCGCAGCCAGATCCATGGCTTCTATCGTTGCACGCATCCCTGCGAGTGCCGAATCATCTATGGCAGTCGAAGACTGTATCAGACCTCCGGCATTGTTCACTACATGCTGGGCAACATCAAATACTGCCATCGTAATATCAAAGCAGTTCGTGATAAGTACCACTGCTACAAATGTCTTAAAGATCCATTTAAAGAATATCCACGTTTCAAAGTTTGCCAGGTTATTGTGCGCTATGATGAGCTGTATCAGTTCATAGCAGGCAATGAATGTAAGGATCATTCCTGCTATCGGCATTATCACCGACTCTGACAGCTCACGTATCATGTTAAAAACGTTCGGCTGGAATGCTGCAGGTGTTGTTGCCACCTGATTCGCCACATCCCCGACCTGGTTATTAACACACTGGAACATGCCCTGCATGACACTCATAACCCCGTCAACAAGTAAAGACTTAAGCCAGGAGGTTAATTCTTCTATAACTCTGTCCATAGATTGTTTACCTCTTTGCTTTTATTTATGGGGCCGGTCACATTGCCAGCCCCCTGTACGATATGAAGTTTTCCGTCCTGCCATTTGCTATAGCGCGGCAGGTCACGCTCCAAACCTTTATCAGAAAAGGTTTGCAAGAAGGGGAATGAGGTTGGTTCCGATAAGGCAGACACCACCTCCGGCCATCAGCTGCTTGATTCCCTGGCTCTTTGCGCCAGGGTTGTCATTTCCATAACCTTCAAGAAGGTTGATAACTCCCCATGCGCCAAGGCCGGCTCCAAGTGCTACAACGAGTGTCTGTAAGCTAGTAATTGCGCTCTGAAAAAATTCCATTGATCTCACCGGGATACCCGCTTTGTAGATTACGACTATTGTAAGCTCCGCTAAATACCATCCCATGGTATATAAAACAAGCGATTCGCTATAGTCCTTTGTAGTAAGATCTACCGAGCATCCCACGCCCGAAACCTGCACCTCATACTCTACCTTCATACTCTATACTTCATCCATGTCATACCCTTCATATACCTACCTTCATCCAAAAACTGCGCAAGTTTTCGGACTACTCTCCTTTCTCAAAAAAAAATCTGGTTGATAGTTTCGTTATGCCCGTATCCATGTGCACCTGATTTTGGACATAAAAATAGACCAGTAAGTTATCGGACGTCTCCGACCTTTGCTGGTCTATGTAATAATCCTATAAACAACAAAAGGACATCCCATATCTGGAATGCCTTTCTAACAAAAACGCTGGACCGGACAGCTTACATCTGCCTTACATCCTCATGCGGTTTACAACGATTTACTTTGCTAACTACATATTAGCACTTATGTGCTAATTAGTCAAAAATCATTTTATGTTCAATTTTATGTCATGAGCTTCTGAAAAATCGAAAACATCATCTCCACAAAGAGAATTGATCCACATTTTTACCGATTCCGCGCTATCTCGATCATTTTTCTCTATATTTCTGTAAAAAGAATTAGCAACAAAATCTGCAAGTTGAACAAGTTTTTCATTTTTTGAATCCGTATATCCTGCAGAAAATCTATCGCATATAGGATTTTTTATTGTAAGTTGTTGGTTTAGATACTCTTCCAAATCATATTTGGCTCCTGTAGCAACATTCTGTTCATCAAGTAAAATTTCTATATTGCCTTTACCTGTCATAAATCTACTGTGATTTCTATAGCAACTGTCAAAGAATACCTGAACCATATAATTGAATGTTCTTGCATGATTTTCTATGAATTTATCATTTGTGTAGTTATTGTCTAAAACAATTAACCCTAGCTCAATATTATCGCTCCCATGTGACAGAATGTGATGATATATCTTAATTTTTTCTGCTTCAGAAAGATCAGATCCTTTGATTTCCTTGTTTAGTATAATCTCATCTCTTCTCTTACTATTCTTCTTTATCATTTGGGAAATCTTCTTTTTAAACAGACGCCTTATTGCTATAGGATTATCTGTAAACACCATGGCTATTACAAAATACCTATTATTGCTTACGTTTGTCTTTGTAATGCTTCCTGACTCATCAACATATACATATATAGTGCTATTTTTTTCTACTTCTCCCATTAAAACCTTCCAAATTCATACCAAATATCTCATGACTCAAGTCATGCACATGTAATTATATATCATTTTATGCCGCTCTAATATTCTTTTTTTATCGTTTATTATTATGCTATAAGTCGGCATCCATGATGGTCCAAACTTCATGGCTACCGACTCATTACAGCCTATACTTCCACAACATAATACAAATCATCATCTTTAAGCGACATCTTAGGATTGAGATTCTTCACAATGTCATATGCGTTCTTAGAATCATACTCTGCTGTTTCCTTATAGTGAGGATGCTGTGTTACATCATACTTATCAGAGAAAAACGGTCTCACACCTCGAAGCTGCAGGATGCACTTTCCACCATCCATGACTGCAATCTCATCCATGGTCATAAGATCCTTTCCTGTCTTCTGATAGTTCATGGAATATGAAGGATTATTACCTTTACTCTCACCGGTGTTGTACATGTCTATGGTTTCCTTACCCAAAATCTGATTCAGATCTTTAAGGGTAGTCTGCTCGGTGCCACCAAGAAACAGCTGTGAATCCATGTTACCGACAATGGTATCTGCATTATCTTTGTATATTGCCTTGAGCTGTGACTTTGCCTGAAGGAAAAGACACGCGCTTATCTCACGGCTTCGAATTGTAGCGACCAGTTTTTCCAGGTTAGGTATCTGTCCGATATTTGCTGTCTCGTCTACAAGGCAGCGCACATGGACCGGGAGCTTTCCTCCATAGACATCATCCGCCCTCTCACATAGCAGATTAAACATCTGACTATATATAAGCGCTATAAGGAAATTGAATGTGCTATCCGTATCACTCATGATAAGAAACAGCGCTGATTTCTTATCTCCAAGCAAATCCAGATCAAGCTCATCATAAGCGGTAATCTCACGAAGCTCTGCTATATCAAAAGCTGCAAGTCGTGCACCACAACTTATAAGCACTGATTTCATCGTCTTGCCGGCAGCTATCTTGAATTTTTTATATTGCCTCACAGCGAAGTGATTAGGCTCTTTTCTCTCAAGATCCCTGAAAAGCATATCCACCGGGCTCATATAATCTTCATCATCTTCTCTGACATCCGAAGCATTGAGCAGTTCCAACAGAGTATTGAAATTCTGCTCCTCATAAGGTGCTACATAATAGATGTATCCGATATATGCTGTATATAGAAGAGTTTCAGCCTTGGTCCAAAATTCATCACCTGACTTTCCCTCACCCTTGGTATTAGTGATAAGTGCATTCACCAGCTTAAGGATATCCTTTTCAGAGTGGATATAATGCAGCGGATTATAATGCATGCTCTTGGAAAAATTTATGGTATTGAACACCTTAATATCATAACCATGCTTTTTCAGTACATTACCAGTCTTAACGATGAGATCTCCTTTGGGATCAGTTATGACATATGAACTGTGCATCTGCAAAAGATTTGGCAATAGGAAAAATCTCGTTTTACCTGAGCCTGAGCCGCCGACAACCAGAACATTTTTATTCCTGGCATACTTTGGAATCTTAGGCCTGCTGTTAAGCATAAGCCTCTCTGTCTGTGTGAGTATTACATTATCCTCAAACTTCGGAGCCATGAAAGGTTCAATATCCTGAGGCTTTCCCCATCTGGCACTTCCATATTCTTCACCATGTCTGTATTTCTTGGCATTCTTGCCTTTGAGATATACAGCCAGTCTGAACACCACTGCAAATATTATGCCTACGAGCATATCAAAAGGATGAAAGCTTGGCAGAATATCCGCCAGTGCTATGGGCAGCGATCTCATCAACGAGTTTATCCGTTCAGTAGAATTAGTGCCTGAAGAAATTCTCCAGGCTTCTCCCAGATTCGTTGCAACAAGCCCTATAAACACATATGGGAGATTCAAAAGAATAATACGCTTTTGCTTTCGTGTCATCTGATCATCTCCTTTACACGGATTTTTGCTTTTAACATCTGTTCCTTTGCTTTTTCTTTATAAATACCGAGCTGATGCAAAACACTGGGATGCTCTTTTTTGAATGCCTTCACTTTTTCAAACTCATCCATCACAGCTTCCAAAGCATCCATGTCTTTCGCCTTGAAAAATACTGTATATTTCGGAGGATTCACAGCGCTATCCTTTGTTACTGCAAAATCCACGCCATAACGTTTTGCTATACGCTCGAAATCTTTAATACCTTCATCACCGACTACCATGCTGGTAGCACCCTGATCCTGACTAAGGAGCTGCTTTACAGTCTGCTTACCTCTGTAACGCTTTGGCCCCATCATCTGTTTTCGCCTTTTATGATTTATAAACGCCCTGACTGCGCCAATGACTACTCTCCATGAAAGCTTAGTCGTTGTCACAGCCAGGTTTATCGTTTTCTGCTCTACCTCCTCCTGCATAAGAAATACCCCCCTTTCGTGATAAAAGCGGCAGATATCAAATCCACCGCTCCCTCTACACGTTATTCAATTAGTCCAGATTTTGTTCTCTGCATCGTTTCTTCTGCCACTGCTCAAGAAGTTTTACGATTGTGTCTTCCATTTGTTTAGGTGTATATGTCTTCGGAAAGTATTTCCTTAGAACATCGTTTTTAATCGTAACCTTATCCAGGTCATTCTTTTTCTCTTCTGACATGATGACATTCATGGCTTCCTGAGTTATGCCCTCCTCCATGGCCTGCTTCTTCATACGTTGAGCCTGCGCAAGTGAAGGTGTTGATTGTGAAAAATCCATAGCTTCAAGAAGCTGTCTCTGCTGGTTTTCATCAAGAAATGAAAGCTCTACTGCAGGATTAAAGCCTATCTGCTTGTTATCCACCATATCAAGAATCTCCGGAATCAAATTTGTGAGCCTTATATATCTCTGAATCTGGTTACGGCTTATTCCTGTTTCCTCAGCCATGATCTGATCTGAACGTAAATGTGTCCCAATTTGGGACGCATTTTCTTTAGATGGTCTCCCAGCAATTCTTTTCATGGCATCCAGCTTCATTTTAAAAGCCCTTGCTCTCTCGCTTGGAAGCAGAGTCTCCCTCTGTAAATTTGCATCCACCATAAGAATCGTTGCAGCATCATCGTCCAGATTTCTCACAATACACGGAAGTGTTTCTTTTCCAGCAATCTCTGAAGCATGACATCTTCTATGTCCCGACACAATCTCATACCCACCTTCACTTCTTGGTCTAACAATTGCCGGGGTGAGTACACCGTACTCCTTGATGCTCTCAACAGTTTTAGCCATCGCTTCATCATCCAACACTTTAAAGGGATGGTCTTTAAACGAATATAGATCAGACAGGGCAATATCCGTAACTTTTTCCTTACCGATATCTCCGTTTTCTCCATCCAGATTATTATTGGAGCCATTTTCATTATCTCCAAAACCGAAAATGTCATCATAGCTCGAAAGCTGTATGTTTCCGCGAGATTTCTGCATTCTTCAGCACCTCCTTTGTCAGCTTTTTATATGCCTCAGCAACTTTCCCCTTTGGATCATGCTCATAGATGCTCTTTCCAGCAGCACTTATCTCTGCAGCCCTCACAGAATGTGGTATCTCTGTGTCATATATGTTTATCTTTTTCCCATATACATTCCTCACAAGATCACTGATTTCCCTGGCATAATTTGTTCTGCTGTCTACCATTGTCAGAAGTATTCCATCTATCTTTAAACCCGGATTCATCTGTCTCTTTACCCTGCTTACTGTCTGCAGAAGTTGTTCCAGACCCTTAGCAGACAAATATTGGCTTTGAACCGGAATTATCAGCTTATCAGCTGCGGTAAGTGCATTTACCGTAAGCATGCCAAGTGAAGGCATACAGTCTATTAGAACAGCATCATAATCTTTCTTTACGGAATCCAGGTATTCTTTGAGTATCCGTTCTCTTCCCATGACATTTACAAGTGATACCTCAAGTCCAGCAAGAGAAATATTAGCAGGTAAAAGATCAACTCCTTCACGATGATGAATGATTCCATCACCATGTTCCAGCGGTATCTCCTGTATCATATTACTCAAGATATCTGTAACTGTAATTGGAATATCATCTGTTTTAGGAAATCCCATGCTAATTGTCAGGGATCCCTGCGGATCTAGGTCCACTAATAAAACCTTTTTCCCTTCCTGTGCAAGTCCTATACCTATATTCTCTGTGCTCTGCGTTTTACCCGTTCCACCTTTCTGGTTTACAAGGGCATATACTGTAGTTCTGCTCATCTTCATCCTCCTGTTAAAACAACCCTCTGGCCATATCATGTTGAACCTGCGAACCATAGTGGGCTTCAATAGTAAGTGGTGCGTTATAAAGTGCTGCTATCAGATACTGCCTCACATTTCTGATATCCGTTGTATTTCGCTTCAGGGAATCAATTACATAAGCGATATGCTCATATCTCAGGTTGTAAAACTGCTTTTTTACAACCTCCGAAGGCTTCCTGGCTCCTCCAATCGTGTAATACTCTGATTTTTCCATGAGTACATCCACCATAAGATCAGCTATCTGGTTGATCAGATTAAAGTCATACGGATATCGTTCACAAAGAGTGTTGATATCAATATTGTCATGGACAGTTATTATGCATTTATCAATAAAATCAATATCCCCTTTTCTCTTCTCATCGTTTCTTATCGTCTCCTGTCTTGGAGAGACCTTTCTCTTAGGCGGATATATTTTGATGAGATTAGAAGAGATAAGATTTTCTTTTTCAGTATTAATAAAATCAGTATTATTATTCTCAGTATTAATACATTCCGTTTTTTGGAATTCTTGGGTTCTGCTTTCTGGAATTTCAGAGCTCCTATTTTGAGAATTCTTGTTTTCGGAATTCTCATTTCCAGAATTCTCATTTTGTGCTGATGCATTAAGTTTTTTGCACTTTACTTCATTTGAAAGAATCTTCTTCACATAGATAAGCTGTGCTTTCCCTTGTCCTTTATTATTTTTTTCTATAAGTCCAACATCAGACAACTGTTTTAATGTATTACAGGCCTTGGTGTTTGCGCAGCCAAGAGTCTTAACAATCTCAGCAATTGTGAAAACAATATAGACTCTTCCATATTTATCAAACCATTCATGCTCCACTGACAGACTCATCCTGTCCAAAAGCAGTCCGTAAAGGATTTTTGCATCGCTGGTAAGATCTTTAAATCTGTCATCAGTAAAAAGAAGCTTAGGAACCCTTATAAAACTGAACAGATCCGCTTCCTGCCCATAAAAATATTCAAAATCCGCCATTTTAATCAATTCCTCTTTTCATCAAGTATCTTACGTGTACACCAGCCGATACACGGCTGGCCTACACTGTAAGGGCAATTTTCAATACACTTATAACGCGGTTTCTTTTTAGGTGTCACAAGGTAATAACATGTATCTCTTGTACACTCCCCTTTATTAGTTCCCCAGTAACAGTATTTGCAGCTCCAGGGTTTATCCTCCGCGTACTTTTCCATCAGATTGCTTCGCCTCCACGATCCTTGTGAGGCTTGGAAAATTCCTTAATCTTATCATCCTTAGCCAAATCTGCCTCTTTTGTAGCTGTCCTTTCTTCAAATTTCTCAGCCAGCTCAAATATCTTTGCCTCCGCATCATAGTGATAAACGCTGTCTGTAAGCTGATCTGTAGGATCAACTGTTGTCGCATTTACCTCTCTTACCATGTTTTCAAGGCTTGTCGTATCAAACTTCCCATTATCAGGTATGATCAGCACCTCATGTATACTGCTGGGTAAAATAAAGAAGCTTCCTCCAACTCTGTCTGCAGCCTGATCCATAAAATTCTGATATGCAAGAACGCCTGCGCCATGCACATTTCCTTCCACTGATGCCACAAACATCTGCTCCTGCTCAGGTGGAATATTAAGACCGAGCATTTCCAGGTCATCAACCCCCATCTGCTTTGCAAGAACCTCTCCCATGCCTTCAATAACAAGAGGTCTTATCTCCGGAGCGTTCTTAAGCGCATCCTCATGAAGCTGTTCTGCAGTTATTCCGTAATTATCGAGAAGCTGATTTGTCACAAGAATTGATCCGGTACCTGCCTGTGTATCCCCAAGAACAAATCTGTATACAACCGCCATGTCCTCGATATCCTTATGGGGCACTGTTTCAAGCAAGTCCTTGTTTCTTTCAGCAGATACAACCTCAACAGCAAGCTTGTCTTTCATGCTGTCATAGTCCTTAAATGCTTCCAGATTAAAATCCGGTCTGTTACTCAATGCATTGTCTGCCACTTCTGCAGCATCTTTTACAATGTTTTCAAAATCCTTTCCATCCTCATATTCCTCATAAAGTTTTGTGATATTGAGGTTTACCCCGATGATGCTATCCTCGGGTTTAACTGTGAGCGCATCATAAGTCTCATTCATCTTCTCTACTGTTCTTGTTTCAACTGTAACCTCGGAGCCTGATCTAGCCTCCATCTGCTCCTTAACATCATTTGCAAGATTTTCCTTGAACTCTTCGTAGTTCATTCTGTGTCCTCCTGTGAATTGAATATAGTTGCACCCGTTTTGGGGCATAGAAAAAGAGCAATTGTTCTGTTTCAAGAACAACTGCCCTTTATGTAAAATCCATATTCAATTCGGATGAAGTATTCCTATATATTATAGTGGGGTAAGTCTGGGGTAAAACCAGTTTTTTCATATCTAAAAACGCCTTAAAATCTAGGCTTTTTCACATTTTCCACAAACTATGCCGTGGCAGACAAACAGTATTTTTATCATCCCTGTATTCTCCTAACTTTTGGCTCAACCATGCGGGTTTGAGCTATTCTATTTTTCATGCTTATCTGGCATATCTTGGCATAAATCAGCATATTTTTGCCTACAAAAGTTGTAAAAAAGTTGTAAACTTATGGCTCCGTACAACTCAGTATTTTTCAGGCATTTGCACAGATTTTCTCCATCTCTTCCTTGGCATCTTCAAGCGAAAAATGGGTGTACGTGTTTAGCGTCACACTTATGTCAGAATGCCCCATGATATATTGAAGCGTCTTAGGGTTCATTCCTGATTTAGCCATATTACTGCAAAAAGTATGTCGGCATACATGAGGAGTAATCTTTGGCAAGCTTAGTAATTACTGTAAGGAAGATATTGAAATCATAAGCAACATTATTTCTTCCCTTACAAAGAAGAATACTGCTCTTTGATGTCTACAGCTGTAAATATGCGATTGATTACCTGCGCAGTATAAGGACCGATTGCATTTGCCCAGTTCTTGATGCGTTCATCATTCCAGGGAGTTACCTCTACTTTGACACCAGGTTTGTTTTCAAGATGATTTGTAAGCTTGTTTACCGTAGTAAAATTTCCATATCCACCACAAAACCTGGTGTACCCCATGGGAATATCACCATTTTCAAGGCATTTTTCTTTGTATTCTTCCCATAGGAGTTTCAACGTAACCCCCACTTTTTTGAGTTCATCATGGATGTACTCGTAATCCGGTTCCTTAAACATCTTTTCTACCACATGCTTATCCGGATAAAACATCTGGTAAACGGCATTATCATCAAGGTTTCTGACGTCTGCATATTTGATGCCTTTTTCATCTGCGATAGCAAAAACATCACTCACAGAATGCCTTGATATGTGCCTTGTTTCGGCGATCATGTTTCTGGACATGTTCCCCTCACGAAGCTCCAGGATGAGCTTCACATTGATTTTTCTGGCCATTTCTTTTGGCCTCCCTTCATTAGATTTGGGATAGATGATCCCATCCCTGATGGATAGTTTACCGAGCACATAATACTAAAAAGCAACAATTCAATTTCATTGTTCATTTCTAATACGTCTTGCTGTTTTGAATTGTCCATATTAGTGCCTCATGATAATGGTTACAAAATTTCAATTTTTCGTCTATACATCAAAAATCGTAACAATATATTAGCATATACTGCTAGGATTCTAGCCTACACTTCTTTACTTAACCGTTACTGTACATTTCATTGCAAGACCGTTCTTAGAATAAACATATACTTCACAGGTTCCTGCGGCTACACCTGTGACATTGCCGTTTTTATCTACAGTTGCAATCTTCTTATTTGTAGTCTTGTAACGAAGCTTTGCACAATGGGCATCATTAAGCGCTATCTTCTTTCCTGATTCCATTTTGACGGATGCCTTTACTTTTGCAGACTTACCTACTTCAATTGTGAGTGCGGTTGTTGTCAACTTAACAGCCTTGGGATTCTTGTACTTCTTATTATTCTTTCCGGCAAAGTGGGCAGATACCGTGTTTCCTATCTTCTTCCCGGATGCGTCGTAGGCTGTTACATAGATCTTGAGATTCTTGGAGAAGTCTATCTTCTTTCCATTAATCTTCTTGAATGTAGCAGAAGTTGATTTTGTAGTCTTTACAGGCTTACTTGCAAATTTATTGCCACAGTATGCAGCATATACTGCGTATTTTGAAGCATCTTCTCCCTTATCCCATGATACCTTTATCTTGCCGTTTTTCTGAGAAATCTTTAAACCTGAGTAGAAGCCTGTACTTGCATCTATCTTAACCTTGTTCTTCTCATCATCGGTCATGACATTAGTAGCCAGTTCTTCATCTAGTCCCTCTACTTCAGCTTTGGGTGTATTTCCCTTCTGATCTACTACAGGTTCGATAGTGCCACTGTTTCCAGTATTTTTATTATCTTCAATTGTAACTGTTATACATGCAGATTCTGAATCAATATGCTTATCATCTCCTACCGCTTTGTACCAGACATAATAGGTTCCGGCGTCGGTGGCTGTAGGGATGGATGTGGTATAAGGCTGTGTGGCTTCGGTCGCTGTACCGAGGGCGTACTGTATTGTGCCATTTTCCGCCTCACCTGCGTTTACAAGCCCCTGAGCCTGTCCGGTGTAGGTCAGAGACTTGGCTGTCGGAGCCTTTGTAACAATGGCCGCTGTCTTCTCCACTGCGTCCGGAACCGTGATGGTCGCATCCGAAGTCGGCGTACCCGAAACCGTTACAACCGTACTACTCGTTCTTGTGGCAGTAATACCATTGTCAGTAATATCAGTAAACTCCGCAAAGTAATATCCGGTGTTCGCCGTATAGGTCACTGTGGTCATAGCACCTGTCAGCCCGGTCTGGCTAGTTGTCCCACCGCTTGTTGTTGCATTCGCACCGCTGGAAAGAGTCACACTATACGCCGGTTTCAGCGAAAATGTATTTGTTCCAGATTCGAAGATGACAGATGACAGATTGAGCTTTAAAGCGGGGCGGACCCCATACCCTCCCCCGACTTCTGTACCATAACCGTAGACCCTCCCGTCCTCGCCCCAAACAAACGCCGCCCTAGAATCATTGTCGCCGGGCGAGCGGAGCCACCATGCTGTGCTGAACTTTCGGACATTATCAGGCACATTTCCCGCCTCATCTGTGCTCAGCAGATACAGCTTTGCTCCAGTAACACTAACATCCGTTAAATCAGTATCTACTATGGCATCTTTTACACCCGCAAAAGAATCACCTTCTGCGGTGAGTGCATCAAGCTTGCTCTTCACGGTCGATCCGCTGTAAGCTCTGCTATATGGGGCAGTTGAATCAAACGCCGACGTTCCAAAGCTCGTGTCCGCTGCCAGCAGCGTTACCGTACCTGCATCGACCGCCGTGGAATTGTCTGCGATGATATACCATGGCTTCTCGTTGAACTTCACCTGCAACGCCGTCAGGCCTTCACCGCTTTTATTTTTATTAGCATCTGTAGTTACCAGATAGTCATTATAAGCTCCGGCCGCATACGCCGTCAAACTCATCCCCGGCATCAAGCCCAGTATCAGCGCTATACTGAGCAAAGCGCCTAACCACTGTTTCATTTTCTGTTTCATCTGCCATTACCTCATTATATTCATCTTCTTCTAATTGGCTGCCGGAGGAATAGGGGACATTACCCACTCCCAACGCTTTGAAAGCTTTCGCGTCCAAAGTCTCCGACAGCATGTGTTTTTCCCGCGGAGGCTTCCGCAGAAAAGAAAACGTTTTCCTTTGCCGGATACCTATATAGTCGTCTTACCGGATATGATAATACAAAAATAGATTTATTTTGTCAATACGCTGTTAATATATGATTCAATAACAATTAATTTCTTTATAGAAAAAGTGCCTCCCCTTAGCTTCGTATCCGGAATTCCAGACTATAGCTAAAGGGAGGCCCTCGCAATTATTTAGTTCTCAATTACACTAATTGGTTAGTTGCCATTACAAACTTATCCTAAATCAGACATATCAGTTGACCGTCACTGCAACCTTCTTAGCAAAGCCGTTCTTTGCCCCAAGCTTTATGTCCTTAGGGTTCTTGTACTTTTCATGGTCTTTTCCTGCAAAGTGGGCATGTACGCTGTTACCTACTACATTTCCGTTGCTGTCATAAGCCTTCACATATAGCTTGAAGTTCTTAGTAAAGTCAATCTTCTTGTCCTTTATCTTCTTGATTGTGACTGAGGTTGATTTTGTAGTCTTTGTAGGCTTTTTGGGGAACTTCTTACCGCAATAAGTAGCATATACTTCGTACTTAGCTACACCCTCTGCCTTATCCCAGGACACTTTGATCTTGTCATTTGCGCCAATAAATATGATATCGCCTATATTTCCGGAGGCTCTCATATTCTCAAAAAGGGCCGTTCCATGACCCTCCTGATTTGGAGCAATAATGTTTATCTGCATATTGAACTTATCCCGGACTATTTTGGCAAACCATCCCTGTTGAATTCCCCTGGTGTTGGACTGTACATCAAAAACATCTATAGTTATAAACTCCGGATACTTTTTTTCTAAAGGCGTACGATCATCCTCAAAAAAAGGCAGTCTGCAGCTACATAAAGTGCAGACCACCATTATAAATGACAAAATAACAGTTGTTTTTCTTTTTATTCTCCCCATTACTTCTTCCCCCATCAAAAAAAATTTATAGGAGAAACATAATAATGGCAAGTTTAAAACTAACAGAATAATGAAAAAATATAGCTCTGATATTATTTATATCTTTGTGAAGATAGCTGTTTCGTCATCAAGCTCACTTACAATTCGCTGATTCTCATCCATTCTCTTTGTAATATTGTCCATATCACTTACCAAAGTCTGAGTACTTTCAGCTGCTGAGGAAACTCCCTTTACACCTTCATCGATAGCATTTGTTATGCTTCCTATTGACTCTGCAATTTCGTCGAAGGTTTCCTTGAAGCCATCTGTCTTTTCTGTAAAGTCAGCCATTACAGATTCAATATAGGTAGCATTATCTCTATATTTTTCGCCATCCTCTACAAACTTGGAAAATTCTGGAAGAATGGAATTCTGCATATATGCAACAAGGTCATTTGCACTGTCCGAAAGATTATGAACAGCACTTACTACAACAGAGTTTATTTTCTGGATATTTCCTGCTGTCTGGCGGCTATTTTCTGCAAGACTACCTATTTCACCGGCTACAACTGCAAAGCCCTTTCCTGCTTCTCCTGCCCTCGCAGCTTCTATAGAGGCATTAAGAGAAAGAAGGTTAGTCTGACTTGCAATACTCATAATCTCATCCGTCAGAGAATTAACCTGGTCTACACTCTGGCTATCGGTAATGGCCTGATTCAGAGCTAACAGGATTTCATTAACCTTAGCATTGGTCTCATCCATATTCGCTTTGGCATTTTGCTCCATCTCGTCCGCATGCTCTTTCATCGTCTTGGAATATTCACTGATCTTGCGGCTCTTTTCTGCCATTTCATCGACCTCTACCCTGACAGCCTCTGTATTACTGTTGATCGTCGAAGCGTTATTGGCAACTTCTTGCATTGTCGCAGAGAGTTCTTCTGTTAAAGCAGAAAGATCTGAAGCACTGCTATTTGAAGTCTGTACACTTCCAAGAACATCACTGACCACTTTATCCATTGATTCTGAATTACTGGTAATAGTAGTAAATATATTCTGAAGAAGTTCTATAAAGGAATTGATTCCCTGCGTTAATGTTCCTATCTCATCGTGAGAGCTTATAGATACTCGCTTTGTAAGATCTCCTTCACGATTGTTTATTCCGTCTATAATTTCTCTAAGCTCTGCTTCCGCCTTTATTACAGGTCTGATAACATGTTTGGCTACCATGTATATAGCTATTGCAAGTGCTATCACACTAATTATCAGGACTGCTAATCCTGATACAATAGCCATATTAAATCCCATTGTCAAAAGATGTCTTTCGCTGGAAGCATAATCTTTATATGAAGTAATGATCGTGTCAATATCATCATTTAACTTCTTTGAACTGTCTGCAACCAGTCCATTGGCAGTGCTATAAGCATCTTTTGTTTTCTGATTTGCGCTCTGCGCAAGAAGAATCATTACCGACTCTTTAAAGCTTTGGTAATCTGTTATCATATTCTGATAAGCATCAGCTGTATTTGTATCTATATACTTCTGATAACTCTTAATGTACTCATCAAGAGCCTTCTCCTGATCATCAATCTGAGCTACAACACCAGTCATAGTCTCAAAGTCCGTTGCAACTATGTGCGAAAGAGCAAGGGTGTGGATATTCTTGGTAGTCTGCCCTATAGTATCTAACTCCGTTATTGCTCCAAGATAATTATCTGCGATCACAGAAGCCATATCATTAACTTTTCTAAGGTTATTGATAGCAAGAACGTTTGACATTACCGAGATCACAAAAAGGAGTAGAACCGGAACCAATATTTTTACTCTTATACTCGTTTTTTTCATTGCTTCAACCTCCTGCTTAATTCACACTTGAACCAGAATTGGCTTCTGATGCAGCCTCAGAGGTTTCTTCAGATGCAGCATCTGTAGCGATGTCTTCTGATGAAGCATCTGTAGCTGCATCTTCTCCTGATGAAGCTTCTGTAGAAGCCTCAACTACTTCTTCAACGGCTTCACTCTCATCAAGGCTGCCGTTTGATTCCTCGCCTGTAATTTCTGTTACCATTTCATTTAGAAGTACCTGAAGACTCTTACCGGAAGGGTTTCCTGCACTCATAGCTTCTCCAAAAGTAGTTGCCGCGCCCCAATAGGTTCCACCAACACGCTGAAGACTTGAATACGGAGCCTGCTCCTGAAGTGCCTTGATTGCTTTTGACTCTCCCACTTCTCCTGAGGAAGAAGCATTAGTATTCGAAGGGCCCTGGCCTCTCATTGTAAATCTCAGTGTCTGATTCTGTTCATTTGTCATCCAGTCTGCAAATTTAGCTGCCCAGGATGCATTTTCCGAATAAGAGTTAACGCCAACAAGCTTGTACCCGGCATAGCTGGACATCTGTAGCTGCTGGCCCTTTACAGTATAAGTCGGAAGCTTGGTAGCAGCATAATCATCGCCCCAGGCCTCTTTAATAGCGTTTTCATCCCACACGCCGCTTACTCCGGCCACAAAAGTCCCATCTGCAGCTCCGGCAGTAAAGCCATCATTACTGGTCGCTGCAAAAGCCGGATTCGTGCCTATCTTTATCATTGCTTCAGCAACATCAACACCGGTAATGTCTGTATAGGTTGCATTCCAGTTACAGTAAGTAGAGATTCCATCGTCATTAAGACCTATTTCCATATCAGTATTGCCGAAGAATGAATACATATACCATCCGGAAGTCATCTCCATGAAAACCTGTTTTCCTGCCTTATTTGCTGCCGCCAACAGGCTATCCATGGTCTGAACGTCCTCTTCACTTAGATATTTTTTATTATAAAAAAGGAAATAACCATTATCTGCAGTTAGTGGATAAGCATATAAGCTTCCATTAATGGAAGCGGCTTCACTTGCTGCAGTAAGATTTCTTGAAGAAATCTCGGAGTCGTTCGACACCTTTTTTAGCACACCTGATGCCACAAACGCCATCAGCTGATCATCTGCGAAAGTAAAGACATCAGGAGCATTTATAACATCCCCCAAAATATCATCCTTACAATTAGCTTCACTGTGAGCCTCAAAGGTAATATTAAAGGTGGCTTGCCCTGCATATTGAGATGTAAAGCTGCTTATAATTTGATTAACAAGATCTGCATCCTCATCTGCTCCCCATACTCTAAGACTTACATTGCCACTAGGGAGTTCATTAGAGGCTTCAGTAATAGATGTGTCATTCTCATTTTTAATGCTTTTCCCACATCCTGTAACGGAGACTATGACTAAAATAGCTGAAAGAAGAACTGATAGTAAATATTTATGCATAAAAACCTCCTTGCAATCTAATGCAAATACAGAATAGCAAGGAATTTTATACAATTCAATGTAACGTATATTTATTTATTATAATTTAAGATTGTTCCCGATTTGTTTATGCAAATGATACTTTATCCTAAACCTATGATTATTTCATTTTTTTGACCTAGTTTACTTTTTCACCTAACTATAATACCAGGCGTTCTCCATAGGAGCTATATCAGCTTGCATCTGCACTGTAGGAAATGTTATTTTCATCTAATAGCTTTTTGAGATTTGAATTTTCATCCTGAAGATTTCTTATTATATTTCTCAACTGTGAGAAGATCTTTATCACCACTAACTATGTAATAACATTTTGAATCAAGCGCACATTCAATGAATTTGTTATCATCAGGATCTCTGCAAACATCCACCTTCGAATGCACCTCGATTACATTGCACTTAGACTCAATCTCTATAAGAGGTATCTTTGGCTTTTTGCCAGGAAATTTTTCTTTAAGGTATTCTACAGTTTCTGAATACTCTTCAAGAATCTCCGCAGATGCATAAGCATCAATATTGTTTAGCATCAGCTTATCAATTATTTCCTTAGGTTTTCCTCCAAAGAAAATAGCAGAAGCAACAACATTTGTATCAATTACAACTCGCATCAGGATTTTCTCCTTTTCCTGACAGCAGTAATAGCTTCATCTATATCGGACTCTGTCATACCAACTTCTTTCGCCCATTTCTGAGATTCTTTCATCAATTCGTCGAATTCACTTAGATTTGGCGCAACAATAGGCTTTAAAAGTATATTATCGCCATCAGTAACTACGATAAGTTTACTTCCAGTATCTAAAGAAAGTGCATCTCTAATATTTTTAGGTAAAACCACCTGACCTTTTGAAGAAACAGATGTTACTTCTGTAATCATACTCATACTCTTTCCTCCTTTGGTAAGATTTTCTTACTTAAATTATACTCCCCCTTACCCGAAAGTCAATTTACTAATCAATTACATATTCATATTTGCCATATTAGAGCCGTTTTTTTAGTTCATTTTAAAAGGTGCAAGTGGGGTGCAAAATTGATGTACAAATCCATTCAAACGCCTAAAACAAGCCATTTCTACCTTTTTGTTGGTAGACTGCCGTGGCAGACGAATAATATACGTATCATTGCTCTAAAGCCCTCTGTTTCTGCGGTTTCCCGCATTTTATATTTTTGTTGTTTTGTGGTTTACACCGCATAAGATGGCATATCTTGGTGTAAAGTAGTCAGCAAAAAGGGTAAAAAACAGGGTAAATTCCCAAAGCTTACCCTCACTGTTTGTGCGCATTTTGAATAAAAAAGCTTAACTTAGCCATTGTATTTGTTAATGTATAGCTAGAAGCAAAGCTCTAGGTGCGCTGACACCTCAAAAATCTGATAGTTTAGCTACACATGTCGGGTAGCAAGTTGGCAGGCAACAGAAAAAACTGCAGTTTCAGTCGCACAAGTCGGGCGGCAAGTTGGCAGGCAACGGAAAAATCAGCGTTATCTTTTGGCTATATATTTACAACAATTATCAGTGCGCATATACTGACTATACCCACGGGCAAGCCCGTGGGGTTCTGATTGGCAAGCGTAGCTTGTAATCGTACATCATTTTCAGACTTTGGAGTTACAAGTGTAAATCTGTTTGAATCAGGACTTTCATTACCAAGCAGTCCAACGACCACATTAACGGTAAATTTCTGCTTTTCAGCAAGGAAGTATAGTCAATCTCCCTGATTATTAAGTTGTTAAGCTACGTTAATTCCACTGTTTAATATCTTGATTTTATATGCCTTGATCCAGGTGATTAAGGTTTTTTCTTTATTGTATTGTGCCTCAAAAGTCTTAGCACATTTGTCTTTATCTATATTTTGCGTTTTAGGTTCATAGCAATAGAGCAGGAATGATGAATACCAGTCTCTTTGTA
>NZ_FOBE01000017.1:0-89099 GCF_900109475.1 Butyrivibrio sp. ob235
AGATGTAATTCGTTTAGTGCTTGATAACCACAGTGTGCATACTTCAAGGAAAACAAAAGCTTTCTTGGAAACAATGCAAGGCAGATTTTTATTTGTATTCACTCCAAAGCATGGGTCATGGCTTAACATGATAGAAGGTTTCTTTGGCAAAATGACACGCCAGATGCTACGTGGAATAAGGGTAGGCACTAAACAAGAACTTGTTGATCGCATTTATCTATACTTTGAGGAGATAAATCAATCTCCGGTGGTGCATCATTGGAAATACAAAATGGATGAAATCGATGCAGCAGAGGATATAGCAAAAACGGTCTAGTTAATTTTTGCACGGACTACTAGTTAATTTTTGCACGGACTACTAGATGATGATAATGATATGTGGTTACCTAACATGATTACAGATATTACGCTTAAATCTGGAGATGACAGGGTACTTATTATTTGATGCTAAAAATTTGGTCGCCAGATGCAATCGAATTATGATGTGCAGAATTATAGAAATGAGAACTTATACAGATTTTTATATACGTAAAGAACTGGGATATGGAACAGACTGGTAAAGTTGCATGCATACTTTTATATGTAAAGACTGATGATGTATTCAAACCTGCTAATCAGTTTTCAATTGGAGGAAATAAGATAGCTGTAGGATAGTTGGATCTTAATTGGCGCTTTGCAGAAATATCTGCCAAATTGGAGAGGATAGTTGTAGATTTTTTGGCTGAAGCAGTATGAATTTAAAAGCGTATGCTTTATGAAAAAAATAGATCGTAAGTAGAATAATTACGAGAAAAGTAATGAAAGTATTAAAATAAAATTCTATAAGAAGAACTATGGAAGAGTGAGGGAGAAGGATGTCTGGAAGGTTGTTTCTTGGCACAGAGGCTATTGATGTCATGGAAGGAATGGCAGGAGAATCATATGATTTGATTTATGTTAATCCACCATATTTTACCAGTTATAAAGATTTCTTTTATGAAGGAGAATATAAAAGTGCACGGCATGCAGTAGCTGCTAAGACAGGAAAGAAAATCGGAGAGGTAACTATAGAAGAAACTAAAGAAGAGGAAGCTAAGGCAAGGAAAATTATATTAAAGCAATACACAGACTATATTTCACATGTTGTCGAGAATACATATCGTTTATTGAAAGATGACGGAATTGCTGTGTTCCTTGTACCGTGTAAAGAGTATGTTGATATAAACTATAAACTTGTATTTGACCAATTTTTTAAGTCTTCCACAAACGTAACAATAAAGCGGCGAGTGTCGCCTATTAGTAACAGAAATAATACGGATGACGTGTTATATTTTTGTTATAAAGCTTCAGATTATGTTTTTCCAGTGCTAAAAGAATTAAGGGATATTAAGTATTATCCAGAAAAGGATGATTTTGATAATTATCGTAAAGTACTTATGAAATCGCCAATATATTGCGAAAATTTATGCTTTACATGGCACGGTATTGATTTGTCAGAAGGTAAATCGTGGCGCTTTCCGAAGGAAAAACTTGATGAGCTGTATGATCAGAATCGAATAGTTATAAATGATAATAAAGTCTTTCTAAAAGAATATCGTACCGAGCATCCAGTAAAGGTTTCAACAGTTTGGGAGGCGGGTTATTCTAAATTTAAGAGAGCATTTCTTGATGAAAAAAGCATTTCAAGAATGTTTGATATGTTTGGAAAAGAACAAATGCGAGTCTTATGCCCGTATGAGAGAGATGGCATTTTTTCATATTTAGCAAATATTAATGGGTTTATTTGGGATTCTATTACTAGCGTAGATGTTGAGCCAGAAGCATTTGGTGAAATTCCGGAAGCTTCGTATACAACTATAAGTGATGTATGCACTGATAATAGAGTGATTTATAGGCAAGATATAGTTGCAAATACTGCAGATATTAACGCGCTACATCAAACAATAAAGGAATTGTCTTCGACATTAAAAGAAATACAGTCTACGGTTGGCATAGATGACGATGATGAAGCTTCGATAGATACTGTCATTGAAAAAATACATCAACTATATGAAACTAAAATATCAGTGTCAAATATTGAAAAAACTATGCCGGAGGCACAAGAATGGATTAATCCATATTGGGATAAGCTTGAAGACGAATCACGACATTTCATACCGATGGGTATACTTTTATACAACCTTATTGGCCAGGAAGAAAACGAGGATATTGCGCCTTCTATTATAGAATTTTGTAGAACATTTGAGGGTGAACTGTTTTCTAAAATGTTTGTAGGATATATTCAAGATTTAATAGACAGAAAAGTAACTATCGGTACATCTTTCCCGGAGGCATATCTAGATGAGGATACAAAAGTATTCGCATTTTTTTTGCAGGACTGTACAGAGAAATATCGTGAAGATTCGTCAAAATGGAAATTTGAAATAGGTAAGATGGCTCATGTTTTAACAAGAGTATTGGCAAAGAAACCCAAGAAACCAATATATGTAGACTTTAGAGCATATTTGAACAAAGCCTTTGAAGATGAATTTTTTAAAAAGGGTTTTGCAAATAAACTAGATTTTATTTCAAAACTTAGGAATTCATGTGCGCATCCATCTAGAGTTGATAGAGGGGATGCAGACGATGGGAAAAATCTTATAAGAGAAAAACTTTTAACAGTATTACAGTATTATAAAATATCTTAGAACAGGAAATAATGATGGAAGTAAAGAATATTATTTCATTTTTAGCTGAGAATAAGGGTGCTTTCAAAGTTCACTGTGGAAGAGGATCGATAGATACGTTTAAACCATTGCGACTATTTCTTCAAGACAGGGCGCTATTTAAAGCATGGCAGGAAGAACAGACACAGAAAAACTTCCAAAGAAAGTATATTCTTTCCCTTATATACTGGCGAAAGGATGAATGGATTTTTGCGGGTATATACGAGAGCTTGGATGTTAAAGAAACTCCTGATGGACCTGCGAGATATCGCTATACTACTGAACTTGTAGATGTTGCAACAGACCTAATCGGCAAATTGATTATTGGATTTAAAAAAGATTTCCGTGCTTCATATCTTTGTCTGGAAAACTATATTGATGACTTGGAAGTTTTGGAAATCACGAGAGATGTATGCAAAACAATTTTTCCTGGATATGACAATGTTAATGTTTCATGGCAAGAATTATCCGGCCTTATAGAAACAGATGCTTGGAAAACGGCCCTTGCTAACCAAAAAGGTGTATATCTGATTTCGGATTCTGTAAATGGCAAGAAATATGTTGGTTCCGCATACGGGGAGAATATGATTCTTGGACGTTGGAGGGATTATATTGCAAATGGTAATGGTGGAAATGTAGAGCTGAAAAACATAGATTTTAAGTATATTAAGGAAAACTTTCGATATAGCATTCTCGAGATATTCAAGAATACTACTGATGATGACACCATTCTTGCGCGAGAAACATGGTGGAAAGAGGTGTTAATGACAAGAGAGTTTGGGTATAACAAGAATTAGAAGGAAATTAGAATTATATAAAAGCTTATTTGTTTAAAAGAAGGAAACAATTTTGTTGATTTAGGCATTTACAAAGAACCGCTTTGGAGGTGCTAATGCGTATATTAAAAAACAATTTGTCCAGAGTCATGGCTCCATATGTTAAACGTAAAGATGGTGTGCTATGTGTAAAACGAGGAAAAGTAGATGATGCAATAAATGCAGTCCTTGAAGCATATGATAACGAGGGCTGTGCTACTGTGGAAACAAACGAAAATGGAAGAGAATACTTGATAGTCTATGCTGCGGATAAGAATCACCTTAGAAAAGTCCAAGAGTACTACATAGGAGAGTCAAAAGAGAAAAAATCTGAAGAAAGTGTTTCAAAGGCTACAGTAGAATCTTCATCTAAGAAAGATAATTCTGCAAAGGCTGATAAGCAGGAGAATAAAGAGATTATTAAGGGGGAGAATTTTGAAATCCTTAAGCAAGTTGGGGTATTATCTGAATCGTCTAAAGGATGGAGAAAAGAAATAAATATTATTTCTTGGCATGGTAAAGAACCTAAATATGATATTAGGGAATGGGATCCAGAACATAAAAAGATGGGCAAGGGGATAACACTTACAGAAGCAGAACTGAAAAAACTGGAGGATGTTTTAAAGTCTAGCCGGTAACCGTTTTAATATGAGGATTTTGTAATGAAAAAGCTCAGAGAAATTCTTTTCCTAAAAGCAGTAGGTGGTGTAGGGAATGCTAGGATTAGTAAGTTTTATCTTCAGTATTTGCGTAAGAATGATGGGATTGATGTACTAAAAGATCTTGTGTTAGCCAATGAAACAAAGGTTGATAAGGATAGTGTTAATGAGGCTATAGAAAGCTCTGGTACAATTTATAATGCAATTTTAGATAGAAATGATTTACAAGTATATACAATCTTGGATGCAGAATATCCTAATAAACTGAATGCACTTGGTAATAAACGACCTTGCATAATATATGTCAAAGGCGATGTATCGGCTATTGACGAAAGAAACATAGCAGTGGTAGGAACACGAGATCCTGTCGAGCATGCAGCAAATAAAGAGGTTTCTTTTGTAAAAGCAACCATTGAGTGTTCTGAACGTGTAATTGTCAGTGGCTTGGCAGCAGGATGCGATACTATTGCACATAAGGCGTGCATTGATGCTGGAGGTAAAACAGTTGCGGTGTTACCTTGTGGATTTGATCATATTGTTCCGGAAGAAAACAAAGCTTTTTGTGATAATATATTGGCTACAGGAGGAGTGTTAATTTCAGAGTATCCGCCTGATACGAAAGCAACGCAGTACACCTTTGTTGAGCGGGATGCCATTATTGCGGCACTTGGAGATGCGACGCTTGTTATGCAGTGTGGTATGAAGAGCGGAACTATGCACACTGTCAACGCGGCTGCAAAAATGCATCGCAAAATTGGCGTTTATAATCCTGGAGATAATGCGATTGGAGATTTTTCTGGAAATAGGTATATAATAGATAGTAAGGATGGAATTTCCATAAGCGATACGGAGGAGCTTGGAAAGTTTTTAGAATCATTGAGGGAATCAGAAGGTACTGACGAACCTGTTCAAATGACTATATTTGATATTATGGGTGATTGAAATTGGAGTTCAAACGTACTGATTCTGGAATTCAATATCTTTATGATTACTATCCGTCAAGATATTCAGAGCATAACGGCGTAAGTGAGAAGATTCTTAAATTTAAGGATAATGATGACTATGCCGTTGCTTCTTTATGCACTGATATTAAGGGTGCTATTGATGCATATTTCAAAAGAAGTCGAGAAGACTTATCTGATGTGATTGTCTGCATCGTTCCTTCACATGAAAAAGATATGTATAGCGATGCACTTAAGTTTCTTGCAAGTAGTGTTTGCGATGAGTTTGGATGTAAGAATGTGTGGAATCTTATACTCAGGACAAAGACCCATGAGAAATTGTCAGGTGGTGGAGATAGGAGTGTAAAAGGGCTTCTTGATACCATGGCGCTATACGCAGGATATGATTTAACAGCCAAAACAGTTGTGGTATTCGATGATGTTACTACTACCGGGAATACCATGGAGGCTGTAAAGAGACTGCTTAAAGAAAAAGGTGTTAAGGATATTTATGCCATAACGCTTGGAAGAACCTGTGAAGGTACAACAAAGACTGATCAACAAAATGTTGAGACGGATGACATAGAGCCGGATAATTCAGCGCGTGAACAGAAAGAAGAGATAAAAGATAGTATTTTGCCCATAAGTTCTATAAAGTATGAGGATGAACGTGAACATGCTCTTGGTGCGAAATATTCTGTGCTTTTGTGTGGGCAAAGTCTGTCTGAATATCTTGATAGTATAAAGGAATGGATTGACTATGGTATCAAGGTTTTATGGTTTGGTGACGATACTTCTGCAAAAGCACTTAATAGCATAGATAACAGCGATGATTATCAAAAAGCGCGTTTACTCCAGATTTTTGTAGTGAGCGGATATAAAGGAATTGTGATAGATGGGGATGATGAGTCTGGTCTTATTAATAGGCTGGAATCAGCATGCCCATCTTTTAATGCTGCGCAGTATAGGGTTGAGCATTGTAGCCCTGATGAACATGTTGTTGTTCAGGCAAGTGCCGGCACTGGCAAAACCTCTGTAATGATAGACAGAATAATGTATCTTATGCACACTGTTCCGGGGATTCATATGTACGATATCTATATGATCACGTTCACTAATGATGCCACGGAGGAGATGAATCGAAGGCTTCAGGATAATTTGTTGAACCGATATCATTTGACTGGAAATGTTAAGTATTTCAGATGGGTTGAAGAACAGTCCCAGATGAATATCAGTACTATTCATAGTTTTTCTTATGAAGTGCTTCGGAAGTATGGCATTAAGCAGGGATTTACCGGAAATCTTAGTATAAAGAGCTTCAAGAAAGACCGTAATGATCTGATCTTTGAATATATGGATAACCTGCTGGAAACAGATTCTTCCATAAAAGATCAAGTTGGAGAGCAGTATTATACGACGAAAGCCCTGATAGATATGTTCTGGGATGAGTGTGCAAAGGTTGGTCTGTCACATGAGGCAATTCATAACCTGAAATGGGGAGACACATTTCCTAATGAAGAATCAAACAAGTTCGGTAAGTTTGCAAAGGAAATAATCCCTAAGCTTGATGATGAGTTTTTCGAAGTAAAGCGCAAGATGGATGCAATATCCTTGAGCGATATCATAAGGGATCTACAGATGGTTCTTGGGGAATTCATAAAGCAGAAAGAAAGAGATGATGCTAGTGAGAGTCCATTATCTGGGCTAGGAATGAAGTATCTTTTTATAGATGAATTCCAGGATACAGATTTATCTCAGATAGATGTTGCTAATCAGTTGGTAAAACTAACAGGGACAAAGCTCTTTGTTGTTGGTGACGTAAAACAGAGTATATATGGCTTTAGAGGCGCAAATGACGAAGCATTTCAAACCCTGTATAAAGCACTTGATGGAAATGGAAACGGCACTGGTCATATAGACTTTTCACTGAAGAATAACTATAGAACTGCAGCAACCCTCATGCAATCAATGGACAAAATCTTTGCCAGATGGGGAAGCTCTGAGATGCTTAAATATGATGCTCCAGTAGTTCCGTTAAATAAGGATGCGTGTGGGGGGCTTGTAATATATCATTGCCTCGAACCAGAAAAACCAGACGGGGTAATACTTTCAGAGAGCGAGGAAGATAAGGAGAAGACTGAGGATTTCTTTGAAAGAAGACAGACTCTTTTTGAAGATCCATCACAGCCTTCAGCGAGAGAAATAACAGAGAATACAAAGAAAGCTCTTGATGATCTTATGGATAGGGTTGAGGAATTAAAGAAGTCAGGCAAAGATCCTGATGAGAAATTTAGAGTAGTACTGCTGACAAGAACCAATGGTCAGCTTGATCAGTTGTCTATGCTTCTTAGAAAACATAAGATTCCAAATGTGACGAAGAGGGAAGGCTATTTTTATAAAAGCGAGGCAGTGAGGGATTTTTATGCGTTAATATGTTCATTCCTATTTGAAAATGAACCGAAGTATATGTTCAATTTTTTGATGACACCTTTTGCTGGGGATGTTGGAACTATAGACATAAAGCGCATGGAGTCATTAAACGGGGATAAAGAGCAATTATGTTTATATCTGTCTGATTATGTCCGGAAAACAAAATGGGAAAAGTATAGGAACTGGCTAAGATTAAAGCCAATTATATCAGTTTTGAAGGACATAGTTGAACAAATTCCAGTAGTTGAGAACTTTATTTCTAGTACAAGGAGAGCCCTTCTGGATGATGGTTGGGATGAAGAGAATGCTAAAGCTGTAACTTATGCCAGGGCGTCACAATATAAAGCAAACCTCGAGAAGCTCATTGAGCTTATACAAAGTAATTTCAGTGAAGAGAGGCTTAGTCTATATGTGCTCTATGTTTTCTTAAAATCACAGATAGCCACAAACCGCGAGGAAGAAGAGCCTGAGACCAGAAATGATAATGATTATAAAAGTGTTCTGTGCATGACTACACATAAATCAAAGGGATTGGAGTTTGACACAATAATCCTTCCTTACACTGGGAAAAAGCTTCCGTCGAAAGAGAGAGCGGAAATGATTATTGACACCAAAGATCTTCGAGTTGGATGGAACGGAGGCGGATTAAACTTCCGGAATGAATTCTATACGGATATGCATGAGATGAAGGTGCATAAGGATAGGGCGGAAGAACATCGAATTTTGTATGTTGCAATGACGAGGGCAATAAACAAACTTATTGTTATCGAACCAATGCGACCTAAGGATGATACTTGGGCCAGCTATATAGGATTTTAAGGATATGGCAAGAAAAGTATACACCTATACTGAATTAAATAATCTTGGAAAATGCAGCTTTTGGAGTGAAATCAAGAATATTCCTCAGATTGTTGCTTCTAACGATATGAGATGGGCATTGAAAAATGATAGACCAGGGCATGAAGACGAATGGGATGGCCTTTTTGACTATGCCCTGGATTTCCATGCGATTTCCATGAATGAACTTCAGGGAGCCATTGAAGGGGGCTGGGCTGAGGATGCAAATAAGTTTGCTATATTTTCCCTGATTTCAAAAATGATTCGAGATTTAATCGATGATTCAGATGATATTTATGAGCAGAAATGGCTTCTTGGATGTATCAAAAATGTTGGTGGCATTTTTAATTCTATAAGCAGGCTTGAAGCAGCAGGTGTTAAGACAAATGAATTGTATACATTCGGGGATCAGAATGTAGAACTCCTGATAGAAATATGGAAAAAGCTTCTTGATAGCAGCATATATGATGAAAATGTTTTCGGACTTCCGCAGCTAAGAGAGCGGCTTGAATCTATAGAAAAACCTGAATTGATGCAGGAATTACTTAATAATGTGTATGGGTTTTCACCTCAGAGAAAGATATCAAAACTAGTCATACATGGTCTGTTTTATCTAACACCTTTCCAGGAGAGATTTTTGCATGCCATGGAAAAGACAGGGATCGAGCTTATTTTCTTGTTCCCTTACGACTCACGTTACCCATTTGCCTATGAAATATGGAAAAAAACCTATGGTGAAGATAAAAAATATGTGTCTATGGATAAATGGGTCAGTGCAGTAACAAATAAGGAAGACCCATGTGGTGATATTTTTGAAGGCAGAAAACCAAAGGTTAATAGGGAAGGCAGGGTCACTATTAGAGAATATGGATCCCTCATAGATTTTTCCAATGGTATTGCATGGAGTGCTGACCATGGGGAGGGCGTGTACTCTGCAGGAAGCAACGAGGCAAATGAGATTGTAAAAGCGTTTTATCCGAGGCTATATGGTGAAAGAAAGCTAATGGCATTCCCGATTGGTAAATTCATATGGAATATCAATGATATGTGGGATGAGAACGAGAATGCAATCTGCCTTTCTGAGTACAGCCTACTTGAGTGTTTTTCATCTGGATGGCTTACCCATGGGGAATATTCAGGTAAGGATTATGTAAATGACCTTACGAAGATCATGCCATTTTTCAGGGATTGCAATAGGATATCTGATTGGGAGACACGATTAGAAGAGCTTGAAGATATAGAGAAAAACTGTTTCTGGAATACTTCTAAAGGATCAGATAAGGATTCATACAGGTGGCAGCAGATGATGGGAAATCCTTTGGCTGATTTTAGCCAGTTTTCGGTCCCGGTAGAACGAGTAAAAGGCGTTATTGTGCTTATAAAGCATCTTTTATTTATAGCGCGTGAGCTTTTTGTAGACAACAGTGAAATAAATATTTCTGAGCATATTCGTAGATTAAATAAGATTCTGGATGGATGCGTAGTTACTGATGATGTATCAGAGTTGGAGCGAGAAATTGCCAGGAAGATTCTGTATAAGTTGAATACAGAAAATAATACAAGAATTAAATGCTTTCCTGCTGATGCTGCGAGGGCTTTGGAATTATATCTTGAAGGCACATATGATGAAGGTGAGATAAAAGGAAGAAACTGGGCTGTCATGCCTATGTACCATGTTGATGCAGCACATATTACTAAGAAGAAAAATGGAATTCATATCTGTTTATGTGACAATGATAGTATGCCTGGAGGTAAGGGGGCATATCCCTGGCCACTTAATGAAAATATTTTAAAGAACAGTTATGAAAAGAAGAAAAACGAACTGCTGAAATGCTGGCTGTATACGGCGGAAAACACATCCCTTGCAAATAGATATTTCATGTATTCAGCCCTAAAGCATAGGAATATATCTATATCATGGGTATCTGAGATAAGGGGAAAGAAGAGGGCAGAGTCACCTTATATCGGACTTATAAGGAGTTCTATAGATGTTAAGTATTTTGGTCCCAGGAAAAAAGGAGTTAAGTGGGGGCAGGTCGAAAATGCAGAAGTGGTAGATGCCAAGATTACTGAGCATTGCTCTGATGATCTGAACGCAGAGATTCCAAAGGAAGCCAAAATGGATTATGGAGTTTGTCCGTTAAGGTATTTATATGGATACATTGTAGATGATGCACCTAGCTTCCAGGATGAATTCATGCAGAGCTTCTCTATTACATCGCTTATTGTGGCTATTTCCAATGCCATGAAAGATAAGAACGTAAAAATTGAAGAGGTATATCAGAATGTAATGGATTTGTTCCCGGCTATAAAAAAATCAGCTAAACGACAGATTTACGATTACCTAACTGGAGATCGCAAGGATTATACGGAAGAAGATGAAGCGATAATTGGAAGAGATTTGTGTGGTGGCCTCTATTATACGGAGCAGCGACTTAGAACACACTTCCCGGATTATTCTGGACGAAAGGAAGCGCTGAAGGCATATGCAAAGCTGGATTCTGAAGAGGGTAAAAAAAGCATGAAGTTCACAAAGCCAGGTTTTGCTTATACACCAGAAGGTAAGGTAAAGAAGTCACATCCGTGTGCATTTTGCCCAAACGTGGATAACTGCAAGTATTCTGTTTTTCCAAGAGACAGGGAGAAGGTCTATGGTTAATGGAGATTTTTGGAAGGAAGTATCAAAATCCTGGGTTACAAAGAGCGATGGTATGACCAGACAAGTTAAGAAAGCATCTAAGACTATTACCAAAGAATCCAAAGAAGAATCGGATAAGCTCAGGCGAGATATGAATACATTCAACGATGATGATTTTGCGGATCTTTGAGGGAAACTACTATGGATGGGACTTTTTTGAATGCACAAAAGAAATGGCTGAAACTGACAGAAGAGCAGCAGAGGTGTGCAAACTACTCTGGAGATAAAACGCTAGTAATTAAGGCATATGCTGGAGGCGGAAAGAGTACTGTAATACAGTATATAGCAAAGAAATACATTGAAGAATACGAAGAAAACTATAATCCGAAGGCATATAATAAGGTACTTGTACTTACTTATAATAAGCCGCTTGCCAGCGCTACTGCGCAGATCCTTGGTATAAATGGTGATAGAAGACGTTTTATTAAGGTGAAGACCGTTAATAAGCACCTTTATGATATTTGTGTTGATATAGGGTTGGATAGAAAAACTGTCTGTGATGACAAAACACAGAAGCAGTTTATTCGTGAGGCTCTAAAACAGTATGGAAGAGCTAACTCTAAATGCCGTCTCTTGGATCATCCTGCATGTGATGAAACATTCTGGCAGGAAGAAATTGAGTGGATGAAGTCCATGAATGTTACTACTGTGGACTATGATTATTACATGTCCCTGGAAAGAAAGGGGCGTGGGACAAATCTTCGTATGTCGGAGACTGATAGAGCAGATGCTTTTCGCATATTTTGTTGCTACAGACATATATTAAAGCAAAATGGTATGGTCGACTGGGGAGATTTTGCACTTTATGTGGCAAGACACGGTTACCAGATATCTACAAAACATTTGTATGACCATGTCCTGATTGATGAGGCTCAGGATTTTTCACTGGCACAGATGAAAGCGGTAATGAATATCTTTAGAGAAGATATGACAATCGCTATGGACAATAATCAGAAACTTTATAATAAACAGTGGATTCCTAAAGATTTGGGAATAGATATTACAATAAAACGGCTTACTCAATCCATGAGAACTACAGCGCAGATAGACAGATTTGCGGAATCTTTAAGAAAAGGAAACGATAAATTTCTATCTGAGGATGATAGGAGTGATCATGTGGTTCCGAAGTTTAAGGGGCCAAAGCCTAATGTAGTACTGCTGAAATCCATAGAAGATGAAAAAAATTTATTGCTGGATATTGTAAAAAAATGGTTGAAAGACTTTAGTGATCAGACAATAGCGATTATTGCATCTAAGAATAACCAGCTGGATAATATTGCAACCTGGCTTAAGGAGGCTGGCATTCCAATAGAATTCATCAAGGGCGATCAGGATTTTAATATAACAAGACCTGGTGTTAAGCTTGTTACGACTCACAGTGCAAAAGGCCTGGAGTTTACCCGCGTTATTATTCCGCAATTTGTGGATGGTAATTATCCATATTCCTATTTGTATAGGCTTGAAATTGATAAAGAGAGACAGGACTATGAGGTAAGGGAGAGAAACAGGACCTATGTTGCTATGACCAGAGCGCAGCAGCGACTTGTCGTGACATGTGTAAAAGATAAAGCATCACCGTTTTTAAAGGATATTGATAAGAGTACATATGACCTAATTGATAATACAACGCAGCAAATAAGTGAAGATTTTATAGAGGATCATGAAGCGGAAGATGACGAAGACGATGGTACACTCTTAGCTTTAACTGATGAATCAGTTAAAGAGGGGGATTCGTCAGAAACAGTTGTTGATGATTCAATTACAGAGGAGTTCGAGAGAGTATTGTTTGATATCCTAGGATGTCTTAAAGAACGTGAGGAAAGAATAATTCGCCTTAGGTATGGATTGGAGGATGGAAAGAGACATACACTCGAGGAAATCGGTAAAGAATTTGGTGTAACTCGTGAACGCATCAGACAATTGGAACAAAAAGGCTTAAGAAAACTGCGGACTTTTTCAAGGCGGGATAGAATAAGGGCATATGTGGATCCAGAATTGGATATAGAAGAAATTCTCAGACAGTTTATGGAAAAAACACTGGTTATTAGACGGCCGAGGACTGCAGCAGAGCGCTTATTAGAATCTTCTGACTCAAAATATATAAATGAAGACGGTTCTATTAGCGATGACTTACCGATAGAGGAACTTGGATTATCTGATAGACCCTATAATTGTATAAAAGGGGCAGGTGTCAATACATTAGGAGAGTTATGTAGTATGAGTGTGGAGGATGTAAGAGAACTGGGCAATTTTGGTATTACCTCCATGAGGGAAGTTAGATCAGTTCTTCTTGAATATGACAGAGCATTAAAGAAATAATTTAGGAAATAGGCGGCCATATTGACCGCTTATTTCATTTTGTGGGAAATTCATCGAAAATTTTGTGCATAAGACTCAAGTTTTTATAATTCTTTAATAGCGACACTCGAACAAATGTGCGATAATACATTTACAGAATACCTGATTATATTGAACAGCACAGTTGAAAATGTTGAAGCAAGTAAAGAGAGGCTCGCTATGAAGAATGATGAGTGGAGGTTGACGCAGGAGCTACGAAGGCTACGGAAATATGGTTTTTTCCTTCAGGCAAGAAGATGCTCTGATAATCAGCATGATTATAGATATGATATTGTTTTTGCTAATTCAAATGAAATATTAGAGCCCTACTGCAGCTTAGAGGAAGTGCTGGGGATAATTAATTCAGTGGAAACTTGCCTTGACATGATAACCCAATATGGAAAATCTAGAGAAAAAGCGGAGGTTGGCACAAAAGAACAAAGATTCGATTGTGCAGGTGTGATTATTGGACAGCAAAAAGATTAAAGTGTAATCATAGAAAACAAATTGAATATGGATTGGGGATTTGAAAAAAGAATTGTTGGGGATGCAGCATCAGCTTCATTGAAAGGTAGGTAGTAGTTATGATGAAAAAGACTGTGATTGCATTTTCAACTTTTTTAGTATTTGGAATAATTGTTGGTTTTATGGGTACGACAGCTCATGCTGAAACTTGGAGAGAAAAAATAGATAGGATGAATAAGGAGTATGATCAGAAGCTTTTGGATGAACTGGAGGCAGCAGGTAATCTGACGCAGGATGCGATAGATGCGCTGGACGGTCCAAATAGCACAAGAAAACCTAATCACAAATCAAGCAGGAACAGCGGTAGTAATACCCAGAGCAACGGAACCGGAACAACACAAGGAAAGGGATGGGTTTATTCTTCGGATGAACTGCATGTAATTGGTCTTCCTGAGGGTTCAAACGGATATACGAAACCTGGTTATTACGGCGATGTAGATAAATCCTATTCATCAGGATATTCCGGTGCAGGTAAAGGTTGGGTATATGATGCGGATGAGCTTCATGTGATCGGTCTTCCTGAAGGCGAGGATGGATACACAATGCCGGGATACTACGGAGATATTGATTGATAACCTTACAGTGAGAGGGGCGTGACAATATGGAAACAATCCTCATATTATTAATAACACTTATAGTCCTGGGGTATCGGTCTTTAAAGAAGAATAGACATAAGATTATTAGAGGTGGTAAGAGAGCCTTTTTGAAGGTTATATCAATTATCCTTGCAACGTTTCTTGTATTATCAGTACTCATGACAGAGTTTTTGGAGTATATGCTTAAAAGAATTGGTGAGAAGGAACAGAAGTTGAAAACTCTGGATAAGTACGATTTGTGAAAGGTAGGTGTGAATATGTTAATGCATTTATTATTTGGTGGCGATGATGAACACGATGTAAGACTGTCAGATAAAGAGGTAGAGAAGCTTACTCAGAACATGTCGAGATCAGAGAAGAAAGAGTTCTGGCGCAGGCAAGAAGAGCTTGAAAGAGACAGGGCTGATAAGGAAGCTTGGCATTGGGCTATGGGTGATTGGGATGATGATGATTTTTGATTGATATTTAGATAATAATGATTTTATAAGTGCAGGCAGTATATAATTAGTTATACGGTTATAACAATAAAGTATCGGAGATATTAAATTAGATATGGCAGCAGGATACTTGTTAAAAGAAGCAGAGTACGAAGACAGACCACTATCAGATGATGAGATGTGGTCTGCTTTTGCATACCTTTTTTCAAGTAAATCCGTAAATGATACAAGTTATAAATTTGGATTTCTGAAATCTATTCTGGACAATTTATATAACACCGATAGTAAGCTGGTACTGACTTTTGATCAGCTTTTTGCAAAGTTTGCAGAAATTTACTGGAACCTGGTTTTGAAGCATCATATCAGACAGAAGAAACCTGGTAAACTAAATCGCCGGTCAGAATTGGAGAATGCGCTTTTATATGGCAAAGCAAAATATGACATTCTTGAAGATATTCCCTTTGAGAGTTTATCAGAAGATATGCGTATTGATATCTGTCATAAGGTCAAAATGAAATGTAAGGAAAATGTTGTTGGTGCATTGTATGCAGATCTTGGTGGGCTGTTTTATTCATTTTCCAAGAAGGGCGAGTGGATCAGGATTAATCCAAGGATGTACGAGTTCGTTTGTAAGCATAAGGTGGCTATAGAGAAGCTTAACTATTATGAATGGGCGAAGTTTCTTGAGAGAGTTAATGAGGATAGCGCCGTAGATCATCTTCTTAGCAAAATTGATGAGAGCACCCTCCGCACCCGTAGTAGTCTTGCGTATTACAGGGATATTCTATTCCAAGAATTCGAAAATAAATGCTTCTATTGTGGCAAGCCTGTCACGAAACATAGCGTAGAGGTGGATCATTTTATTCCATGGTCGTTTATAAAAGATGATCAAATTTGGAACTTTGTCCTGGCTTGTCCTGAGTGTAATAACAAGAAGAGAGATAAGTTGGCCCAGGTTGATTTCCTTACTAAGATATCTGAGCGGAATGAGATCATGATTGAGAGGGATCAGAGTAATAAGGAATCAGCAAGGCGTATAAAAATGATTTACACTTGGGCTCAGAAAAATGGCTATAACGAAATATGGACGCCAAAGAAAATGAGTGTTTAACATAAAGGTCAGTATACTGGCGTGAGGGGATACATATGTTGGAACCAGGATTATACGAGCAGGTCATAAATAAACAGATACAGTCAGAGCTTACAGGATCTTCAGATGATCTAAAGCGAGTTGAGAAGATTGATGGAGCTGAAGCATCTGAGATCCTTTCTAAGTATGTTTCGGAAGTTCTTCATAAGGCTCTGGATCGTATTTCTGATGATGAAAATCTTGAGGCGAAGATTGATCTGGTTAATAAGGTCGTTGGTCTGATATCAGAAGAAAATGATCTAAATGATCTGAAGGAATTGGCAGTAGCTGATAGTGCTGAGCAGCTTCTTGCACTGCTTTCAGAAAATGATCCTATGTACAAGATTGGCCAGCGTAATGCTAAGGATATAGTGCGTCCAGAAACATCAGTTGCTCAGAGTAGCCTGTTTACCGGGGCTATTCATGAACCGCAGATGTATTCTGAACTTCGGAAGGAAATGGAAACTGCAGATAGAATCGATATGTTGGTCTCCTTCATAAAATGGAGCGGTTTGCGGCTTCTGTTTAAAGAGCTAAAAGATTTTGTTGATCGTGGTGGGCAGCTTCGGATAATCACAACTTCTTATATGGGAGCTACGGATGTTAAAGCTATCGAAGAGCTTAGCAAGCTTCCTGGCACCGAAGTGCGCATATCCTATGATACTAAGCGAACCAGGCTTCATGCTAAGGCATATATTTTTTATAGAAAGACAGGCTTTACTACTGCATATGTAGGTTCATCCAACATGTCTAACGTAGCTATGTCCAGCGGTCTGGAGTGGAATATTAAAGTGACTACAAAGGATATGGCCCCAACAATACAGAAGATAGAGGCTACTTTTGACAGCTATTGGAATTCAACAACTTTTGAAAAATATACTCATGATAGCTATGACAAATTGAGGAAGGCATTACAAGCGGAGAGACATGGGGAAAAGACAGAGGGTTATGGTTTTATCGTAGACATCAACCCTTATCCGTATCAGCAGGAGATATTGGATAGGCTCGATGCCGAGAGAAGAATTAGAGGCAGAAATAAGAATCTTGTGGTGGCTGCCACAGGTACAGGAAAAACGCTTATAGCAGCTTTTGACTACAGGAGATTTTGCAAGAGAAATCCAGAGAAACAGAATAAACTACTTTTTGTAGTGCACAGGGAAGAAATCCTGAGACAGAGTAGAGAAGTATTCCGAGCAGTTTTAAAAAATCCCAATTTTGGTGAGCTGTATGTTGGTGGTGAGAAGCCGGAAAACTTGGATCACCTCTTTGTATCGATACAGACTGTGGCTTCACAGAAATTGTTTGAGATAATGTCACCGGATTATTACGACTTTATTGTCGTTGATGAGTTCCACCATGCTGCGGCACCTACCTATCAAGGGCTGTTAAGCTCATTCAAACCGCAAATATTGTTGGGGCTCACAGCTACACCGGAACGTATGGATGGAAAGAACGTCCTGGATTACTTTGATGGCAGAATAGCTGCTGAGATCAGACTTCCTGAGGCAATTGAGAGAAAGCTATTGTGCCCGTTCCAGTATTTTGGAGTATCAGATGAGACAGATTTGTCAGAGGTAAGATGGGTCAGAGGCGGTTATGATAAGTCTGAGCTTAGTAACTTGTATTCACTGAATAGAACTATTGCAGAAAAACGAGCAAATCATATCATCAATTCTTTATATAAGTATGTGACGGATATGGACAGTGTTCATGGTCTGGGATTCTGTGTCTCCATAGAGCACGCAAAGTTCATGAGTGACTACTTTAACGAAAAGGGAATTCCGGCAATAGCGCTTACATCGAGCTCTTCAGATGATGACAGGGCCAATGCTAAGAAAATGCTATTGTCTGGAGAAATGAAGTTTATCTTTGTCGTAGATCTGTACAATGAAGGTATAGATATTCCGGAAGTTGAGACTGTTTTGTTCCTAAGACCTACGGAATCACTTACGGTGTTCTTACAGCAGCTTGGAAGAGGCCTGCGTTTGTCGGATGGAAAGGAATGTCTGACAGTTCTTGATTTTATAGGACAGGCAAATAAGAAATACAACTTTGAAGAGAAGTTTTCAGCGCTGCTTGCTAATACAAACCATAGTGTGCAGTATGAAATAAAACATGGATTTACAGCACTTCCAAAGGGCTGTTATGTGCAGCTGGAAAAGAAGGCGTCTCAGGTTATTCTGAACAATATAAAGCAGTCCTTTGATAGCAGGGCAGGACTTGTATCAAGAATTGAGGCATTTACAGAGGATAGCGGATTAGAGCTTTCTCTGAAGAACTTCCTGAGCTACTATCATCTGAGTCCATATAGTATTTATGCCAAATACTCCTTTGTGAGACTTTGTGCTGATGCCGGTGTGATCAGTGATTTCAATGAATCGATTGAAGAGAAAATGACAAAGGCATTTGCAAAGTTTATCGCTGTGGATTCTGCGAAATGGATCCGGTTTTTACTGGATGTCTTGCCAAGGTTAAGTAATATCAATATCGGTATGTTATCTGATGCTGAGAAGCGGATGATGCAGATGTTCTATGTGACGCTTTGGCAGAGTACGGTAGACGATTGGAACGCTCCGGAAGTTAAACAGAATTTGGCTGAGCTTTGTAACAGCAAAAATATGTTTAGTGAGCTGATGGAAATCCTTAACTACAATCTTGAGAGAATAGATGTGGTAGGTGATGAAGTGAATCTGGGATTTGATTGTCCACTTGAATTATACTGTACATATACCAGAGATCAGATCCTTGTGGCTATGGATTTTATGAAGCCGCAGACTGTAAGAGAGGGTACTAAGTGGCTTGAGGATAAGAAGGTTGATACTTTCTTTGTAACTCTCAATAAGTCAGATAAGGATTATTCACCCACCACTATGTACAACGACTACTCTATCAATGAGGAGTTCTTCCATTGGCAGAGTCAGAGCACGACTTCTGATACGTCACCTACTGGTCAAAGGTATATAAATCATGTGAAGTATGGAAGCAAGATTCTGCTATTTGTCAGAGAGTTTAAGAAGGATATCGCAGGTGCAGCTCCGTACACATATCTTGGAACTGCAAAGTATGTAAGCCATTATGGAAGCAGGCCGATGAGCATAACATGGCACCTGGATAATCCGATACCTGCTAAATACATTAAAAAAACAAGCAAACTGGAAGTAGGATGACGCAAGAAAATTGATGCTTATGGAGGTGTACATGAATAAGGTATATTGCTATTCAAAATGTTCTACATGTAAGAAGGCTCTTAAATGGCTTGATAATAACAAAATTGAATATGAGCTGATTGATATTAAAGAGAATCATCCTGATGAGACAACTTTGCGAAAACTTCATAAAAAGAGTGGATTACCACTGAAGAGGTTTTTCAATACCAGCGGTAAGATTTATAAAGATATGGAATTATCCAAGCGCTTACCGGAAATGAGTGAAGATGATCAGTTTATGCTTCTTGCATCTGATGGGATGATTGTGAAGAGACCGCTGCTTATTACTGATAAAAATGTGCTGACCGGTTTCAAAGAGAGTGAATGGGAAAATGCTCTTTTGTGATACTGGTATATTTATGGGACACATAAAAGAGTATTGTGTATATATCAGATGGAGATCTGATACCTCCTTTCTACAAGGATTGGGTGTTTTGTGGTTGTCTTTACGTATAGCAAATGGGAGATGGTGGATGCTGTCTCCCAAATTGCATTAATGCTAAAATACATACTAGTAAAGATTATGATAGAAACAGATTTTTAAGAAAAAACAGCGAGAGATAAAGGCATGAAAACTGTTAACGTAGTCGCAGCAATAATCTGTGATGATTACAAAAGAAAAACGAAGATATTTGCAACCCAGCGTGGATATGGGGATTATAAGGATGGCTGGGAATTTCCCGGAGGAAAGATTGAAGAAGGTGAAACTCCTGAAGAAGCACTTGTGAGAGAGATTCGAGAAGAGCTTGGTGCGGATATTGAGGTCCATGATCTGATAGATGTCATCGATTATGATTATGAGACTTTTCACCTACATATGAACTGTTACTGGGCAACTGTTGCAGAAGGTAAGCTCCAACTTTTGGAGCATGAAGCAGCTAAGTGGCTTGAGGTTAATGACCTTAGGAGCGTGGACTGGCTTCCTGCGGATCTGGCACTTCTTTCAAAGATTGCTGAAGCGATGGTTGATAAGAACGTCGAGTATTATGACATGAATGCTGACTCGTTCTTTGCCGGAAGTGTTAACGCAGATATGTCATACGAGAGGGATCGGTTCATAGCACTACTTCCTGAGCATGGCCATGTTTTGGATGCAGGTTGTGGAAGTGGACGAGATAGTAAGGCATTTATGGAGGCAGGTTTTGAGGTAACAGCCTTTGATGCATCAGGGGAAATGAGGAAGAGAGCCTCTGAATATCTGGGACAGGAAGTTCTGGATATGAGGTTTGAGGATATCGATTTTCATAATGAATTTGATGGAGTCTGGGCTTGCGCATCACTTCTTCATGTGCCGGTAGATCAGCTTCCGGAGACAATGAAGAAGCTTAATGTTTCTCTTAAGAGCGGCGGAGTTATATATGCTTCGTTCAAATATGGCGATGGTACTAAGATGCGTGGAGACCGCAGATTCAGCGATTTTAATGAAAAAAGCATAGTTAAGCTATTCGAGGATGCGGGATTTGAGATTCTTTTCAATGAGGTTGGTACTGATAACAGACCCGGCAGGGAAGCTGAGATGTGGGTCAATGCAATAGCGAGGAAAAGTTGAGCATATTGAGGTTTTACAAGATAAGGAAGTTTGTAGGGCATATTGTTCAGAAAAGTAATTCACATCAATATAAGCAGTTTAGTGTGAATAAGCTCATACCGGATGTTGTTTGGATAAAGAACGCAGATAGGAATGAGCAAAGCAAACCAGTAGAAATGATGCAGCAGAGTTTAAGAGTTGGGTATATGTTAATGAATTATTAAGTGAATGTAATTTTAATATATCAAAAGGAAGGTCTATATGTACGAAAACGAATTTACTAGAATTATGGATGCTTCACAGAGCAATTCACTTACGTTCTTTGTTGGAGCAGGAGTTTCTAAACTAGCTGGTGCTCCGGGATGGGGTGAACTTATAAGTGATATAAGCGTAAAGCTGGGAATTAAACCCAAGAAAGAATATACACCAGAAGATTATTTAAAAATCCCACAGATGTATTATTATTCGTTGGAAGATAAAGATGAATATTACAAGTTTGTAGAAAGTAAAATAGACGGTAAAGAATTAATGCCAACTCCAATTCATAAGGAGATGTTTGATCTTAATCCTGTATCATTTATAACTACAAATTATGACACGTTATTGGAGGATGCTGCTGCTAAGTTCTGCCAAATATTGAGAGTGGTTGCACGTGATAAGGATGTTCCTTCTATCGCTGGGGATAGATACATTCTTAAAATACATGGTGATTTTAGAAATAAAAACTTTGTATTAAAAGAAGAAGATTATTTAAACTATAGTGAAAAATTCAAGCTTATAGAAACATTATTAAAGTCTATTTTTTCAACAAATACAGTTGTATTTATTGGTTATAGCTTAGGCGATTACAATATCAAGTTGATTCTTAATTGGGCAAAAGAACTCCTAAAGGAAGATTTTAGAAAACCTATTTTTCTGTATGTTGATGATGTATTGACTAAGGAGGAATTACAATACCATGAGTCAAGAGGATTGGCTGTAATAGAGTATTATAAAATTGGAGAGAAAAATGTAGATTATTTGAATAGATACCAACTATTCTTTGATGCATTAAAGAGATATGATTCTTATGATATTTCAGAAAAAAGTGCTGAGGAAGCTTTTGGGGTACTGTTTCATTTGTTAGAACCACTGAATAAACTAAAAGCATTAAGGCATGAAGATGTTTCTAGGAAATTATCTAAATATGATGTTTATATAGATAACAATGGAGTTTTAAGAGTATGGGAGAATAAACAAATATTTGTGAGATTTATAGAAATAGATCGAATGAATGAAATAGACAGATGCAAGCTGGATGTAAACGAATTGCGGATGTTTAATACTATAAAGAGAGTTTTTGAAAAGGCATGCCTCTGGGCAATTTTTGATGAATATGAACACTATAAGATTAAGCATTTTGATATTCAATTTGGTGATGAAAACTGTCTGCTGTTTAAATACAAAAAAATGAATAAATATGTAAGCAAACAATATAAGACATTGGATAGTAATATCAAAAAAGCATATTATTTGTATAAACTATATAGGTATAAAGAAGCCTTAAAATTGTTTATAGAGGTAGCAAGACAAGCTTTTGCTACAGGAGACTATCTATCATTTTATTTTGCTGAAATAAATTGCCATTCATTGAAAATTTTAATTAAGAAAAATATTTATTTTCGTGGATCATATATGAGGGAACTCGATGGAGATTTACTGGATGATAGGCTGATAGAGGATTTATTTAGCAAATTGCCATTTGAGTTTAGAAGAAAATATGTAAGTTTAAAAGATATTCATACCACAGCGCTGTTATATAAATATGCATATAACTCTTTCGAATCTGCAGATAAATTAGATGAAGTAATTGAATCAAAAACTATCGAATATGGATCTACTTCATGTGATAGAGCTTTGAGTAGGATAAATGATTATTTACATTTTATACAGGGAAACACTCTGGTTGTTGATGCTTTTGCTGAATATAAAAAGTCCGTAAAGAGAATCATGGAAGCTCTGATGCATAAGTATTCTATCCAGAATAAATGTGAAATTTTTACTGATGATGATTTTCCGCCGCAGAACGATAGGATTACATTTGATGAGATAGATTTTTATTGCTTCATAGAATGCTTTTATCCTGATGAAATAATAAGACTATTCAGAAGATATGATATTAAAACAATTGAATTTAAAGATAATAATGTTATTGAGCGAGCTGTGAGGAATATCGTTGATTATTATGAAATGATACAAAAGGAAAACGGGAGTTTTGTGGCGAATTCCTACTTGCAGACAAAGATCAAGAATGTTTTGGCTTTATTAAGATATATTGATATTTCCCTGAAATTGTTCGAATCTGTTTGTGCTTTTATATTAACCAACGACTTTGACCATATATCTATAAAAGATAAGGTAAATTTCTTGGGATGGCAGATATATGAGAGAGGAAAAAACAGTATTAGAATTACGAGAATAATTGAAAAAAAGTTACTCTTATATTTTGATGAACATAGGAAGGCTTTTGAATCAGGGGAAGAATATGATGATCCATATTCCGAAGGTGTTACCTATGATAATTTGGCTGATTATTTGCAATCAAATGGTAAAAACTATATTTCGCAGGAGTTATCTTACAGAATTGATCTACTAATTAATAATAATGAGAAGGAGCTATTTTCATCACACTATTTTAGGCATATAACAAAGTCGCAACAGAAAAAGGTATTGTCATGGTTGGGGAAAGAGATAGAGCAGAATTTTGATTATGAATTATTAACGTTTCTGTTGGAGAATAATTATAAGATAAGCGATAAAGTAAAAATACAGTTAATTGATCTTCTTAAAAAGGAAACTGCAGAAGAATCAAATATGAAATGCGTGAGAATATATCCTGTTAAAAAGAGATATTCAAAGCTGATACAGGTAGGATATGCGTGCCTTTTGGGGTGGTTACAACGTGATGAGTTCGAGCTTTTTGTGGGAATATCTGATGAATTTGATTTCTATTACCAGTACGAGGGTTTTGACTTTGAGAAATTTGATGTCAGATGGATATTGAGATTGAGAAATCCGATATTGAAGAAAATAGTAGAAAATAAAGATGTATATGTGAAAGTTCGGAAATGTATAGTACAGGCTATGAAGGCAAGGAAATTCACAAAGCAAGACAATGAGAAGTTACAAGGTATATTAATCAATTATTTTTGCTGAAATTACTTCGTAAAATAGAGTATATAGATTACGATTCTGGATTGATATATGGAATTTATTGAAATCTTTACAAGAGAAGGTAAGCCCACTGGGAAGATAATCGAAAAGCATGAGAAGAAACAGCCCGGAGATTATATAAAACACGTTCTTATCATCATGAAGACAAGTGACAGTCCTGCTCCCGGAAAAGGCGAAGGAAAGTATGTTGTCCAGCAGAGGTCTCTTCGGGCAAGATATTATCCCGGTAAATGGGATATGACAGGTGGCGGAGTAAGATCTGATGAAACTCCAAAGGAGGCTGCGGTCAGAGAATTGTCAGAAGAACTTGGGATAAAAGTATCGCCTGATGATTTGGAGCTTGCCTTTGAATATATCAAGGATTGGGATGACGGGACCGGACTTTTGGCATCGATTTTCATGCTGCGTGTTGATGTTCCTGAAGGGGGATTTGAATTTGACCGCTACGAGGTGAACGATGTCAGGGTTATGCCTTTTAGCGAGTTCTATGGTCATATCATGGATCATAATGATGAAGAGATGGGCAGAGGAATCAGGGATATAGAGGCAAAGCTGTAAGAAACGTAAAAATGAGGATATATATCGATGAAGAATCAGTATGTTGGTGATATTGGGGATTATGGAAAGTATGCGCTTCTTCGTGCTTTTGCTGAGGCTGGAATAAAGGTTGGGATCAACTGGTATCTGACTGAAGACGATGCCTCTAACGATGGTAAATTTACAAATTACCTGCAGGATGAGGCGTTTAGAAGATATTCGCCTGAAGTGTTTGATGCACTTGAAAAAATCGCGGATAACCAGGATAAAACTGTTAAAGACATTGAGGGTAGTGGAATTGTTCCAGGGGCGCTTTTTTACTCAGATGTACTGAATACTGTAGGAAAGCCAAGCGACAGAGAACAGGAACGCATGGCGTGGTTTCAGGAGAGTATAAATGAGCTTACGGATGCTGAACTTATTTATATGGATCCTGATAATGGTTTGCAGGAGGATAATGAGCCAGGTAAGCTAGGTGCTGAGAAGTATGTTCTTCCGGACGAAGTTGAGCAATACTACAGAGCAGGACAAAATGTTGTCTATTATTGTCACAAGGGACGAAGAAAGCTATGGGATTGGCATAATCACAAGAGTGTTATGTGCAAGATTCTTCCAGATGCAAAATATCTGGTGCTGACGTATCACAAAGGAACTCAGAGATCATATATTTTCCTTATTCATCCAGAAGATTTTCAGAAGTATAACAAGATTATTCGCCATTTTCAGGATGGTTGGCGTAAGATTTTTTCATTTGAGTACACAGAAAAAGGGGATCCGGCATCTGAACAAGTAGGAGATAAGTTTACAATTGAAAATACGGATGGATCCGTGATTACGCTGTACAAAAGGGCTGATGGCTGGATTCAGATTGAGAATAGTAAAGTAAAGAATTTGACTAAAGCTATGAGACCGGATTTAGTGTGCGATTTTCTCTGGGGAAGATAAGTGATATAAGCTAGAGTATCTTTTATTGAGGGGAGAATGTAATGCCGTTTTCAATTATCAGAAATGACATAACAAAGGTAAAAGCAGATGCCATTGTTAACACGGCAAATCCTGATGTTGCTATAGGTGATGGTGTTGATGCTGCTATATATAAAGCTGCGGGAGAAGAGAAACTTTTTGCTGCACGCAGGGAGATAGGAGTACTTGAACCGGGAGAAGTGGGTATTACTCCGGCTTTTGATCTTGACGCGAAGTATATTATTCATGCCAGTGGGCCCTGGTGGGAAGGCGGAAATAAAGGTGAAGCAGAGCTTCTGAGAAAGTGCTATGATAAGTCGCTTATACTAGCTGCTGATAATGGATGTGAGTCTATAGCTTTTCCGCTTCTTGCAACTGGGACTTATGGATTTCCAAAGGAACTTGGGATTCAGATAGCTGTTGACGCTTTTACGGCGTTTCTGCTTGATCATGAAATGCTGATTACTCTGGTTGTTTTTGGGGAGTATGCCTATCATGTTTCTGGTAAGATTTTTGATGATGTAAAGAGTTTTATTGATGAAGAGTATGTAAGTGCAGCTCTTGAGGATGAGTATCAGTATGATGGTATTCCTGAAGAACCGATGGAGTATATGCAGTGCGCAACTGCTTTTTCTGATGAGGAGTCAGATGCTGGAACTTCTGAAGAGCGTGATGAAGAAGAGGAATTCGATGAAGACTGGGAAGAGGAGCAGTCGGATCTATCTGATGAAATAGGATTTCCGGAACCAAATTACATTAAAACGCAAGGCGGTCCAAGGGAAAAGGGTAAGAATAAACGCGGAATTTTTGCTGATGCAATGAAAGCGATGTCAGCCGCAAGGATGGGTAAAGCTAAAGAATCCGCTCCCATGGAGTGCCAGGCTGAGATGATGTTTGGCACAGCCAAAGAGTCACAGTCCCTTGATGATGCTCTTAAGGAGATGTATACGGATTCCTTTGAGAAACATCTGCAGCAGCTGATTAACAAGAAGGGGCTGAAGAACTCTGAGATCTATGCGGTTGCCAATATTTCCAAGCAGTACTTTTCTAAGCTCCTGAAAGGACAGGTTAAGCCTTCCAAGGAAAAAGTGCTTTCCCTGGCTGTTGGGCTAAGATTAAACCTGGATGAGACGGTGGATTTCTTAAGACTCGCGGGATATGCGTTGTCCCCGATTTCGCAGACGGATGTTGTGGTCAAGTATTTCATAATCCATGAGGACTATAACGTTATGAAAATAGATATAACACTCTTTGATTACGGACTGGATCCGCTGTCGAAGGGATGAGGAAAATGGTCGCCTGTCGGTTGACCATTTTTATTTGCCACCATAGTAACATGACATTATCAGATAGAGCTCCGCTGCAGAGGGGCCGGTAGAAAACAAATGATTGTTACGATGGAGGTATCAAGATGAGTAAAGGTTATACAGAGATTGTTTATATACTGGACAGAAGCGGATCAATGGGCGGACTGGAGCTGGATACAATAGGCGGTTTTAATTCCATGATAAAGAAGCAGCGCGAGACAGGAGAAAAGGCATACGTATCAACGATCCTTTTCGATGATGTGACAGAGGTCCTTCATAACAGAGTTGATATCAGAGATGTTAAGGATATAACTCCTGATGAATACTACGTCAGAGGATGCACGGCGTTACTGGATGCAGTTGGCGGAGCAATAAAGCATACAGTAAATGCACACAAGAATGCTTCCAAGGATAAGAGACCGGAGAAGACTATTTTCGTGATAACAACTGATGGAATGGAAAATGCCAGCTGCAGATATTCCTACGGTCAGATCAAGAAGATGATCCAGCATGAGCAGAAGAAATATGGATGGCAGTTTATTTTCATAGGCGCGAATATTGATTCCTATGCTGAGGCACAGCGATTTGGCATTAAAAAGGAGAGAGCGGTCAACTATATGCACGATTCAGTAGGTACTGCAAATCTTTATGCAGGTGTATCAAAGGCAGTCTGCTCGGTTATGATGGCAGGAAGCGCCATGGACGCTGAAGAGGAGCTTAACTGCTGCGAATGGGATGCTGAGATTCGTGAGGATTATGCAAAGCGTAGTGGTCAACGCAGGAGATGATACGATGCGATGAGATTGGAAGGATGAGGTCAGAGGTATAAAAGGAGCGTGGTTTTTGTGATGGAATTTAATGCAGGCAGAAAGAGTTCTGATAATATATGGCTATCCGGAATAATGGGAGTTGTTGTGGGTGATGCTCTGGGTTGTCCTGTGCAGTTCATGTCCAGGGAAGAGGTTCGGGCAGATCCTGTGACAACCATGATCGGACACGGCACTTATGATATGCCGGTAGGAACATGGACTGATGACAGTAGTATGACTCTGGCGCTTCTTGACAGTATCAGGAATAAAAGTGGTATTGTCCTTCAGGATATCATGAACAGGTTTGTCAGATGGATTAGGAACGGCGAATATACGCCATTTGGTGAAGCTTTTGATGTGGGACATGGTACGATGGCGGCTATTGTCCGCTACATGAAGGGTGATGATTTGAAAAGCTGCGGTGGTACCACTGAACGTGATAACGGAAACGGTTCTCTGATGAGGATTCTCCCGGCATGCCTGTTTGCATATGAGAATAAACTTACGGACGAAGATGCGGTTTCCATGATCCATCAGGTAGCCGGGCTGACCCATAACCATATAAGAGGACAGATAGCTTGTGGACTTTATTATTCCTGTGTAAAAAGTGTGTTAGATGAAGAAGGATCTCTTTCGGAAAGACTGCAGATAGGCTTTGATAAAGGATTTGAGTTCTATAAGGAGTTTTTGCAGGATACATCAGAACTTTCGCATTATGACAGACTACGGGATATGAAGAAGTTTTCAGAAGTCCTGGAGTCTCAGATTAAGAGCAGCGGCTATGTAGTTGATACCATTGAAGCAGCTATCTGGTCGCTTATTACAACTGATTCCTTCAAAAGCTGCGAGCTGAAAGCGGTTAATCTTGGAGATGACACCGATACTATAGGTGCCATTGCAGGAGGTTTAGCGGGACTTTTTTACGGAGATGATGGGATTCCAAAGGAATGGCTTGAGGTTATTCAGAGGAGGGAATGGATCGAGGATCTTTGTAAATTATAACTTCATATGAGCCTGCGTAAGGGAGACACTATGCCTCCCTTTTTACCTGCTCAAAAGGGACTTTCTCCGAGGTTTGTCACCTGATTAACAGCTGTCATTTTTATAGGACATGTAAAGCGGGATAATTGTATTATCAAAAGAAGACACGTAGATATGCAGCTGAAGAGAAGGGAGAATTCCAGTATGGGAAAGGCTTTTGGGTTTGTGACAATTGGTATACCGGCAGCAATCCTGATGACCATGTTGCTTATGATGCCGCTGGTTGTCAGGTGAAAAGGAGGCTCTATGAAGCGATTTGTGTATTGGGTTAAAAAATGTGTGCGCGGACATAACAAGCATTGCAAGCACTTTTGCTGCATCTGTGAATATTATGAAATCTGCCACAAAGATGGTGCTTTTAACTAATGTAGCGCAGGGAAAATAAAACGTTATATTTCGCCGAAACGGGTGTGTATTTGTAGATAAATCAGGTTTATTCTTGTATAAAGAGGAACCACACCGTTTTCAAGTAAGAGAAGGAGGCGGTAAGTTATGAAGAAATCAATAATTAGTCTTTTAATAGCATTCGCTGTTGCAATTACCATATTTGGAACTACATCTGTGAGCACTTTGGCATACAACAGTCAGTGCGCTAAGTCCGGATGTACAAGGAAAAGAAGCACCGGAAGTATTTACTGCTATGAGCATAAGGGCGGATCTTCCAGCAGTAGCTCATATTCAAGCAATAAGAGCTATTCTTCTAACACAAGTACAAAGCATTGCGCTAAGGCAGGCTGCACCAGGAAGAGAAGCACAGGAAGTATCTACTGTTACGAGCATAAGCCTAAGGATACATCAAGTAGTAGCTCTTATAGTAGCAAGAGTTCTTCCAAAAAGAAGAGCAGTTCTGGTAAATCAAAGAAGAGTTACGACTATTACGGAGTTCATGATTATAAATCAGCCCAGGACTTTGCTGATGACAAGTATGAAGAGTTCTATGATTACGAGGACGATTACGAAGATGAGGACGAGGCATACGATGCAGCAGAGGACTACTGGAACGATAACCACTGAATAGTGTTGGCTGTGTTGTGGAGCTATTTAAGGAGGCATGTTATGACAGGACCTTTTGATGATATGTTTGGAAATACACCCTTTGATCTTAACCATGATGGCCATATAGATGGTGGCGAGTGGGCGTTTATAAATGATGCACTTTTCGCAGATGATAGCAGTTCAAGCACCAGCGAAGATGATGAGATTGATGACGAGCTTGAAATGGCGGGCTTGTCCAGAGATGATCTGGAGATGATGGACCAGGAAGAACGTCGCGAGGCACTTGAAGATGCCGGTTTTGATGCTGACGATTTTGAAGATGAGTTTTGATTGATCTGTTTGACATAATTTGCAGATTCCGAATGAAATGATCATCCTCTGGGTAGTAGGAATCTGTGGCCATGGGCCAGCAGCCTGGTAGGGGATTGCGTGTGATCAGCCGGGGTACTCCTTTCTAAAGAATTCGTGGTAAACGATTGTAATAGGTTTGGTACATAGTAGCGGAGGTATGCTGTGAGAAACATTTTCTTCTCAAAAATGATAGGCTCTGTAACTCTGATAACAGCATTACTATGCGCAAATATTCTGGGGACATGCGCTGCAGGCGGTGAGAAAACTGCTGATCAGACGATTCCTGCTTATAGCGGTAACCCTTCAGTAGAGATAAATGATAATAAGCCGGAGTTTACCAAGAGCGAGATAACAAAGATATCTTTTGAAAGCTATGGTGAACTGGATGATCTTGGCAGATGCACTCCTGCGATGGCAAGTATTGGTAAGGACCTCATGCCTACAAAGGACCGCGAGTCCATAAGTATGGTAAGACCGACCGGTTGGGAACAGGAGAAATATCCCGGACTTGTAGACTCTGATCCTCCGTATCTTTATAACAGATGCCATATGATCGGATTCCAGCTGACGGGTGAGAATGCCAATGAGCAGAACCTGATAACCGGCACAAGATATTTCAATGTCGAGGGCATGCTGCCTTATGAGAATGAAGTCGCTGATTATATCAGAACCACCGGTAATCATGTAATGTACAGGGTTACTCCAGTATTTGAAGGGAATAATCTGCTGTGCGATGGCGTGAAGATCGAGGCATTGTCCGTTGAGGATGGTGGTAAGGGCGTTAGCTTCAATGTTTTCTGCTATAACGTGCAGCCTGGTGTGATTATTGATTATTCTGATGGATCAAATAAGCTGGATCGGAACTATAAGGTGGATCAGAGTAAGAAGACAGATGAAAAGGGTGTTTCTGATGATGGCAGTCAGAACGGGAAGACAACCTTTACACTAGAAGAGTTTGCTACGACTGGAAGCGGAGATGACGCGGAAAACGTTTCAAGATCTGCTTCTGAGAAGACTTATTCTTATATAGGAAACCGGAATTCTCATGTTTTTCATTATCCGGATTGTGACAGCGTGAAGGATATGAAGGAGAAGAATAAGATTTATTTCGAGGATGCTACGAGGGATGAGGTTATAGAAAAGGGGTTTAAGCCGTGTGGGCGCTGTCGGCCCTAGATAAACTTATTGCTATCAATAGGAAGGTGATTGGTTAATATGGATTGGTATTGTGAAAAATGTAAATCATTTCATAGAGATGAAGAAATATGCCCGCAGATTAGAATTCAACTGAAAAATCATCCAGAGTGGCTATCTGATGCAGCAAATTTTACCATCGTTGCAGGCGAGGAGTGTCTTGTTACTACACAAGCATTAGATAAAGTTGCGCAAGAGATAAATGCGATGATTGGCAGTAATCTTTCTTATGAAGGAACAAAACAATTTGCCCGAGATATTCAGGTTTTCAGACGATTGGATGAGGAACCTTTTTCAAAAGCAGGCTATTTTTCAACACCGAATAGTGCTAAATCATATATAGAATATGTATATGAAACTGCAAAAGAAAAACCGCGTACACTTATAAGTTTAGAATCGAAATTAACAGGATATTCTGAAGAAGTCGAGTGGTTGAGGCAAAAACAAGGGCAGATATCTTCGCTTTGGGAAAAAAGCGAATTGTTATCAAACAATGCTCCAGGCATTGATGGGGTTACATATAATAGGTTTACTGGTAAACAAATTAGTAGAACTACCATAAAGGCATCATCAAATCCTATGACAAAGAATAGTACAGGAATTGCTGATGTAAAAAAAGCAATTGATAAAGGGTATGCTACTTCTAAGGATATAATATATGGACCTGAAGGAACAAAAATCGCTGCTGCTGATGCAGGTCTAATAAATCCGGTTGAAGAAAAAAATAATGTTGAAAGTATTAGGAAGTCTAATAAGCGACTAGAGAGAAAAATGACAGAAGGACAGGCATATACAAAACCTACTGCAATGCAGGTAGGAAAACATGCTTTTCATGGGGCAATTGTCGGAGGTGCCATTTCTTTGTCGGCTTCTGCTATTTCAACATATATACGCTATCGCAATGACGAAATAACAAGAGAAGAAGCATTTAAGAAAATATCAGAAGATAGTATCAAAGGGGCATTGGTAGGTGGTACTCTGGGCGGAGTAACAATTTTTATACCAGGTGGAACAATAGGATTTGTTACAGGAAATGCGATAGGGATATATATCAGTAGTTCAACTGCGAATATATTAGATGAAATATTTGGTAAAGGGGCTTTTGCTGCAACTTTGGATTCAGCTGGATATGTTTGTGGGATGACTTATAATCTAGATTATTGTATTAGAGAAATAGAGAAGAATAATTACGTTATAGATCGGAATATTGAAGAGACAAGAAATGTTCAAAATGATATTGAGAAGCTGCTAGTTGATTTTGATATTTAAGTGATGGGGCAAATCAATGAGTATTAATCAAGATATACAAACAACTGAGGATAATTTAAAAATTGTGGAATTGGAAGATTCATTAAAGAAATTATTATCATTATCCGAGGAACAATTCAAAACGATTAAGCATGAAAAGTGGTATACCCGCTTGTGGGATACCATCACTTTTTCGAACAAAGGTGAAATTAGAAGAGCAGAGCAGATATGTACGCTTGCTCAGGCACAACAGATTGTAGCCCAATACGTACTGAAAGCATCTCGCCAAAACAAAGATTTGTCAGATTTTGCTCTCAACAATGCTTCGTATATACAAAGACTGGCAGGGCAAGCTCGTTGCTTCAAAAAGGAATTAACAAGTATTTCTAACTTAATACTATTACTTAATGAGATAAATAATGAACAATATAGTGGTTTCACCTCAATAACAGCAATGTGTTTGATACTTTCTCAGCTAGATAATGATATTATGTCTGACAGAAGATCGATAAATAATATTCTACTGAGCTTAAATAACCACAATGTTCTTAATGGTGAGAATATTGATGTTATAGACTTCTTGATGGATGTTGGTAATATTTCTGAAGAAGAGATGCCGTTGGTTTATACAGAATTATCAACTATAAGTGAGAATTACTATGCAAATTTGGCTTTGGCGGTTATAGAAAAGACGTTTTTTGTGGAGAAACATGATATATCTAGAGAAGATGTCGTTTTGGAAGTTGCAATAGAATATAATGTTGAAAAAATATATGATACAACAACGCTCAATAAGATTTTTATTTCTTTCCTTAACAGTCTAATTAGTAAGAAGATTAAGGAGGGAGACTTTGCGCTTACAAATCCATCTGCAAAGCAAGAACGAGAAAATGCGGAGAAACTTTTCTATGCAGGTAAATTGGTTGAAGCTTATCCTAAATTTATTCATGCAGCAGATGCAGGGGATGCAAGGGCATGCTATTTTGCTGCATGTTATTATTTCCATGCGTACGGAACGACAGAAAAGAGTGATGAGTTATATGAGAAGTATGTGAATCTAGGAGTTCAAAGAAGGGATCCATTTTGTACACTAGAGTATTCAAAGTACCTTGATAATCAAGGAGAAAAAGAAAAATCTGAAGATTGGAAAAATAAAGTAATTTCTCAAGTGGGGAAGCTTGCAGATAAAGGTGATATGGTCGCTTGTCATTTGATTGCTAACGAGGCCTTTTCCTATATTTGGGACAATAGTTCATTTTTTTCAGAGAATAAAAAGGAGGAAGTATCATCTGAAACAGAAAAGGAAAGATTCAGAATTGCTGCGGGAATACATAAAAGCTATTCTGCTAAGGCAATGAATGGAGGCTATTGGCCAACTGCATTTTCTAAAACCTTTTCACCAGAGATGGTTATTGATAGTAAGAGTCGCAAGGAAGCTATAGAAAAATACGGGTGGATGTACGAAAATGTCGAATGGGCAGATATCCAAGTATTACTTGGATTTAATTATCTATCGATGGATAAAACTGTAAGAGCAAGATACTATAAAAGTGCAGCTGAATGCTTCGTAAAAGCATTCAAATTACAAAAAGATGACTCTTTATGTGGATTAATATCGTTTTTATTAAGCGCGGGAATTATTGGCGAATCAGTAGCTGATGGGATTGAGGCTAAAAATATTAAAGTTTTTTACTACAAAGGGCTGGATAGTAATGAACCTGCTAAGCTACAGCAAATAGGTGACTTATATTTTTACGGGTTAGGTGCTAACAATTTAGGAATGGATAAGGCATCCGCTTTTGAATATTATGAAAGAGCATATGAAAAGTATAATAATGAAAATGATGCCAGATTGAAAATACTTTTTAAGTCTGGGAAAGCAGAAACGGCATATATGATTGGGGTTATGTTTGCTGATGGTATAGGAATCGAAAAGAATATAAATCAGGCAGTACATTTTTATCAGATTGCAAGTGAAAATGGGGAGGAACGTGCTATAAAAGCATTAGCTAATTGTTATTTAAAAGGGATAGGTGTAGAAAAGAATATTGACCAATATACTAAACTAATTTCAAAGATAAAAAAAGATAATAGCATTATCGATAAAGAAGCATAAATAGAAAAATAAGCGTCAGAATCTTTGTAATGAAAGTTTTGGCGCTTTTTTCATTATTCAAATGGAGATATGAACATATTAAACGCCAGGATCTTTTATAATGAAGACCCTGGCGATTTTATGCGCTTTCATGATTTCACAACCTGGAAATCCTTATTCCAGATAAACTCAAGTCCGTCGAAGAGATAGGTAAGCTTGCCATCAGGATAAAGGCTGATGAACTTGCTTGTGATATCGGATGGATTATCTTTGGAATTATAGAAGACGCCACCAATGTCATTGTACCCCTGCTTGTCATAAACAAAACCGTCAATAGTTATCCTAGAAGGAAACAGTGCTAAATCTGGCATGATTGGACTCCTTTATATTGTGGAAGGGTTTACGTATCTCTACAAGATATTGTATCACTCGGATGAGAATTTGTACTTTAAGAAATAATAAAATTTTCTTCCAAAACCTAGGTTGACACAAAATGAGATAAACGATATCTTTAGGTCAGTAGCTACCAAACTTATCGAAAGGAAGCAGAAGCTGTGACGGAAAAGATACCGGATAACAACGAAGTTGATGAACTTTACCAGAATATTATAGACGAATACCAAACCATAAAGTCAATAGCCCAGATTGCAAAAAAGCTTGGGACCACCCAGGTGAGGGTGCAGAGGGTTTTGATCACGGAAGGTCTGTGGAGTTCAAAACGGACGAGGCAGATAGCAGAGCTTAGGCAGCAGGGCCTATCTACTGAAGAAATCGCAGAAAAGCTGGGGAAGGATGTAAGAACAATACAGACATTTTTGCCATATAGCCGCGGTCAGTATGGGAAATCCGATTCGAACGATGCCATTAAGTCCAAGGATTACCGGGATCGTATGCATGTTGCAGCTGAGAAGATGCATAATAAGGAGGCCGCTGCAATGAAGACTGATCGCTATAGTATAGATATGGATTATCTGATGAAAAACGGAGCCGGAGGGGAGGGTAATATAAATACGAAGCCCCACACCGAAGAAGAGCTTAAGAATAATCCGTTTTATAACAGTGAATCCGTATTTAGGCTAAAGTTGGAACTAGTGGAAGACTTTATTTACGGTGAAGATGATGGGCTAGGCATGGAAGGTGATGAAAAAGATACTTTCCTGAAACTTGCTAAAGCAAAGGAAGGAATATCCAGGGAAGTTCTGGTTCCTAGCACAATGAACCTTCATGCCATGCACTATATGATACAGCGCCTGTTCGGGTGGCAGAACAGTCATCTCCACAATTTTTCAATACCACCGGAGGAATTCAAGGCGCTTACAAGGGGAACGGTCGGAGGCTGGGAAAATCTCTGCGGAAGCTTGTTGCATTTTCCTAATGATGATTCAAACGATTTTTACTGGGATGATGACTATGAATCCGGTGAGAGCGTAAAGAGCTGGTTTAAGAGAAAATACATAGGCCCATACAGACAAAAGGCTGTGTGTGACACATATTTTGATGCGCAGAGGCAGATAAAGGATTTTTCAGAACATTTCACCAAGATAACAGCAGATATGACGCTTGATGAGATGGAACATCAGATTATAATGGAGGAAAATCTGAACTTCCTTTCAGAGAGACTGACACTTGGGGAACTGCTTACAACAAATGCGCCAAAGGAAGGGAAAACCAGGGAGAAGGCTTATAAAAAGTGGTTGGAGAGGCTTTCCGAAAAGAAGCAGGAAACTGAACAGATGATAGATGCCAAGGGTGCTGAGTATATTAAGGACCTGAATGATGCTGCAGACAGTCTTAAGTTATGGAGACGTAACAAAACTGCAGTTAATAGACGCATATACTATGGACACGCAGAAGATCTGAAAAAAGAGACAGGGCGTTGTGCAGATGAGTGGTTAGAATCAGCAGACTTTTTGATACCACTGTATGAGGACAGATGCAGTGATCTTTTTGACAAATATAATCCTAAGCTTACACCGCTTTTTGATACATTATATTATCTGTACGATTATGGTGATGACTGGTGCGTGAAGATTACAGTACTTGATCAGTATGACCGTAAGACTAACGCCGATCTCTCCACCTGCGGAGCAGTTGTCGTGGATATCATGAAGGAAAGAGATGGGCTTAGAAGATTCAGATATTTCCAGGATGGTAAGGAAGTTGATGAGGAATTACGCACGGAGCTGGCATATATAGATGTGAAACAGCGTCCTAAATGTGTTGCTGCAGACGGACTGTATATAGTTGATGATGTCGGTGGAATAGGTGGTTTTTGTGAAATGCTCGAGACACTTGCCGGTGATGATCCAGAAGAAAAGGAGAGTATGAAAACCTGGGCAAGAAGCCTTGGGTGGACTGGCAGGATGAGCAAGCCCGAGAATATGCTGTAATATTGGAATATGTAAAGCCGTGGTATTTGTATTGGTTCACAAGTACCGCGGCATTGTTTTTGAAGTTGCCCGGAACTGCGCTGTCCCGGGCGTGTTGTTATGAAGAATTGTATGAAAAAAGTTTCTTTGCTATTTCCAGAAGATTTTCATCTCCCGATGGATGTATATTAGCATCCGAAACTTAAGTGAACATAAAAAAAGAAGATCCCTTTTGGAATCTTCCGTTAGTGCTATATATGGATTACCAAACGAAGGTTACTGCGTTAGCAATATCTTCTGTGATAGTGTTATCTTTTACAAGCTTTCTAAGCCATTTCTCAAGGTTGTCAACCTTGTGGTTTGTCTGGATAAAGTGAATGCTCTTGCCTTCTACATCATTTGAAAGAAACAGTTCGTACATATACATAAGAGAAACCTCCATTTAATCATCTTATTTTTGTTTCATTCGTATTGGCCATTTGAATGTTCCTTGTCGCTTACAGGAAATATATCGATGGGTGAGAGAGATAACTTTAGAGGAAACTATAATGTTTTAAAAATACTTTTTTGGGTGGCATATTTGAAATTTTTATTCATGAAAAATAAATGAGTTCCGTGTAAATTCGGCCATAATCAGTGTAGGTTGGCCTGAAGTTTTTGTACTGGTGATACCATACGGTCAGGATAAGGATGTAAAAAACTCTGTAAAAGAAGAATAGACATGCCATTTTTGCGAGGAAGAACATTTATCTGAAGATATTTCAATTTTACAATCGTTATATAAACAGATGGTGCTTCTCAGAAAGTGAGGAAGTTGTTATGAATGGAAAGAAATTGTACAAGAGTGCAGATAAAAAGGTTTGTGGCGTGTGCGGAGGCATAGCAGAATATTTTGGCATAGATCCGACAGTGATAAGACTTGTATATGTGTTACTTGTCTTGTTTACAGGCGTTGGTATCCTGCCATACATAATTGCAGCGATAATCATGGATGAAAATCCTGAAAATGTTGTATCCGTTAAGAGAATCGAAGAAAACAGTTACTCGGCAGAGAATGTCTACGAATCAGCTGAGCCGGTAGGTTTCAAGCCTGATTCTGACGACAATGGTGAAATTAAAGGATTTAACCTTTGATCAGATGCCCCGGGATGAACTATCCCGGAGTTTTTATGAGGAGGACGGCATGAACAGCAGATTAAAGAAATACGCAGGTGCTTTAGCAATTATCGTTGGTGTTCTTCTTGCATGGGAAGCAGCCAGTGAGGCAAATACGATGTTCATGATAGAGAGCATCTGTCTTGCTGTCATTGGAATGTGCTATGTACTTCCTGTCAGGGATGTCATTAAGCGGCTGATGGGGGAAGCAGTAAAAGCGAAAGAAAAGCAGAAACAGCCGGAAACGGAATTGTTCCTTATCCGCTGATAATATAGATCAAAGTAGCAATTACAATAAGTTTTGTAGTCAAGGAAGCTTAAAGAGGAGGATTTTATGGACATCACACTTGAAGCAATTGAAAAGGTAATGAATCAGACAGGAGTCGACTACGCAGCAGCCAAGGAAGCGCTGCAGCAGACAAATGGCGATGCAGATGAGGCAATAAAGCTCCTTCAGCCCAAGGCATGTGAACTGGAAGAAGACGTAAAGAAGCTTATTGATAAGCTTAAGAAGATCGTTGAGGATGGCAATGTCGACAGAATTCAGGTGAAGAAGGGCGATGAGATTGTTCTCAGTGTCCCTGTAAATGTCGGGATCATCGGCGGAGTTCTTGGACTTGCAGCAGCACCCTGGGCACTTATAGCAGGATCTGTAGCAGCATTCGGACTTGGATGCAAGCTGGTGGTGGTTAAGAAGGACGGCTCCACTGACGAAGTGAAGTAAAACTGAATACAGGATTTACATATGCCTCGGGGATTAATCTTTATTCCCGGGGCATTTTAGAAATCTATTTCCTATATTTTACCACTTATGGGGAATATGGTTATCGATATTGCAACTATGAATATGTATTATGACATGAACCGGACATATACTTATATCATAAACAGACAGTTGTCTGCGGAAGAGTCCAAAATAGCTTGAACATATAAGCAGACGTCTGGGAGGTTTGTTATGGATAAAAAGAGTAAAAAGACAGTAGGGATCGCAGTTGTTTTTGTGATGATTTTCATGGGTATCATAATTGTGCTGAACAAGGCATCTGTGCAGAGAGCGTTAAAGTCAATAAATTCCGAGTATTCCGGAGGCCTTGACCGAACCGTAACGGTGTATGACTATGATGGAAACGAGATCACACAATATACCGGTAAGATTGATATAGAGGATACCGAGACAGGCGGAAAAGTAAAATTTGACCTGGATGGAAAAAGAACTATCATATATGGTGGTATCGTAATAGTGCAGGAAAACTGAGAAAAGTAAGATTGGAGGCAAACAACATGTTTGGAATTATTGGTGGACTTATCCTTGGAGCAATTGCAGGTTTCATAGGAAGCAATATCATGAATGAGAAATCCGGAACATTTAAGAACATCATTCTTGGAGTTCTTGGTGGTGTAGTTGGCGGATTTGTATTTAAACTCATCGGATTTACAGCTACAGGCATAATTGGAAGCCTGATTGTATCAACTGTTGGTGCATGTATATGCATCTGGCTTGGAAGGAAGCTGTTCTAGGACTATGAAATTTAGTATGTCACTTTCGAAAGCAGAAAAGATTATGGCATTCTTCAATCAATTGGATCCTGAAGGAACATATAAAGCTTCACAGGATTACAGGGTCTATTCTTATGAAGCAGATACAATAGCTCAGGGTATAAAATCAAAGATAAGCTGGAAAAACTGCTTGAGAATCAGCAGATAATAAAGACGCCGGTAGTGAGAAATGGTAAGCAGTCTACACTGGGATATCAGCCATATGTGTGGAAGAAATGGGAATAAGTAATGGATGACAGACTGAGAAAGCAAATGGAGTTTGCCTTGGAGATAGATAAAGAAAAGAATGTATTCAGGCAGACTCATCTATCAGGAAAAGGCAGAAATGAAAATGATGCGGAGCACGCCTGGCATATGGCTATTATGGCGTATCTGCTTAAGGAATACTCAAATAAGGATATTGATATTTCAAGGGTCATGATAATGTGCCTTATTCATGACATAGTTGAGATTGATGCCGGTGATACATATGCATACGACAAAGAGGGGCTTGCTACCCAAAAGGAACGCGAGGATGCAGCCAAGGAAAGGATATTCTCGATTTTACCGGAGGATCAGAAAAAGGAACTGACAGCTCTTTTTGATGAGTTTGAGGAAAATAAGACTCCTGAATCGAAGTTTGCGCATGCAATGGATAACCTCCAGCCACTTATGCTGAACAACAGTAACGGTGGAGGTGACTGGAGAGAGCATGGGGTTACCAAGGAACAGGTATATGGCAGGCAGTCAAAGACAAGAGAAGGTTCGGAAAAGCTATATGAGCTTACAGATCAGATAATAAGGGAACATATCAGTAAAGGAAACATAAAGGAATGAAGTTGAAAGGCAATACTATCTGTACCGCGCAGCAATAGTGCTGAATGATTTAGAAAGCGCAGAGAGATTCAAAAGATATGTGATGGATAATGCCGGAACTACATGGTATGGACAGGCTGTTAGGGAGAACTTTGTTCCGGAAAACAAACCGGTAAACTATCCTGGATATATTATTAGAACGGAAATGCTAAACAGCCCAAGCAAAGTGGATAACAGCAGACTGAAATATATGTTACTGGGAGTGCTGATTGTTCTGTTGTTCTATATTGTACCCAGGTTGTTATAAGAGGCGGCAAGGAATTATAAGATGGGCAGCTGTGGAGTTAAAAATCCGCAGCTGTTTTTATATGGAGCAACATTCACTATCTGATAAATGCCGATAAAGATGGCATGAAGCTGAAATAATAAATATAAGATAAGGTGGACATCGCTGAAGTGACTGTCCACCTTTTTAACGGCATATCTTTGTGTTTTATGAAAATCTATACGGACGCAAAGGTCAGAATAGTTTCTCTCATGTCATCAAAAGTAAGTTTTTGTAATGATAGCAATGGTGTAAAATGGTAGAGATATATTTTGTTAAAGAATAATTGTTGGCGGAGGAAAAAAGTGAAGTTCTTGAAGTGGTTAAATCTAATTCCCCTTGTAATGTTTGTGATTAGGGATATGCTCGGAATGGCTGATATTAATCCCATATGGATGATAGTTATTGCGGCATTTGTCATAATGAATGTTTTTATGGCTAAAAGCATGAAGGAGTATCTCCTGTCTTCGTTATTATTGCTGATATCATGCGTTGCTGGAATGATACTAAGTACATATTATTACTACTATTTTGTTAGTTCTGATTTTGAGACACCTATTGTCGGAGCTTTCATTGCGATGGTCTATGGAATATTCGTGCTTGTACTGGTGGGAGTTGGTACAGCTGTTTTTGCCATCAGGAACAGAAAAGAGGCAGTGAAAAATGGAGATATTTGATATAACTGACGATAACGGCATTCCGACCGGGGATACTGTAAGCAGAAGTGATGCACATGACAATGGTATTCCTCATAGGACAGCACATATATGGATCGTGAGAAAAGAGGGAGGAAAATATCAGGTCCTTCTTCAGAAGAGGAGTGCTGAAAAAGAGTCTTTTCCCGGGATGTATGATACATCATCGGCAGGACATATCCAGGCTGGTGATGAGCCACTTGAGTCTGCACAGAGAGAACTGTTTGAGGAACTTGGAATAAAGACTGTTGCAGGTGATCTTACTTTTGCAGGGAAGTTCCATATTAAGTATGAGATGGAATTCCATGGAAAAATGTTTAAGGACAATGAAGTGGCTTTTGTTTATGTGTATGAAAAGCCGGTGGATATTTCCAAGCTGAAGCTTCAGACAGAGGAAGTAGAAGACGTCAGGTGGTTTGATATCGATAAAGTCCATGAGGGATGCATACACAGGGATGTCACATTTTGTGTTCCGATGGAAGGGCTTGAGACAGTAATGAAGTATCTTAAGGAAAAAGAAGAGAGACTAAGATGAAGAAAATAGTAGTGACAGTGCTTGCGCTGATAATGGTAATAGGAACAGTAGGATGTGGTGCGAAAAAAGAAGATGCAGCGATAATCGGTGGAGCTGACGGACCAACATCTATTTTTCTTGCATCAAAAGTGAGTGATCCTGTGGTATCAGGAACCTGGCAGACAGCATCTATAGGCTATGAGGCTGATGGAGATATGCAGCCTGAATACTATGTGCAGTTTGGCGATGCAGAGATAATCTATGGTCATATGGAAAATAATGATTTTGTTCCGGATCATTTTGATAGTATTTCGCTATTCGAGGAACTGGAGACTGGAGGATACAAGATTAAGGCAGAGTCTGATAACGGAGTACAGTACACGTATCAGTCTTCTGAAGAAGATGCGGATATCCTGGAATACTATGAGACATGGAACGAGGATGAGTTTTCAGAGAAGTACAGTGGCGGCGCTTCTCTTAGCAGATGTGATTAAACTTTAGTCTATAGCTTGTTTTGAACAGTGAGTAATGAGGGAAACATGAAAAGACGAGTAGTATTATTTGTGTTTGCATTATGTCTTGTGGCTGGATGCGGTAAGCTTTAACGGTAACACCGGCTGCATAGATAAACCCGAGAATCTGATGAAATTACTGAAGAAGGATAACTAATTACAGAAGATGGATATATTGAATGAGTTACAGGATTTAATAAGCAGCTCGGAAAGAAAGATTACACAGTGCGAACCCGAAGGCATAATCGTCGACAACTGGATACGCCTGTTAAACAAACCGGATGACTGCATAAATGGCATTATTTATGAGGAACTGTCAGGATTATCCGTAATTGCAATCGATATTCTTGGTGGAATATTTGCCTTGGATGTCACCAGATTTGATCCGGGCAAAAAGGATATCTGGTATTTTGCTCCAGATACATTGGATTGGGAATGCATGGAAGTGCAGTACGATGATTTTTTTACATGGGTTTTTAGGGGTAACACAGAAAAATTCTATGGGACCATGAGATGGCAGGAATGGGAAAGGGATTGTGAAAATGTTGCATTCTATCAGGGAATTCTTATTTATCCTTTCTTGTGGGCAAAAGAATGTGATGTTGAAACTGCAAGCAAAAAAGCTGTACCTATGGATGAAATAATATCCTTGAACTTTGAGCTCCGTTCTAAGATTTCAGACAAAGGATAAATATATAAGCATAGATTTGGAAGGATGGAAGAAAACAATGTGGAAAGATCTGTTAAAACAGGTAAAAAAGGAAAGAAAAGAGTTTGATGAGGGAACTAATGGTCCGGCAAAGGCTGCATAATATATGGAATAGACGAGGAGTTCCTTGAGGATGATCCGGAGCAGGAAATCTCTGGATTTATAGAGAATAACGAAGGTTATGGAAGAAGTAGAGTCTTTTGATGCTCTGATAGAGGCGATATTAAAGGAATCGTTACAGTAAACAGTGATAGCTGGGAATGTTGAAAATTAGCCGTAAACACTAAATAATAAGACAGGAGCTCGTTTATGAAGATTATGGTCAGTGCCTGTTTGCTGGGACAGGATTGCAAGTATAATGGCGGCAACAATTATTGTGATAAAGTGGCTTCGTTTCTTGAGGGGCATGAAGTAATCCCTGTATGTCCTGAAGTGGAAGGTGGCCTTCCGGTACCAAGGATCCCTTGTGAAATAGTAGATGGTATAGTAACAAACAAGCAGGGTGAAAGCAAAGACAAAGAATTCAGAGCCGGTGCTGAGAAGTGTCTCCAAAAAGCCATCGCAGAAAAAGTTGATCTGGTAATACTTCAGTCAAGGAGTCCTTCCTGCGGAGTAAAGCAGATATATGATGGCAGCTTTAGCGGTAGACTCATTGAAGGTCAAGGAGTCTTTGCGGAACTCTTAAATAAACATGGGATTAAAACAATGGATTCAAGTGAACTTTTGGAGGGATGATCTACATTAATTGGAGATTTTTACATGGTCATTACATACAATGGTGAAAAATTAAGATATATTGAAGACTATTTTGGAGAACAGGTACTCTGGATTACAAACCCTTCACAAATATCCATGGAACACATGAAATTTGTCGGCGGATATCCAGATGAATACTGCATTTATCTGAAAGATCTGCCTGAGGCTGATGTTGCAAAAATCATATCACAAGTTGTAAATGATGCAGAAGGTAGAGGGAAGACTTCGAGAATATAACTTGCGGTTTAATTGAGAAAACCAAACGGGACTTGTGGAGATGAAATACTGTAGAGAAAAAATAAAAATACTAGAAGAGAATCCAGAATTGCAATTATGCGACAATGGTGATTTTAAGATAGATGTTGATTTAGTTGATAACTATGAAATTATTGATATGCATTGTCATTTATTTGCAGGCTTATCTCAGCTTTTTCCTTCTTTTTTACAGAAAGAAAAATGGAATAAAGAAAAATCATTAATGGATATGAGTTGCTTTCCATTTTCCATGAAACTGTTTGATTTAGATGAAATATATTTCACAAAATGTCCGACTACATTATTATCTTCAGATGGAATTAAGGCTCGGATAAAACTTTTTTCAGGTGCTTTGGTTTTGAATTATGCAACCGAAGAACGAATTATAATGGATATGAATTCTAATCATATTTCTAAATCGGTTGTTCAACAAATTAATCCGGCAAATAAAAGTTGTGCATCAACTATGAACGAGATGGTAGCGCGTAATAATCGCCTGCTTACATTTGCGTCGATTCACCCTTTTGATGAAAATATTCTATCCAAAATTGATGACTATATGAAGCTAGATATTAAGGGGTGGAAACTGAATCCTCATATTTGGAATGTACCAATCGATTGCGATAAAACAATTGAACTTCTTAAAGAGTTAGAAAAAACTGGACTTCCTATTTTGAGCTGCAGCGGTAAGGGATTACCCAAAGAAATGCTTGATTCATCAATACCAACAAAACAAACTAAAAAGGAAGTGACTACCCAGTCACTGGAGAAATTCAAAAAAGTACTAGCGTGTATTCCAAATGCAACATTTATCTTAGCTCACAGTGGATGCTTTGACTTTGATTATATGACAAGTATTTTAAAAGAGTTTCCAAACACATACACTGATATAAGTGTTCAGCCTTCAAAGAATATTAGGAAGCTTATTGATAGTGTTGGAAGTAGTAGACTTCTGTTTGGTACAGATTACCCATTTGTTTCACAGGCATTTTCTATTGTGTCAGTTTTACGAGCGACTGAACTAGAGCAAGATCGAAATAATATATTTAGTAACAATGCCAAACAATTACTTAAAATATAGTTTTTAGGATTTGGAAAAATGTGTTTGCTGAGGTGAATAATTGGATGTTATCGAAAGATAAAAGTGTCCCGCGACGCAAGGTGCATTTTCTTTTGCAAAAGATATGATTTTTAGTGAAGCGCTAGCTTCCGGTAGACGTGCCGGAACAGCGCTTTCTTTTTTGCCTGAAAAACATTTGAGAAGAGGAGAGGAAAATAACATGGACTTTGAGACATTTAAAGAGAATCTTGCGAAGGACGTGAAGGATGAGATGGACTCCAGAACAGGTGGCAGCTATGAAGTTTAGGCACGCAAGATCGATAAGATGAATGAAACTTATGAGGCTCTGACAGTGAAGGCCGAGGACAGTGCTGTCGGAGTGAATCTAAACGTGACTGCACATTATAAGGAGTATGGGGATGGAAAATCTTATGACTCTATTGTGAAAGGAGCTGCTGATGTTGCAGAGAATGCACATGATAACAGCCCTGCATTTGATCTGGCAAGATTCACTGATTATGACAAGATGAAGGACACACTTGCCATGGAGGTTGTTTCTGCAGAAAAGAATGTAGCGATCCTGGAGACTGTTCCTCATATGGAGAAAAGGCATATTGGGTATGCGATAGTGGAGATGAAATCTGGAAGTATTATTGCATTCATGAATCTGATGGAAAAGAGCTTAATGTAAAAATAAAAAAGGAATTGGTAATAAAGAATTGGGATCAAAAGCAGCAATTGGGAAAATAGATATCGATTATTTGCGGAGCCGGATATATATTCAGATGCTTACTCATATTAAGATTATTTCATCAACATATTATCTAAGTCACAGGGGAACAGGAGGAGATTCTACAATGACAACACCTACCATTTTACTTCTTTTAACAGCAATTACTAATGGATGCTTTTTACTTTCTCTTTAAGCTCATTTATATTGACCCACCATACAATACAGGGAATGATTTTGTTTATGCGGATGATTATAGCCTTTCAAAAGAGGAATACGAATTCGAAAAGGGTGATATTACAGAAGATGGAGTGAGACTGATCAGAAATACGGATTCTAATGGTCGTTTCCATTCCGACTGGTGCAGCATGATGTACCCACGATTGATGCTAGCTAGAAATCTATTGACTTTTGATGGGGCTATCTTTATTTCAATTGATGCATATCATGATGATTGGGCATTCAAATGGAGCATACATGCAAGAACTTATGACGATATAAGACGCGAATTGTCAAAATGCATTCAGGCCTATAAAAATAGTCGAGGTTAAAAGAACTTTTAGTAATGAAAAGTACGATATGGAATTGCCTTTATACCAGCAGTATGATGCATTACATTTGTAACCATGTTATTATTGGTACAACAAAGGAAAGAAATAGGGCGATGCCCGGAAAGGATTAAGCGATGTTTACAGCGACATTCAGAAGTTATCATAGTGAACGACCCTATGCACTGCACGGATATGAGCAGGGCTTTAATAGAATGCGTCCACATCAAGATAACTTAAAGCGAATGAGCTGTATGGAAATTTAACCGTTTTGGACTGATACCAGACATATACGCCGCTTATCTTGTGAAGGACAGGGTAAGCGGTATTTTTTATGCAATAAGGGCTTGTGGCGAAAATGGAATACGCACCTGACTTAGGGCTCAAAGCGTCCGGGGGACGCTTGCTCTGAGCCGACCGGAACGGAGTGTAGACAGACGTCGCAAGGCATGAGGGTTCGATCTACGTTTCACTTCGGTCCGCGCAAAGCCAGCATCCCCCGGATGCTGTGCGCCCCTCCAGGCCCATTAGCTCATGAAGTACCGCTGATAACAGGAAGAAGGAGAAAAACAATGTTTTACAATATTCCTGCGATCAACATGGTCGCAACAGGGCAGAGAATTTCAGATTTAAGAACAGCGGCAGGGATGTCCGTAAAGGATTTACAGGATGTATTCGGATTCGGAACCCCGAATGCTGTATACAAGTGGCAGAGAGGATTAGCTTTGTCAACAGTTGACAACTTGGTTGTATTATCGGCGGTATTTGGAGTTCCGATAGATGACATTATTGTAGTAGATACTGGCATGAAGGCGCAGATAAGCGCTTGAAAGCAAAATAAATTGCGGGACTGAGGGTAAAGCAGTTCCGCGCATGGTCTCCTAGTCTAAAGGGCGCAAGATCTCCGGGGGAGATCTGCTCTGCGCCGACCGAAACGGAGTGTAGACAGGACACAGCCCTTTCAAGGCTGAAGTACTCGGTTCAAGTCCGGTGGGGATCACTGTGGCCATAGTACAACGGTTAGTACGGCGGATTGTGGTTCCGCATATCCGGGTTCGATTCTCGGTGGTCACCCCATGGGTAGGTAGCCTAGCGGCGAAGGCAGGGGTCTGTAAAACCCTGACAACAGAAACGGCGTGAGTTCGAGTCTCACCCTGCCCACTATTTTCATTTATAGACAGCTCCTGATCATAATGAAAGGGGCTGTTTTGCCAATTTATCAACCACGAGTTAACTGACAATGGTGCGCTTTATCATTACAATAATATGTGAAGCTCCATGTTGTTTTAGTCTTGAAAGAGGTTAAGGAGATACTGGGATGATTAAGTGTAGTTATGACCAGCTTAAGGATATTTTGGAAAGATGCGGAATTATTGAAGCTCATAATGCTTTAGATTATTTTGCTTCCTGGGAGGAACCTGACAGATCTGCAGGTATAGACATGGAAGCTACAAAGAAAAGAATATGCGAGCTCATCAAGAAAAAGGGATTAAAAGATAAGACGATAGCGGAGAAGATGGGAATTACACCTCAGGCTGTAAATAAGTGGAGACACAAAGGGACTTTTCTTGTAATAGAGAACCTGTATATTCTTAGCGGATTATTGGGAGTCAGCATTGATGAGCTGATAGTTCCGGCAGCAGTGAAGAAGAATTATTGTTTGATCGAGAGACATTAGATATGAGCAGAGTGTTGGTTATTCCAGATGTGCATTTAAAGCCCTGGATTTTTGATAAAGCAGATAAAGTAACTCGGGATTCTTATGATGACATCGTAATTCTTGGAGACCTTGTAGACGATTGGAACAGGGGAAATGACCTCGATGTTTATAGGGAGACATTGGACAGGGCTGCAGAGTTTGGGAAAACTCATGACAAATCCCTGTGGTGTTATGGAAATCATGATGTTTCATATCTTTGGGATGCTATGGAATCAGGTTATTCAATACAAGCAAGAGAAACGGTTATTGAAGGGATTACCAAGCTGGAGCGTGTGCTTGAGGATCGCTACAGATTCGTGCATAAGATTGAAAATACTCTTTTCAGTCATGCAGGACTTACTGAGACTTTTGTACTTCATGCATGTGGATATCATATCAAAGATATAGATGAGATTATCACAAAAATTAATCATATGAAAAAGGACCAGTTATGGAGAAACAGTTCGCCAATCTGGGCAAGACCTCAAAATGATTTTTACAGGATGTTCAGGGACGACATTTTTTATCAGGTAGTCGGGCACACTCCAGTGGAGGAACCACTCAACCTGGGTGGAGTATTGTCTTTGGATCTTTTCTCTACATATTCTGACGGTTGTGCCTATGGTAATCAGAAACTATATATTGTAGATACTGAAGGAAGGTCTTATTCAGAAGCTGAGGAGCAGTGAAGAATTATGTTTTTTGAAGATGATGATAAACAATATAAACTGGTGGCACCGGACGTTGACAGTCTTATTCGTTATTTTGACAGCAGGGATTTGATCAATGCCAGAAAGTCGACTCCGGAATTATTTGCTGCCATGAAACCAATATTTGAAATACTAAAGCCGCTAGCACCAATTAGGAAGAATAGTGATGTAAAGGCGCTGTGGCTTAGGATTCCGCGAGGTACGATTGATGACTACGACAGCTTTGAAGATATGAAGCTTTATGGTGATGTAGAAACTTATGAGGAATATGAGCAGCACTGGAATCATGATTATCCGGATGAGTATCTCTGGTATGAACTTGTAGTTGCCTGGTGCCTCGATAGAAATGGTGAACTTAGTTATTATGGCATGGATCTGGGAAATGAGAGAATCATCGCTGCATCCATGGATGACGTAGTGTTTGAAGGAAGAGGATATTACGCTCAAGAGGCAGCAATGAAGCTTTGTGAGCTTATAATACCGGCAGTAAAGGAGGCCATGAGCCTTCTTAAGGAAGGAAAATATAATGATCTTGTCGAAAAAGAGCTTCCATATGAATTCCGTACAGGCGTAGTAAAGCGTTCTGATATCTGGAACACTGATCCGGAAACTAAGGAATATGCTTATGATGGATTATCTGAAGAAGCTGTGAGTAGGTTTAGGGAAATGATTAGTTCCGGTGTAAATGATCTGGAAAAAATCGGAAGGATCAAAGATTTTACTGCAAATGATTTCTTCAAGGCATGCAAACTAGGATATGATGCAATAGGAAAAGACACCAGTAGATTCTCATTATCAGAGATGTATATGCGTTTTTCGGATGGAAGGGACGAAGGCCTGACGGGTAAGGGCCATGGTCTTAATGAGGGTCCGGGTATAGATTTTGAAGATCCTAAAGCTTGGGATGAGTGGTATTACAACAGAGAGCAGCAAGGTGGTCATCCCTGGGAAGTTGTCCCCGGTGGAAACAGCACACACATGGAGCTGTATGTCTGCAATGATAAACGTGATCTTGAATGGGATTTACGAGGAGGCGAGATTACAGAGGAAGAGTATCAGGAAAAGATCAAAAAGGCAGGGTATTACTTTTATATAGTCGGCGTTCACAGACAGTTTGAGTCAATAAGCTTTTATCTTGCGTTATCAGATGCAGGACTTCCGGTAATCATTGGTAGTGCTGAAGAAATGGTGGCAAGTTTTGATGGATCAGATTATGTAGGAGTTGTTCCTCACCATATGTATACCAGATACTGTTCAGATCTTTTCCCTGATGAATATGGTGATATCATAGATTTTACACATGTTTATAAAGATGAGGATGCCTGGTTTGACAAGATCACATGGATTCCTGAGGAACCTGCAGTATTATTGCAGGACTGATTATAAAAGCATGGATGCAATTTATAGCAGGAAGTTTTCAGCGTAATACTCATTTGTAAGCTCTTTTATAAAGCCCTCAGGCGCTCTGACAACGGTACTTTCACATATGTTCCGGATGATGAGCGGATACTTGGGGGCTTTTGTGTTAAATCCGAGAAGGGCATATTTGTTGCCGTCGAGACCAACGAAGATCCTTTTATACATGCCTTTCCCAAGACCAAGGTGGGCATACTTCCATACATCGCGGTCAAATTCCCTTTGAGCGATATCATCCTTGTCATGACCGTTATTTACGGTAAGTTTGCTGGTGAAGTCATTTTCGGAATATGAGATGCTGCCAAGAGAGATGGTCACACCATATTTTTCTTCAAGGCTTGCGACAGCTTCTTTAAAGTCTCTACGGAACTCAGTTAGGGTATTCTTGTTTATTTCCATTGTTATCTCCAATTAAAGATCAAAATAGTCTCTGATAGCAAAGCCAACACCGTTATGGTCGCTGTCCTTTGTAATATAGTTTGCAAGCTTCTTTATATCACTGCGTGCATTCATCATGACGACAGAAATTCCTGCGGTGCTTAACATATCGCGGTCATTGTCGGCATCTCCGATAGCCATTGTTTCTTCTATGGAGATATCCAGGAGAGAAGACAGAGTCTTAAGGGCGGTACCTTTTGATACTCCCTCAGCATTCATTTCAAGGCTTGTTTCTTCTGCAAGTGCAAATGTAAGGGGGAGGTTTATTAATTCCTCATAACCGCGGTGACGGTCTTCCTGATTTCTGAAGTATATGTTTATCTTGGTGATGGAATCGTGCTTTCGACTTTCAGCAGCCATGTCATCAACCTGCCTGGTTACTTTAAGGTACATTGGCTGGTAAACTCCCATATGGAAATCGTCCATGTGGTTGATATCAGCTGAAGATACAATGGATTCATTTTCTGTGAGGAAAGTGAGCATTCCGTCGTATTTATCTGCGACTTCAATTATTCTTTCAAAGCAGGAAGAAGGTACTTCTTTTCTGTAAATGACCTTCTTGGCCATGCAGTCATATATTATTGCGCCACTGTAGCAGATGGCATAGCGGATCATGGGAGTTATCTCAAAGTACTCCTTCATTTCAACAAGCGCTCTGCCGGTTGCGTAAGAGAGATGTACTCCTTTATCAGCTACCAATGAAAGATCATCAAGCGTCTCAGGGAGAATCTTTTTATCCGATGTAAGAAGGGTGCCATCCATATCCATTGCGATCAGGCTATAGGGTAAGAAGCCTTCTTTGTTGTTAGCTTTATTTGAAATAGGCATAATTACGTCCTTTTGCAATCTTTTGTTCTTCCTTGCAAATTATACATGATTTTGAAGAAATGCCAAGGTGCGGCATATAATTTCAGACTGACTACTTGAATTCCATAACTGTCTTATGAAAGTCCATTTCTGTCATAATTGGTACATCAACTGTCTATTTAGATTCCATTAAATCCTGAAATCTTGATAAATACTCCCTTATTCTTTCTTTAGTCATCCTTAGTAACAATGAGCCAACAATGTGCCAATCAAAAAAAGACATATATCAGGAGATGGTAAAGTAAAGCTTGTTATGATTTACGGGGGCTACAATTATTACTGATGTTGTTGGGAGGAATTAAAAAATGTCAGATGGATCTGCGATTGAGATTCAGAATGGGTATGGTAAGGCTGTACAAAAACAGAAGAAAAAAATAAGAGTTGTAGGCTTGGTGACAATATTTGTCGTATCGATAATGGCAGCTGCATTTTGTGACCTGGAATTTGATAATAAGGCTACATCAATATTGGTTTATCTGATATATGGAGTAGCTGTTCTGATAATAACTACAATTATAAATGTTGTCTGGGCTATGGGACTTCTGAAAAAGATAGAGTCACTGAATCCGCTTTTGGAGAAGGATCCAGACATGTACATGGCAGAGCTCACGGATATGATTGGAAATCCCAAATCGGCAATCCTTAAGCAGATACTGCATCTGAACAGGGGAAGAGCCTATGTCTGCAAGCAGAAATATCAGGCTGCTCTTTCGGAGTTTGAAAATATTGGCGACAAAATTGTCCTGGATCCGAGAAGGAAGATTATGTACAGGATTATGCTTGCACTGTGTTACATGAACCTTGATAGAAAGCAGGAGGCCATGTCAATAATAGAGGAACAGCAGGGCGTCCTGACAGAGTTAAGAGAAAAAGGGGATTCGCTTGCAACGTCTCTTCTGTCGGTGCTTGATGAGGAAAAGTGGCAGGAAGAAGATGAGTAAGAATACGGTGATCGTAAGCCCTATGTGATTAATATATAAAAGCTGCATTTCTGCAGCTGAGTTTTTGAGGGTTAGCTGCCAGATTGTCATGTTTCTGGCAGCTTGTGTTTTATGAAGAAAAGTGTTCTTATGAGGGGTTCCAAGAGGTTTTGTGTTCCTCTTGATGTTTTTATGATAACTAATATTACTTAAGCCAAACTAAAATTCTGTGGGGAAAGTGTGAATATTCGGTGAAACCTTGATCTGCCTAAAATAGGTGCTTGTGGTGCCGGAATGCGAGTATAATATTTCATAAGATAAGATGCGATGAGATGGGAACGGACATATGAGTAAACACAAAATGGTAAATGGAAAGCTCCTTCAGATGAACAAGAGCTATGGCCAGCTTAAGAATAAACAGAAATCAAAGATAGCGGAGTGGATGTATCAGGCTTACAAGAAGCAGGTAAATGAAGGTATCAGCAATGAAGAAGCACTGTCACTTGTTTTGGATAAGATAGATGAGGCTCAGATATGGGTACCTGATTACGAGGTGGAGAAAAAGTACAACGGGAGTAAGAATAAATTCAAAAGAAGGCTTGCCAGTGAAAACATACCACAGCATATATATCAGATGGAAGCTCTCCTTGATAAAGCGACGGCAAGGCTTGATGTTTTGGAAGCGAAAATAGAAGAGTATAAGGAACTCCAGTCCGATATCAAAAGACTTGAGGAATACTATACAAGCCAGCAGTGGAAGGACGATTTCGCCATGGATGAGAAAGGGACTTTTCCTAAGAGACTGAAGCGTGGTGTTTTGTCAGAGGACGGAATCTATAACCTGTTGGAACGAAATAAGGAAATGATGGACTGGATAAATACAGGGAGTGAGGATTGAAGATATGTGGCTGTTATTTGCAATTCTTTCAGCAGTGTTTGCTGCGTTGACATCTATCCTGGCAAAGGTGGGTATAGATGGAGTTAATTCGAATCTTGCAACAGCAATAAGGACATGCGTTGTGGTGGTAATGGCCTGGGTTATGGTTTTTGTCACCAATGCTCAGGGTGGCATCAATACCATAAGCAGAAAGAGCTGGATATTTCTTATCCTTTCGGGACTGGCTACAGGAGCATCATGGCTATGTTATTACAAAGCTTTGCAGATGGGAGAGGCATCAAAGGTTGTTCCTATAGACAAATTGAGCGTTGTCATTACGCTTGTGTTGGCATTTGTTTTCCTGCATGAGGAGTTTACAACGAAGTCTCTTATAGGATGTGTGCTGATTGGAGCAGGCACGCTGATTATGGTGATGTAACGGAGGCATGATGAAGAAAGTAAGGATCACAGTAAAAAAGATTGCTCAGTATTCTGATCTGATGGAACAGTATGAAAATCCGATAGAACATGCGTGTAGCATGAGGCTTGAACAGAGCTTCATATGCAATGGATGGGAAAGACCGGAGGGTTTCTGTGAGAGTGCATGGGAAACCGTGTCGCCGTTTGTAATGACACTGGCTCATGGTGGTGAGAATTTCTATGACGGATGGATGAAGAACCCAAAGTCAGCAATGATTTCCTGTAACGATGGATTCAGACCGGTAAGTTTTTTGTTGGAAACAATGGATGAGGATATGATCATGTGACGTGCCGCAAAGATGAGGCCTTTAGAAAAGAACTCGATGGCAATAGAGAAAAGAGGATAGTTATGAAAAAGCTGACACACTAGAATTGTGGCAGCTTTTTCTCTCTTAACACTATACTTTTTATTCTTTTACGACGTTAGTAGATTCACCTTTATTATTTGAAAAATCTGATTCGATGAATTCAAGGTATTCACTGAGCTCCCTAAGCTCTCTCTCCATTGTTTCTGCAGCGAACATAAGAGCATTGCTGGCCTGATCATTTTCACTTAGGGCCAATCCATCTGATAAGAGCTGCAAATTGTTATTAAGACACATAAGAGTATGCATCTTACGAGATACCTCCTCAAAATATGTTTTGGAATGCTTGTAGGTATGATGATCGGAGCAATGATCGATAGGAAAAAGGCATCGGAAGAGAAGTTAGATGCATCTAATAGATAATAATAACAAGCGGCAGGATGCAGTTTCCTTTGAATTGTGTCCTGCCTTTTTCATGAGTATAATAATTCATAAAATATCAGGAGAAAAATGAAAAAAGGAAATATAAGAACATGATAATGTTGGGGACAATAATAAACAGTGCTGCTATAATCGTTGCTGGCTTCCTTGGGAATATAACCGGGAAGCTATTTAAAGAAGATCAACAGGATGCGCTTTGCAAGGTATGTGGTATAAGTACACTTTTCATAGCAATTTCAGGTGCTATGGAGGGTATGATGAAAGTTGAGAACAATGCACTCGTGGGTGGCAGATCCATGCTTGTGGTTCTAAGTCTTGCTATTGGAACGGTTATAGGAGAACTGATCGGAATAGAAAGAGCTTTTGAGCGTTTTGGAGAATGGCTTAAGATAAAAAGTGGTAATGGCAAGGATTCGGAATTTGTAAATGCGTTTGTGACTGCATCGCTTACGGTATGTATAGGAGCGATGGCTATTGTAGGTTCAATACAGGATGGAATCAACGGAGACTATTCGACACTTGCTGTAAAAGCTGTCTTAGATTTTATAATTGTTGCAATCATGACAGCTTCTATGGGAAAAGGCTGTGCTTTTTCAGTAATACCGGTATTTTTGCTTGAGGGATCAATAACTCTGCTTGCCAGACTGGTATCACCTATTATGACAGATATGGCTGTTTCGTATCTGTCGCTTATCGGAAGTATTCTGATCTTCTGTGTTGGTGTTAACCTTGTTTGGGGTAAAAAGGTAAGAGTAGCTAATATGCTGCCAGCTTTAGTGATAGCAGTTATAGCCGCATATATACCAGCTATGTGATGCAAAGTATAAATCAAAAGCAGACGATGATTCTGAAAAGATGCATGGAGAACTGTGATGAGAATTATTTTATCACCTGCAAAGAAGATGAATGTGGATACGGATAAACTTGAGTGCCAGGGGGTCCCGGTATTCCTTGATCAGACAGAGGAAATACTTGAGTGGCTCCGTAAGAAGGCGCATTCTGAATTACAGAAACTGTGGGGCTGCAATGATACAATTGCTGAGCAGAATTACAAACGCATTAAAGAGATGGATATCCGTAACAGACTGACACCTGCCATATTTTCATATGAAGGGATTGCATTTCAATATATGGCTCCTGCGGTGTTTGAAGACAGAAGCTATGATTATGTGCAGGAGCATCTTCGCATTCTTTCTGGTTTTTATGGTGTGCTGAAACCTATGGACGGAGTTACGCCATACAGGCTTGAGATGCAGGCTAAGGCATCAATTAATGGACATAAGGATTTATATGATCTGTGGGGATCCAGGCTCTATGATGAAGTAAGTGATGGTACCGGTGTTATAATAAATCTTGCATCGAAGGAGTATTCAAAGTGCATTGAAAAATACCTGAAACCGGATGACTGTTACATCACCATCACATTTGGCGAGATGGTAAATGGGAAGCTTGTGACAAAGGGGACATATGCCAAGATGGCCAGAGGAGAGATGGTGAAATACATGGCTGAAAACCAAATCGAAGATCCTAATGAGATAAAGAAGTTTGACCGGCTTGGATATACTTACAGAGATGACCTATCATGTGATACTGAAATCGTTTTTGAAAAGAGAAAGTGACGGGATATATATGAATGAAATGGAAAAGATAGCCAGAGAGAATCACCGTAACGGAAATAACTGTTCAGCCTCGCTTGCTATGGCGTTTGCTGAAAAACTAGGTGTGACACCTGAAGAGGCAAAAAAGATTGTACCAGCTCCGAGAAGCATTGACGGTAAATGCGGCGGGTATCTCAGTGTCGTGGCAATGCTTGAGAAGCTGAGAGTAGATAAAACCGGCGAATATGAGTTTAAAAAACGAGTGAGGTAAGCAATGAAACAATATATTGTTGATGCTTTTACAAACAAACCTTTTTCCGGGAATCCGGCGGCAGTTTGTGTAATGGATAAATGGTCGGAAGAAGATTTCATGATGAAGCTCGCGATGGAGAATAATCTGAGCGAGACAGCATTTATAGTCAAGGAGGAAGAGGGCTATCACCTCAGATGGTTTACTCCGGGATCTGAGGTTGAACTATGCGGTCATGCAACCCTGGCCTCCTCTTTTGTGATATTTAACTACTTTGAGCAGAATAAGGATGTAATAGAATTTAATACTCTCAGCGGAAAACTAACAATTGCTAGAAAAGGTAAACTCTATGAGATGGACTTTCCCACATATGAGCAGCAGGAGATACCAGTGACAGATGATATGGAAAGTGCTTTTGGAGTGAGACCCGTTAAGGCAATATTGGGACCTGATCTTGTATGCATTTTTGAATCTGAGGAGCAGATCCGAAACATGCAGCCGAATCAGAGTAAACTTGCTGAGTTACCCGGCCGTGGGCAGGATGTTACTGCAAAGGGAACAGATACAGACTGTGTATCACGTAGCTTCTTTCCTAAACTTTTGGTTCCTGAAGATCCCGTGTGCGGTTCTGCACATTGTCAGATAGCAGATTACTGGTCAAAAGAACTGGGAAAATCAGAGATTCATGCATATCAGGCATCAAAAAGAGGTGGTCATCTATACTGCAAACTGCTTGAGAACGGAAGAATAAAAATAAGTGGAGAGGCTACTTTGGTTGCTATCTCAGATATTGTTGTTAATTTTTAACTTCTAATATTTCAGTTTGTTGAGTAAATTGTATGATTATTTGGCAACATTATTGCATGACTGGTATATCAGCTCTGCCAGGTCCCTGGTGGGGGTGTCAAAACCACTTTGTATCCAGACACGCAGTACATTAAGGCTTCCGTACATAACGAAAGTGAAGAGGTAGTCTGCATTTTTGTTATCCAGGATTTCAGGCACTGCAGCTTTTACATTATTTGCAATTGTTTCGATTATAGTTTTCTGAAAATCTTCGGTATCCGGCTGGCACAGCAGGATTCCGAAGGTTTCTTTATTTTCTTTTACATATTCAAGGAAAGCTTCAATAGATTCAGTGGTGTTGAAGCTTCCACTAAGGTTTTCCAAAGCCTTCAAAGTGTTTTCCATAACTTCGTTTTCTACATCAGAAAGAAGCTCAAACTGATCCTGATAGTGAAGGTAAAAGGTTGAGCGACTCATCTCGGAAAGATCACATATTTCCTTGATAGTGATCTTTGAAATTGGCTTTTCCTGCATCAATTCCATAAGGGATTCCCTGAGGATCCTCTTGGTAACTAGGATACGTCTGTTGTTTTTTGTTGCCATATATGTCCTCCTCACTTTATGAAAAGTTTAGATTTTTAACGGTACATGGGACTTTTGGAATATTCTAAACTGTACATTTTGGACTAAATATGTATTAAACACTACGTATGTAAAAATATTGTAAGTTGTAAACAATACACGATGTCTATATTATACCCTTAAAGAGAAACGGAAACAAGCACCGGATAGTGAAGAGGAAATAAGAACCCCCGGGACGGGGTTAATGGATCATTCTGGATTTGAGAAAAGAGGTATAGATCATGAGTAATGAAATGAAAAATAAGAAAAGACCTGTGGTTTTTATGACAGGAGCAGGCGGAGGAATGGGCTCTGAGAGCTTTAAGCAGATGCTCCCGGATATAGGAAAAAAATATGACCTTATAGTTTTTGACAGGAATACAGAAAAAAATCATGACTTTTTTGACCCTTATAAGGGAACAAAGGGACTAACAATAGTATATGGGGATCTGCTTAATAAAGACGATGTGGAAAAGTGCGTTGAAATGTCGGACATGGTTCTTCATATAGCAGCATTGGTTTCACCTCAGGCAGATTACCATCCTGACAAAGCCATGAAGACAAATTATGGATCGGTAGTGAACCTTACAGAGGCTATTAAAAAATGTGGTAAGAAAGATACCTATAAGTTTGTTTATATCGGAACAGTAGCAGAAACAGGAGACCGCATGCCACCTATTCACTGGGGAAGAGTCGGAGACCCAATAAAGCCCAGCGTGTTTGACTATTATGCGGTATCTAAGATTGCAGCAGAGCGCCATGTTATCGAGAGCGGGCTTAAGTATTGGGTATCTCTTCGTCAGACAGGTATCATGGGACCTGCCATGGCAAAGATCAGAGACGCCATCCAGTTCCACAACTGCATTTATAACGTACTTGAATATGCTTCAGACAGAGACAGTGGAAGAGCAATGAGAAATCTTGCAGCCTTTGATGCTGATGGAAGTCTTGATGAAAGCTTCTGGGGACACATCTATAACATCGGTGGCGGAGAGAGCTGTCGTGTCAGCACACTTGATATGTACAAAGCTATGTATGGGGAGTTGGGATTTAAGAGCCTTGACCCGGTAATTGATCCCAAGATGTATGCCACAAGAAACTTTCACGGTCAGTATTATCTGGATTCAGGTAAGCTCGAGAATTATTTACACTTCAGAAGTGACTCCATGCAATACTTCTATGACGCATATCTTAAGGAACTTGGCGGAGCAAAGACTGCAGGAAAGATCATCACCAAGTTCCCTGGCGGACAAAAGCTCATGGGCACCATCATCAAAGGTACCTTCAAGGAACTCCTCGATACAGAGCATGGCACCAAGCACTGGCTTGATAACAATATGGAAGATCACATCGATGCTTACTGGGGAAGCAAAAAGGCCTGGGAAGCACTTCCTGAAAAGGTCAGTGAGATGGAAGAGTTTACCGACTGGGATAAGGTGGTCCACATCGACCATGGCTATGATGAGAGTAAGCCTGAATCAGAGCTGACGCTGGAAGATATGAAAGGTGCTGCAAAGTTCAGGGGCGGTACCTGCGACTCTACAGAAATGAAGACCGGAGATTGGAAGACTCCTCTTGAGTTTACCTGCCAGTTCGGGCATCACTTCAAAGGAAGCCCAAGACTGATCCTTGAGGGCGGACACTGGTGCGACGAGTGCGAGAGAAAGTCCTGGAACTATGGACTGAGAGCTAGGAAGGACAAGTTCTTTGCTCAGGTTTGGAATCCTCTTCATGATGAGGACGAGATCCGCGAGTATCCAAAGACAGTAAGCGAGTTGGAGGTATGAGGGGAAAGTAATTTCTGCTGGAATACAATAACAAATTGGGAGAAGAACGGGTGGTTACAAGGATTAACAGGATTTTTGAAAAGCCTCTTTTATCCTCCAGGATAAAGAGTGAAGATACTACAGGAAGCGAGCGGATACTGGGATATCTGCTGGCTCCTTCAGGTGCGCTACTTTTAAACGGCATTCTGGCAACCTATTTGAATGTCTTTTACACGGATGTTCTGAAGCTGACAACTGTCTTGGGAGGTATTTTCCTGGCAGTTTTTCCGATCATATCAAGGGTGCTGAGTGCATTTATAAATCTGTTTATCGGAAGGGCCATAGACAGAACCCGGACAAAGGAAGGCAAGGCGAGACCATGGCTTCTTTTGTCGGCGCCATTGATACTGATAAGCGGAGTACTGCTATGCATAGTTCCAAGCAGTAATCAGACCATTCAGATAGCATGGGTGATCTTTACATTTAACCTATATTACGGTCTGGCATTTAATCTTTTTAATATGAGTCACAGTCTGATGGTTCCCCTGTCAACGCGAAATATTAAACAGAGGGGGAGCCTTTCTGTGCTGAATAACGTGGCTTCAACCATGATGACGGGAGTCCTGGGAGCGCTCTTTTTCCCGGCGGTTATTCTGCCCGTGATAGGAGTAAATCAAAAGCTCTGGCTTATTACCATTTCAGCCTTATCAATTCTGGCTTTCCCGCTCATTATTCTGGAGTATTACTTTACCAGGGAACGCATTACGCTGGAGGATTCGGGGAATACAAAGAAAGTGGCAGTGGGCAGCAAAAAGCAGCTGAAAGCCATCTTTTCGGACAAGTACAGTATTCTGATCTTTGCATATTTTACGATTAATCTTATAGCAGCGCAGCTTAAGAACACTTCGCTTGTCTATTATTGCAACAATGTTCTGGGAACCTACAATGATGGCTATACACAGACGTTGGTTTCGGTCGTAGGCGGGCTTCCGATGGGAATAGGGCTGTTTGCCGTCTGGCCGATTGCAAATAAGTTTGGAAAAAAAAATACGACGGTTTTAGGATTCATCCTTCTCTCAATAGGAAGTATTATCTGTTTTATAGCGCCAAAGAGCCTTCCGATCGTTCTTGGAGGACAGTTCATAAAGAATATTGGCGCACTGCCTTCAGCTTATGTTTTTATGGCTCTTTTTGCTGATGTGCTTGATCACCTTGAGTGGAAGAATGGCTTTAGATGTGATGGAATGGCTATGTCGGTATATTCTATCATCACTACGATTTCAGCCGGGATTGCTACAGGAGTCTTTAACTTGGGCCTGAGCACTACAGGATATGTGGCGCCTTCCTTTGATGCTGTTACGGGAATGACTACTTCTGTTATTCAGAATGCTGCGACCCAGAATGTGATTACATTTTTCTTTGTGGGTCTTGAGGCCATAACAGGAATAATCTGTGTACTGCTCCTTGTCGGCCTGAACGTTGAAAGAGATATACATAAGGAGCAGGAGGAGATCCTTTTAAGAAAAGCTGCAGAATCATGTTGCTAAGAGTCAGGTCAGTAAGGTGACTGCTTAGGATATGCTCTTTCTATACTCCTTGGGTGTCATCCCATATTTCTTTTTAAAAACATTCTGGAAATAACTCTGGGAAGAAAAACACAGATATTCACTGATCTCACTTATGGAGCGATCAGAGTAGTGGAGGAGGCTTCTGGCTTCCTCCAGTTTTTTTCTCATGATAAAAGAGCTGATGTTAAAGCCCAATTCTCTCTTGAATTTCTTGGAGAGGGTGCTTCGCTCCATGCCAAGGTGATCAGCAATCTCTTCTACAGAGATGTCCTGATTGACGTGATTGGAGATATATTCGATGGCCCTGTAGATATCAATGGACATTCCGGAAGGAATCTTTGCTTCCGAAACTCTCTTGGTAAAGTCCATAGCTGCCGTGGCATTAAGGAATGTGATGGCCGCAGAGTCCGTCATCTTTTCCACCTCCTGGATATAGGAGTCGGAGAGAAGATACGCTGTTTCCACATCCAGTCCGCCTTCAACAGCTTTTCTGGTGATGATGGCGATGGAGCTGATAAAGATGTTCTTGGCCTGGCGCAGTGAGTCACCCGCCACTTTTCCCTCAGTCATCCTTGGCGCATTTTTGAAGAATGCTTTGAGGCCTTCCACGTCACCTCGCTGAATGTATCCGTAGTATTCCTTCTCAAAGAGATACGTATTGTGGAAACGCTCATTTTCCTTGATATCCACAAGTTCTCTTGTATGCTTTCGCCCGATAGCTTTCTCTTTTCCCTGATCAAATACGTTGAACTTGGAGATAATGTCTATGGTCTCGCCATTCAGTTCCCTGTTGATCAGGGCAAGGATATTGAAAAACTGAGAGTTTGAAAACAGAGGAGTCTTGCGATAGAACTCCTCTATTCCCAGCTTGTATTCCACAGGCAGAGAGTACTCTTTTATCATGTGATCGATGATGTCAGAGGTTATTGTGACATTGCTTACAGGTCCTACGATTATGGTTTCACCGGTGTTAAAGTTCTGTATTATTCCTAAAAAGAGAAAGTCTTCTGTGGATCTGAAACTGACATTCTCGTTACTTTCTGTAAGAAGCCCCTTATATGCAGAGATAAAGTCCACCGGCAGCTCATTTGCAGGGAATGCCATAATAAGCTCGTCTTTCCTGAAGTAGTGGACAGGAATATATGCCGCGTTGTATAGAAGATTTAGGAAGTCTTCGATTTTTCTTTTTCCAGCCATTATAATTCACCTAATTACAAATAAATTCACGTGCATGCAATAATATTATCTTCAGATACACTACAATGTCAATAAAGAAAGAGATGCACTGTGTGTGATATTTAGAGGAGGATACAAAGAAATGGCAAAGAAACCACTTGGACTCGATAAATCCGGTGTCCAGAAAGTAATGAGAAAGGGAGATTATTTTGCGGACTCTTTGGGACAGTTCGCCCTTAATTCAATGTCAGGTCTTGTCGGACAGCTGACATACTTCTACACAGATAAGGCTGCGGTGGCTGCGGGAGCTGTTGCAACAGTGTTCTTTATCTGTAAGATCATTGACGCGTTCACAGATGTGATCATGGGAAACATTGTTGACCATACTAAGCCCGGAAAAGAGAAATACAGACCATGGCTTTTAAAGATGGCTATTCCGGCTTTGGTAATACTAATCATGCTCTTTACGGTGCCACAGGGTGTTTCGGATTATGTTAAGATAGCTTATATGTTCGTTACGAACATCCTTTTAACTGCAGTTATCTATACAGCAATCGCTATTCCATACGGTTCGCTTCTGGTTGTGAGGACAAACAGCCAGGAAGAGCGAGGCAACATGGGAATCTGGCGTGCAGCAGCCGGCTATGTTTCAGGAATGGTAATTGCTATCGGAATCATTCCTATCACTAACATGCTTGGCGGTGATCAGGCAGCCTGGATCAAGTTTGGGGTTGGCTTTGGACTGATGGTAGTTCTTGCACTTCTTATCTGTTACAAGAAGGCAAGAGAGTGCGCTGTTGAGACCGGAAAAGAAGCACTTCCTGCAGATCAGCAGGATGATGAAGAGCCGGTTCCGTTTAAGGAAGCTTTAGGAAACCTTTTCCACAATAAGTACTGGGTAATGATCCTTATCATGGGTGTTATGTCAAATATCTCTTATGGTATAAGCGGATCTTCAGGGGTTTATTATTGCAAGCTTATCTACGGCGACGACAACCTGACCGGTATTCTCGGTGCAGTTGGTCTTTTGCCTACACTGATCGGATTTATCGCTGTTGGTCCTATGATCAAGAAGCTTGGCGTAACCAGAACGCTTAAGGTTTCATTCTTTATCGGCATGGTTACTACAGCACTTCGTATCATAAATCCATCAGCCTTCTGGTACAACACAATCCTTGGATGCTTTGCAACATTTGCTAACATCCCTATGATGTGCCTTATGGGTGTTATGACTGCCATGACAATCGATTACAATGAGTATAAATTCGGTAAGAAGATGGTTGGTACAAGTAATGCAGCAAGTGGATTTGGTGGAAAAGTCGGTTCCGGTCTCGGGGCGTCACTTGTAGGCTGGTGCCTAGCAGTTGCAAGCTACGACGGCCTTGCAGAGGTTGCTACACCTGCAGTAAGACAGGCAGTATTTACCTTTGGTATCTACATTCCACTTTTACTGTTTGTGGTAATGTTCATTCTTACTCTTTACTTTGATCTTGAGGCTAAGCTTCCCTCAATGAGAGAAGAGATTGCAAAAAGAAAAGCTAATAAGTGATACGGAAATTTGAGGCGGTGAAATTCCGCCTCAAAAACCATTTATGGAAGAGGTGTAAATATGCAGCAGTATGAAACTGATCATTTAAATCTGGTACTGGATAACGCAGCCGAGTGCACTGTGCTTCTTAAAAAGAACGGGAAATTTCCCTTAGAGAAGCCTTGCAAAATAGCAGCCTACGGCTCAGGTATGCGCTATACGATCATGGGTGGCACCGGGTCAGGAGAAGTCAACACCAGATTTTCATATACGATTGAAAAAGGTTTGGAAAAAGAGGGCTTTGAGATCACCACAAAGAAGTGGCTTGATGAGTATGACGAGGTGAGGAAAACCGCCAAGAAAGAATACTATAAGACTCTTAAGAAGGAAGCCAAAAAGAAGCATGAAAACCCCATCATGTATCTAATGGGAAAAGAGCTTTTGGAGCCCTGCCACGGACTGGCTCTTGATGCTGAAGGCGGTGATGTGTGCATCTATGTTCTTTCAAGAAATTCCGGAGAGGGGAGCGACAGGAAGGTCGTAGAAGGCGATGTAAAACTCACAAGATCAGAAGTGAGGGACATCATTGCTTTAAATAAGAAATATGACAGATTCATGCTGGTTCTTAATGTTGGAGGACCGGTGGATCTAACACCGGTTATGGAAGTTGGAAACATTCTCATTTTGTCACAGCTTTGCTCTGACATGGGAAAAGTGCTCTCCGACATTCTTACAGGCAAACAGAATCCTTCAGGGAAGCTCTCCACAACCTGGGCAGCTTTTGAGGAGTACTCAGCTGAGGGCACATTTGGCGATTTCAATGACAATGAATACAAAGAAGGCATTTACGTGGGATACAGGTATTTTGATACCTTTGGGCATAAGGCTCTTTTCCCGTTTGGCTTTGGACTTTCTTATACAGACTTTGATATCAGCTTTAAGGACGCAGAGGCGAAAGGAAGCGTAGTCACCCTCAAAGCTGTTGTAAAGAATACAGGATCTGCCGCAGGAAAAGAGGTTGTTCAGGCCTATGTGACACTCCCAGAAGGGGAACTTCCCAAGGCATATCAGGAACTGGCAGGCTTTGCAAAAACAGGTCTCCTTGCACCGGGTAAAGAGGAAGAGATTGTGATTTCTTTTGACCTTAAAGACCTTTCTTCTTATGACGAGAAGAGCGCCTCATACATTCTTGAAAAGGGTGAATATATCGTAAGAGTCGGAAACAGCAGCGCAAATACGGAGGTCATATGTGTGGCCGGCCTTGATGAGAAAGTTACTGTTCTTAAGACAAAGAATTGCCTTGGCGATCCTGGATTTAAAGATATTACAGCGCCTTCCTTTGACAGGGGGAATGTTCCTGCTAAGGCTAAGAGAATCCTTATTGATGCAAAAGACTTCTCCTGCGGCGAAGTTTCTTTTGACAGGGAATATGAGATTGATGATAAGGTAAAAGAACTTTCGGATGAGGAACTGTGTTATTTGGAAATCGGTGGATTTGACCCAAATGCCAAGGGCCTTTCAATAATCGGGAATGCTGCAACTCATGTGGCAGGAGCAGCAGGTGAGACTACTTCTTGGCTTGAAAACAAAGGCATAAAGCCACTTATCATGGCCGACGGACCTGCGGGACTCAGGCTTTCCCTTGAGTACTACGAGGATGAAAAGGGTGCTCACGGTGTAGGCGGAGCAGGGATGATCCCCGAGAGCATGCAGGAAGCCATGGGCCCGGTGGCCAGATTCATAGCAAATCTTTTAACCGGCGGAAACAAAACCCCAAAGGGAGTAATTATAAAGGAACACGCTGCAACCAGGATACCCATCGGCACCGCCATCGCACAGAGCTTCAATGTGGAGTTTGCTGAGAGCCTTGGCGATATTGTCGGAGATGAGATGGAGCGTATGGGAATCAATCTGTGGCTTGCTCCTGCGCTCAACATCCACAGGAGCATCCTTTGCGGAAGGAACTTTGAGTACTATTCAGAGGATCCGCTTGTATCGGGACTTATGGCAGCGGCCATCACCAGAGGAGTTCAAAGGCACAAGGGCTGTGGCACAACCATCAAGCATTACGCAGCCAACAACGCTGAGACTAACCGTTACTGCAACAACTCCCATGTGAGTGAGAGAGCTATGCGAGAGATATATCTTCGCGGTTTTGGAATCTGTGTAAGGCTTTCACAGCCTCACGCGCTGATGACCAGCTATAACCTTTTGAACGGAACCCATACTGCTGAGCACAGAGGCCTTATCGAGGATGTGCTCCGCTGTGAGTTTGGCTTTGAAGGCATCGTTATGACCGACTGGGTGATGAGCATGATGGACAGCAAGAACTCCATCTACAGAAACTCATTGTCAAATGAAGTGGCAAAGGCCGGTGGTGACCTGTTTATGCCCGGTGGCAAGAAGGACTATGAGAATGTTTTAAATGCGCTTAAAGCCGGAACTCTTGACAGAAAGCAGCTTGAGATAAACGCCTCCAGAGTTATAAAGATGGCTGCGAAACTGGCCTGACTTCCCAAGTGAGAGGAATAATCAAATGAATTTATATGACCTTAGAATAGAATATGACAAAGCTCCTTTCGGACTTTCAGTAAAAAATCCAAGGTTTTCCTGGAAACTTAAGTCCGGCAGGACCGATACCATGCAGAAGAACTATCGCATTGTTGTCACTGAATCTGATAGCGGAAACACTGTCTGGGACAGCAAGGTGATAGAGTCAGATGCGTCAATACATGTGGAGTATGCGGGAGATGCGCTTTTAGATGAGACGGCATACGGTGTTCATGTGGAAGCCTGCGACAATCATGATGAAAAAAGTGAGATAGAAGGCAGTTTCGTTACAGGTATATTTGATCCTGCAAGCTTTCAGGCGCGCATGATCACCCACGATTTTGCAGAGGATAACAAGAGCTGTCCTGTGTTCTACAGTTCTTTTGCTACCAGGAAAAAGGTTAAAAGAGCTGTTGCCTACGTCACAAGCTACGGCGTTTATGAGATGAGCGTAAACGGAAAGACTGCAGGAGACCTGAGAATGGCTCCCGGGTGGACCAGCTACAAGAACAGGCTTCAGTATCAGATCTATGATATTACTGAGCTTATTGATAAAAGAAACTTCGTTGAGATCACAGTTGGAAACGGATGGTATAAGGGCATCCTTGGATTCACTCTAAAGCCAAATAATTATGGTGACAGGGTTGCTGCTTTTGCTGAGATTCACGTTTTCTATGAGGATGGAAGCTGTGACAAAATCTTTACTGATGAGAACTGGGGCGTAAGAGAAGGGCAGATTCTATCAAGTGAGATCTATATGGGAGAGTCGGTAGATACCACAAAAGCTGATTTTGCAGAGGGTAAGGTATCAGTAACCGAGTTCGATCCAAAGACCCTTGTTGCCCAGGAAAATGAGCCTGTCAGGGTAACAAAGAGGCTTAAACCCGTAAAGATATTTACAGATCCCGAAGGCAATAAGCTTGTGGATTTCGGGCAAAACCTTACAGGTGTTGTTGAGCTTAATATAAAGGGGAAAAAAGGGCAGAAGGTAACAGTTAAGCATGCTGAGACCCTGGATAAGAACGGAGTCTTTTATCCTGAAACTTTGCGAAAAGCCGTGTCCATAGATGCGTTTGTGCTTAATGGAGAGAGGCAGGTTCTTTCACCTAAATTCACTTTCCATGGCTTCAGGTATGCGAAGATCGAAGGCATTGAGGATCTCACAGAGGACATGTTCACAGCTCTGGTGATCCACTCTGATATGGAAGAGATCGGAGATTTTGAGTGCTCAAATAAGAAGGTCAATCAGCTCTATAGCAATGTGACCTGGAGCTTTAGGGATAACTTCCTTGATGTTCCGACAGATTGCCCTCAGAGGGACGAAAGGCTCGGCTGGATGGGAGATGCCCAGGTTTTTTGCTGGACTGCTTCAGAGATCAGAAACACAGCCAGGTTCTACAGCAAATGGATGAAGGATATTGGTGCCGAGTCATCTCTTGAAAAGGGTGTGCCTCATGTGGTTCCGGATATACTGGGCTCCTACAGTTCGTCAGCCTGGTCGGATGCAGCTGTTATCATTCCATGGGCTGTTTATCAGACCTATGGCGATACAAGGATTCTTTCAGATTCCTGGCAGTGCATGCATGAATGGGTTGATCATATAAGGAATCACTGCGGCGATAACGGCCTTTGGCAGACCGGCTTTCAGTACGGTGACTGGCTTGCGCTGGATAAGGAGGAGATGGCTGACAGGACCGGTGCGACAGACAAGTATCTTATAGCAAATGCTTACTATCTGTATGTGACCGATATTGTGAGAAAGACAGCCAAAGTTCTCGGACATTCCGATGCCGAAAAGAGCTACTCTAAGCTTTATGAAAAGACCCTTGAAGCCTTCAGGAGTGAGTATTATACCTCGACAGGACGTATCGTAAGTGAGACACAGACCGGGGCAGTGATATCTCTTTTCTTCGGCCTGGCAAGAGAAAAGGACAGAAAGCGAATCCTTGATGCTTTGGTTGAAAATATAGCTGCACACAAGAATCACCTGGTGACAGGTTTTGTAGGAACTCCATACCTTTGCCATGTACTTTCCGAGAACGGCGCTCATGATCTGGCAACAGTTCTTTTCATGCGTGAGGACTATCCTTCATGGCTCTATGCCGTAAATAAGGGGGCAACAACGATTTGGGAGAGATGGAATTCCATCACACCGGAGGGTGACTTTGATGTGTCCGGAATGAACTCTCTTAATCACTATGCCTATGGTTCGATCGCAGACTGGATGTTTAGGAAGATAAGCGGAATCGAGCAGCTTGAGCCCGGATACAAGAGATTCAGGGTAAAGCCGATGCTGGTGAAGGGCATTTATTCTTTCGACAGGTCTTTTGAAACCATGTACGGAACCATAGAGAGTCATGTGAGCTGCAAAGATAGAAGGATAAAGGTTAAGGTTGTTGTTCCGGTTAATACTACGGCTGAGTTGACCCTTCCTGAGCAGACTGAGACTAAGGTGCTTGGTTCCGGAACCTATGAGTTCGACTATGCTACTGATACGGATCTGACTGTGGAGAGATACAGCATGGAGAGCACTCTTGGCGAGATATTACAGAATCAGCTTGCAAAGGACATGTTTGAACAGTTCGCACCGGGAATGCTGGATAATCCCATGATCGGATATGCAATGGGCATGACTCTTACGGAGATGCTGGTTCAGGCTCCTGAAGCAAAGCCTATGTATGAAGCTGTAATAGCAGCTCTTAATGTGCAGGAAAAAGCAAATAACCAGGGCGCGGCTTTTGATGGAGATATAAGAAAATGAAGGCAATCAGACTACGAACAGAATATCTTGTTAATCCTCTGGGGATTGATGTACAGCACCCAAGACTTATGTGGAACTGTGAGGGCGGCGTTAAGCAGAGCGCCTATCAGATCGTCACTGATAACTGGGACAGCGGGAAGGTTGAAACATCTTCTATGCACGCGGTTTATCCAAAAGAGCTTGCAGACAGGGAGAGGGTTAATTGGAAGATCAGGCTCTTTGATGAAAACGGCGTTGCGGGAGAGTGGAGCGAGAGCTTTTTTGAGATGGGAATATCATCCTGGGAAGCTAAATGGATTACCGGGGATTATAAGGTCAACAGGAATGAGCGATATCCGGTGGATCTGTTCAGAAAAGAGTTTAAGGTTGAAAGACCCGTTGAAAAAGCAAGGCTCTATATTACTGCCTGCGGAACCTATGAAGCAAGGATCGGCGGTGAAAAGGCCGGGAATTTCTACATGGCTCCGGGACATACTGATTACAGAAGGCGTGTTCAGTATCAGACCGTAGACGTGACGGGGCTTTTAAAGACCGGCAAAAACGAGATTACTTTGCAGCTGGCAGATGGCTGGTATCGCGGAAGCTGTGGGGCCTGGGGACTTAAGAACCAGTACGGCATAAGGACCAAGATTCTGGCACAGCTTGAGTTGACCTATACAAATGGTGTAAAGAACGTGATCGTAACAGATGATAGCTGGGACTGGTGCAACGACGGTACGATTCGTTTTGCAGACAACAAGGATGGAGAAGTGGTGGAGGCTTTCAGGGTTCCGCTGTTTAGAGGAAAGGCCAAAGCCACAAAGTACAGCGTCCTTCCAACTGCCTCAAACAATGTCCCGGTTACAGAGCATGAGCGTTTTAAGCCTGCGCTTATTACGACGCCCGCTGGGAAGAAGGTTCTTGATTTCGGACAGAATATTGCCGGAATAATCTCTTTTAACCTGAATGCGAAAGCAGGACAGAGAGTACTTCTCAAGTTCGGGGAAATGCTTGATTCGGATGGAGAGTTCACCCAGGAAAACATCCAGCTTAAGAAAAAGAACGGATATACTACGCCTTTGCAGCAGGTGGAGTACTTCTGCAAAGACGGAGTTAATGAATATAAGACAACCTTTTCAGTTTTTGGATTCAGGTATGCCCTTGTGGAGACTGAAGCGGAGTTTAAGGCTGAGGATTTTACGGCTATCGCAGTGTACTCGGATATGGAGCAGACGGGATTTTTTGAGAGTTCCGATGAACTTTTGAATAACCTTTTTGAAGCCACGGTGTGGTCAGCAAAAGGTAATCATTTGGATATCCCTACAGACTGTCCAACCCGTGAGAGACATGGATGGACAGGAGATGCACAGATCTTCTTTGAGACTGCAGCATACATGTTTGACTTTGCTGCATTTTCAAATAAGTACTTGCATGATGTATATGATCTGCAGTCCGGTAATGGTAAGCTTCCCCAGATAGCACCTGCAGGAGGTGTTGACAAATACATGAACGCCATGAATGGATCCGTTGGTTGGTCTGATGTGGGAATTCTGATCCCCTACAGATTCTGGAAGATGTTTGGGGATGAGTCCATGATCAGGGAGTTCTATGACCGCATGGCAAGGTATGCCAGATTCATGGAAAAGAGATGTGGAAAGAGCTCAAAGATTTTTGGAGAAAAGATAAAACTTTCAGAAGAGAATGCGAAGTACCTGGTAAATGCAGGCCAGAGTTATGGTGAATGGGCTGAGCCTGAGGATGTCTGCGCCTTTAAGTGGCAGGATTTTGTAGCTCCACATCCTGAAGTGTCAACTGCTTACACTGCTTATGTGCTTGGGCTTATGGCTGAAATTGCTGATGAACTGGGGCAAGGCAGCGACGCTGAGGAATTTCGCTCATATTCAGAAGGATGCAGGAACGCTTATCAGGAGCTGGTTTCCGGCGGTAAGTACACTCTGGATTCTGACAGACAGGCCCAGCTTGTAAGACCGCTGGCGCTTGGTCTTCTTAATGATAAACAAAAGGAATATGCAAGGAAGAGACTGATCAAAGCTCTGGAGAATTATGGATGGAGACTGGGAACAGGCTTTTTGTCATCACCACTGATCCTGTTTGTACTTGCTGAGTATGATATTGATTCAGCCTATAAGCTCCTAGAGAACAAGGAGATTCCCGGATGGCTCTCCATGCCAAAAAATGGCGCTACGACCATCTGGGAGAACTGGTCAGGACCATTCAACACTCAGGGAGCAGGTCTCGGATCTTTGAACCATTACTCCAAAGGTGCTGTCTGCGAGTGGCTCTTTAAGTCCATGTGTGGAATAAATGTTGATGGTGAAAACCGCTTTGTAATCTCACCAAGACCCGGAGGAAGTTTCACATTTGCCAAGGCTTCATATAACAGCGTCTTTGGTAAGGTGGAGAGTGAATGGGAAAAGAAGGATGGTAAGGTAGTATACAATGTTGTTATCCCCGCCAATTGCGAGGCTAAGATCATTCTCCCCGGGGGAACAGAATTAACAGCCGGACCCGGAGAGCATTTTTTTGAGGAATGTGTAGATGGGAGGAAAATATGAAAAAGTTCGGATGGTGTTTCATTGGCACGGGCACGTTAGCGAATCAGGTGGCAAAAGAGATTCTATCAAGCGGAAAACATAAGATTGTATCCTGCTATACCAGAAATCCTGACAAATGCGAAGCTTTTGCTAAAGAGTATGACTGTCATGCATATCCTAGATACTGTCAGGGAGCAGATAGGACTTGTATATAATGAATTAGAATGATTCACATATATACAACAAAATTCACATATATACAATAAATCAGAGTCACGTAATTCTATAATTATTCCATAAAAGCAGGAATAATTCAGGATTATGTGATTTTTTTGTTTAAAGCAAAATCAAGATAAACGGAGGTAGGAAAATGTTTGAAAAGCTTTTTACACCAATCAGGATCAAAGGCATGGAACTGAACAACAGGATAATCATGCCGGCAATGGGAACAAAGTTTTCGGGGAATGACAGCTTTGTTACAGACAAACTCATTGCGTACCATGTAGCAAGGGCCAAGGGCGGGAGCGGGCTTAACATTGTTGAGGTAGCCAGCGTCCACACTCCCAGCGCACCGAGGCACTTTCTTTCAATCAGTGAAGATAAGTATGTGCCCGGATTTAAGAAACTTACGGATGCAATTCATGAAGCAGGAGGAAAGGCCGGTGTTCAGCTTTGGCAGGGAAGTCTCGCAGTTGGAATGGATCAGACAGCTCAGATACTTATGGCATCTGATATGCCGGTCAGTGAGACGATAACTCTTCCCGGGATAACAGTCAGTCAGATAAAAGATATTGTTGAATGCTACGGAAAAGCTGCTAAAAGGGCCGTAGAAGCAGGATTTGACTGCATTGAGTTCCACTGTGCACATAACTATCTACCTCACTCATTTCTTTCAGGTGGAATTAACCACAGAACAGATGAGTATGGTGGATCCTTTGAAAACCGTGCAAAGTTCCCTCTTGAGTGCATTAAGGCTATCAGAGCAAATATGCCGGAAGATATGCCTCTTTTCATGAGAATAGATGCTCATGACGACTACCTTGAAGGAGGCCTGACGATTGAAGAGGTAATAGAGTTCTGCGAGCTCGCGGGTAAAGAAGGTGTAGATGTACTTGATGTATCAAGAGGAAATGTCATTACTCCTGCACAGAAGTTTGAGGTTCCGCCTATCGATCTTCCTCAGGGATTCAACATCGACAACGCCGCAAGAATCAGAAAAGAAACAGGTATGCTAACTATCGGCGTAGGAAGAATCAATACTCCTGTTCTTGCTGAGAGAATCCTTGAAGAAGACAAGGTCGATATGGTTGTTATGGGAAGAGCACAGCTTGCTGACCCCGATTTCTGCAACAAAGCAAAGGCAGGAGATGTTCAGGACATCGATTACTGTGTGGGATGCGACCAGGGATGTCTTGACTGCTTCGCGGACACTAACTGCGAGCATATAACATGTATGAGAAACCCTGCCGTAGGAAGAGAGCTTGAATGCCAGGTCACAAAGGCAGATAAGTCTGAGACAGTTCTTATAGCAGGAGCTGGTGTTGCAGGTCTTGAAGCGGCTATCATCCTGAAAAAGAGAGGTCACAATCCTATATTATGCGAGAAATCAGATACACTGGGAGGACAGTTCATCACAGCAGGACAGGCACCCAGAAAAGCTGAGATGAAGGCTGCTGCAATCGCCATGGGACAGAAAGCAAAGCGCCTTGGGGTTGACATCCGCCTGAATACGGAAGTTACGCCGGAACTGATCGGTGAGATCAAACCGCACACAGTAATCAACGCAATTGGTGCTGAACCCATCATTATCCCGATTAAGGGATACGACCTTCCTTATGTTGTGAATTCACATGAGGTTCTTGATGGATACAAGACTCCTACAGGAGATGTTGTCATTATCGGTGGAGGACTTGTAGGAATAGAGACAGCAGAGTATCTTGCGGAAAAAGGCTGTAAGATAACTGTTCTGGAGATGCTTGACCAGTACTGTGTAGATATGGGAATGGCAAGAAGATACTGCGTTGAAGAACAGATTGCAAAGGACGGCATCAACATAGTAACCGGCATCAAGGTCAAAGCAATAGATGGAAATGCTGTTATAGGTGAACTTAATGGAGAAGAAAAGTCCTATAAATGCGACTATGCAGTCATGGCTGTTGGCGCTAAAAAAAGAGACGGAAGTGCACTTGAGAAATGCTGCCTTGATAATGGCATAGGCTACTATGAAGTAGGTGATGCTGCCGGGGCAAGAAGAGCGCTCAATGCAATCAGAGAAGGCTATGACGTAGCCCTCAGGTTTGATGATCCTGAGGAGCACCGCCATGCCACACAGCCTAAAAAGCTTGTGTTTATCACTGGAGCTACAGGAATCATGGGTCAGGAGACCATGAAGCAGCTTCTTTCAAGAAATAACCGCTTCAAGGTAAGGATTCTTGCAAGACCTTCTGACAAAAACAGAGAGCTTCTTAAGAAGTATAGAAACCCTGCACTTGAAGTAGTATGGGGCGACATGGCTGATTATGAAACCATAAAGAAGTGCGTTGATGGAGCAGACTATGTACTTCACATCGGTGCCATGGTATCACCAGCAGCTGATAAGTATCCTGAAAAGACTCTTTATACGAATATTGGATCGACACTGAATATCATAAAGGCAATCAAGGAGCAGCCTGATCCTGACAAGGTTCACTTTGCATATGTCGGCACAGTTGCCATGACAGGAAGCCGTCTTGAGCCTGTACACTTTGGAAGAGTGGGAGACCCGATGAATCCTTCAATTCATGATTACTATGCAGTATCCAAGGTGTTCTCGGAAGCTGCGGTTTTTGACAGCGGTCTTAAATACTGGGTATCGATCAGACAGACAGGACAGCATCCCAGCGCAGAAGGCGCGGGCGAAGAGCCTATCATCTTCCATCAGCCTGCAAACAACGTGCTTGAGTGGAGTACATCTATCGAATCAGGTATATGCATGGCTAACCTCTGTGAGGAATGGGTCCCTGAAGAGTTTTGGAGAAGAGCTTATAACCTGAGCAGTGGCAAAGAGTACAGACTTGCGGCATGGGAAATGGGTGAAATGAGCCTTAAACCGATGGGAATAGATTTTAAGGATGTATTTGATCCTAATCTCCTTGCAAGGTTCAATTTCCATGGACATTACTATACTGATTCTGATGTTCTTGATAACTACCTTCACTTCAGATGCATCCCGGGTTCACAGTACTGGGCAGGTGTGAGAGGTGAGATAGAGAGGATGATGAAGAATCCCATGATCGCAGCCATGATGCCCACAGCAGAAGCACTTAAGGCTCACAATGAGGAAATCGCGCGGAAACCAATGGGGCCTATCTGGATGGATGAGAATAACGAAGAAGACTGGATCAATGCATTCTTCGGCTCTAAAGAAGAAAAGCAGAAGGAAAGACATCACGAGCTCCATCATCCAGATGAGACGGAGACCTTCCTTGATCACGGATATGACGAGAAGAAGGGTATAGCAAACCTTGATAAGGCTGACCTTGAAAATGCTGCAGAGTATAGAGGCGGAAGCTACGAAGGTGAAGAACCAAAAGACATCTATACTCCCGTTACTTGGAAATGTGCATTTGGCCATGAATTCAAGATGTCAGTAAACGCAGTCCTTCATGGGGGTCACTGGTGTCCTGAGTGCCTTAAGAAGTCCTGGAACTATCCTGCAATTGCAAGAAAGAATCCTTTCTATGCACAGGTATGGGACTGCCAGCACAGTAAGGATGAGACATACGAGATTCCTATGAAATACAGTGCTTATGATATAACAAATGAATTAAAGAATAAGCTTGGATTGTGATTATCTGATGTATATGTCACTGGAGAAGATACGCTTCTCCAGTGATATTTTTTGAGTATAACTGGGGACTGTTGTGATACATAGAATAAGGGTATAATCGATTATATTTGAATTAAATCTGTCTTGGAAGTTTTCCTATATTATTACTTATCGGCGCATGAAATTTTCAAAAAAGCTATTTTTTTGTCAAATCTGACTATTACGAGAGCTCAAAAAAATCTGTATCATAATCGAGTAATTGAATGCCGCCCGGTGGGCAGGCGATTTATGAATACTGGGTTGTAACCGAACACGTGTAAGTGAAGACTCGCTTACCGTGTTCTTTTTTTACGGATTTAAGGAGGCAAAAATGAATCAAAACACAAACAAATACTTGGCAGAAGAGAGGATTGGGAAGCTTCTTCTAAAGTTTTCAATTCCATGCATCATGTCGCTGCTGGTATCGTCACTTTATAACATAGTGGACCAGATTTTCATCGGAAGAGGTGTGGGATATCTTGGAAATGGTGCAACAAATGTTGTTTTCCCAATCACGATTATATCACTTGCGATTGCGTTGATGCTTGGGGATGGTGCTGCTGCATATCTTAGTCTTTGTCAGGGGAAAAAAGATGTGAAATCTGGAAATAAGAGCATGGGCAATGTTGTACTGCTTCTTGTGGCATTAGGATTTATCATGGCAGTTCTTTTTGCTGTGTTTAAGTCACAGATCCTTATGGCATTTGGAGCTACTGAGAACAATCTTCCGTATGCAAATGAGTACTTTGACTACATCATTCTTGGAATCCCCTTCTTTGTCGTGGGGAACGGCCTGAACTCCATCATAAGAGCTGATGGAAGTCCAAAGTTTGCCATGATTACTACACTTGTAGGCTGTATTATTAATGTAATCCTCGACCCAATAGCTATCTTTGGACTTCATATGGGCATGAAGGGAGCAGCTATCGCGACCATAGCTGGTCAGATTGTTACAGCAATCTGCGGAATTGCTTATATTCTTTTCAGAGCCAAGACATTTAAACTCACATGGAAGAATATGGTTCCTGATATGCACGTGATAGGCAGTTTTGTTCCGCTTGGAATAAGCAGCTTTTTAACTCAGCTCTCTATCGTAGTTATCATGGGTGTAATGAACAATGTCCTTGTAAAATATGGCGCAATGAGCAAGTACGGCGCGGATATCCCTCTCACTGTAGTGGGAATTGTTATGAAGGTATTCCAGATTGTAATATCAGTATGTATTGGAATTGCGGCAGGATCACAGCCTATCGTGGGATATAACTATGGCGCAGGAGAATACAGAAGGGTAAAAGAACTGTTTACAACAATTATCAAGGCAGAAGCAATTGTTGGCCTTGTTTCAATGGTATTATTTGAACTGTTCCCTCTTCAGATCACATCAATATTTGGAAGTGAGGATGGTCTTTATAATGAATTTGCGGTTCTTTCATTCAGGATTTTCCTTTCAATGATTATTCTGACATGTATTCAGAAGTCTACCAGTGTTTTCCTTCAGTCTCTTGGAAAGCCAGTAATGTCTATGGGACTATCATTACTCAGGGACTTTGTATTAAGTGTTCCACTTGCCATTGTTCTTCCTATGTTCTTTGGCGTTGAAGGAGCTCTTTTATCAGCCCCTGTAGCGGACATAGTAACTACAGTAGCTGTTGTTCTGATGTCCATAAATGTTGTAAGAGAGCTTGACTCCAAAATCAACAGCGATGAAGATGACGCTAAGGAAGCACAAGTGGCTTGATTTGCATAGTCAATAATATCTGAATAGAATGTACTTATAGCCAATTCTGTAAAACTGCAGGACTGGCTATTTTCTTAGCTTTACTTTTTATACAAAAGTCTTTCATAATCTTTACTTTTCAGGGATCAAAAGGTAAAATAAGTAAAGATTATGGAGGGAAGTACAATATGATCTCATATGAAGGTTTGGAAAATGCACTAAAGGAAAGAGGAATTGGTAAGACTGAGCTTTCAACTGAGCTTGGTCTGTCTACAAGGACTGTGGCTAAAATTGCAAAGGGTGAGAAGTTGTCGCCAAGAAGCATAAAAAAGATAGCAGCATATCTCGGAAAAGATCCTGACTTTTTAATGAAAAGTGTTTCAGATAATAAAATCTTGCAGTTACTTCGTGAGGAAAAAGATATAAAGCTTCCTGGAGGGCTCTATCATGAGCTACAGGTAAGAATGACATATAATTCCAATCATATCGAAGGAAGTAAGCTTTCAGAAGATCAGACAAGGCATATCTTCGAAACTGATACAGTTGATATCGGCGATGGCGTTCCTGTTGATGATATTCTTGAAACAGTGCATCACTTCCGCGCAATCGATTATGTAATAGATATAGCAGAGGAAGAACTTTCAGAGGATATAATCAAAAGGCTTCACTACATAATAAAGCATGATACAAAGGATTCAACTTTGTCATGGTTTGCGGTTGGAGATTATAAAAAACGTGCAAATGTCGTATGGGGCAGAGAGACTTCGAAACCATCTGAAGTGCATAAGCATATGGAGGCACTTCTTAAAGAGTATAATTTAAAAAGGATTGTAACAGTAGAAGATATAATAGCACTTCATGCTGAGTTTGAATATATTCATCCATTCCAGGACGGAAACGGAAGGGTAGGAAGGCTTGTAGCATTAAAGGAATGCCTCAGACACAATATTGTGCCATTCATCATTGAGGATTCCAAGAAGAATTATTACTACAGAGGTCTCAAGGAATGGAGAAATGAAAAAGGATGGCTCATAGATACTTGTCTTGATGGACAGGATACATTTGTAAAGCTTCTTGATTTACTAGAAATTGAGCATGATTGAGATAGTATATGGAACGGAAAATTTGAAGATAATAATGACAATAATGATTAGGCCTGTATACATCATCAGGGCGTCGCTATCTACTGCTTGTTGCATCCACCGTAGTGGGAATGATTCTTTACACATATTATTACTACTGCTTTGTCAGCGCTAATTCTGAGGCTCCAATTTTTGGTGCGGGTCTCATGATGGTTTACGGCTTTATAGCTTTTGCTGTTGCCGCAGTTGGAACTGTTGTGGTGGTAATAAAAGAGAGAATGGCTGAGAAAAAGAGACAATGAGGCGAAAAGAGATTGTTATCGTAGCGATGCTAATGTTTGCACTTGTGATAGCAGGCTGCGGAGAAAAAAACGAATCGGATGTGACAATTATCGGTGGTGCGGATGGACCAACATCTGTTTTTCTTGCTTCGAAGAATGACAAGAATAGTTACACACAGATTGATCAGGAAACAGCGAAGCTGATGATGGATATTGAAGATGACCATGTGATCGTGGATGTTAGGCACCAGGATGAGTTTGATGAAGGGCATATTCCGGGAGCTATATGCATTCCAAACGAGAGCATAATTGATACGCAGCCTGAAGAATTACCGGATCTGGATCAGATTATTCTTGTTTACTGCAGAAGCGGAAGACGTAGTAAGGAAGCTTCGCAAAAATTATTTGATATGGGTTACACAAATGTGTTTGAGTTTGGCGGTATTATTGACTGGACAGGAGAAGTTGTTACAGGAGAAGATTGATTATGAGATTTCTTGGTAATTTGATTTGGATATTGTGCGGAGGGCTACTTAGCGCCCTAGGATGGTGGATTGTAGGATTTCTCTGGTGCTGCACAGTTGTAGGAATACCTGTAGGGCTCCAGTGTTTTAAGCTTTCTTCAATATCACTGAATCCTTTTGGAAAAGAGATTGTGGACGAAGGAGGAGCAGTATCTTTGCTTCTTAACATACTTTGGATATGCTTTTCCGGGATTGAACTTGCGATTGCAAACGCGGTGATTGGCTGCATTTTTTGCATCACCATTATCGGAATACCTTTCGGCAAGCAGTTCTTCAAGATTGCAAGAGTAGCTCTTTTACCATTTGGGGCAAAGGTTGTGAGGGTACATTATTAAGGATGGAGTGAAAAAGTAGATGTTTTTTATCATGGGAATAACAGATGGCAGGAAGGACTTTGATTTTTGTCCTAAGTGCGGAACGAGGTTTTAACAATTGTTGGATGAAGTAAGCAGCTTACCCATTCAGGGGGTGAGTATTAACTGGGATAAAATAGATAGTCGTAGTTATCTGCGCGGGATTGAGGCCATAAAGGACTTGGATTACCTCGCCTTTAACAAGAACATAACCATATTTGTCGGTGAGAACGGTAGCGGCAAGTCCACAATGCTTGAGGCTATAGCTGTGAACTATGGATTTAATCCGGAAGGCGGCACAAAGAATTATAATTTCTCCACATATGATTCTCATTCGGAGCTTTGTGATGCCATAAGGCTTTCGAGAGGTTTCAAGAAGCCTGGATGGGGATATTTCTTAAGAGCAGAGAGCTTTTATAATGTGGCTACCGCTGAAGAAATGTATAGCAGAGAAGACCCGAGAGGCGTAAGGGAACAGTTTCATGAACGTTCTCATGGTGAGAGTTTTCTACAGATGGTTCAGTCCAACTTCCGGGGTAATGGTCTGTATCTTTTGGATGAGCCGGAGGCCGCATTGTCTCCTCAGAGGCAGCTGACTCTGTTACTGGAGATTGTTAGCTGCGCAAAAGAGGATGCACAGTTCATCATGGTCACACATTCGCCGATTCTCCTGGGGATTCCGGGAGCTGAGATTCTGAGCTTTGACAATGGCCAGATTCATCCGATTGATTATGAGGATACTGACAGCTACCAGATAACAAAAATGTTTATCGAGAATAAGGAGCAGCTGCTTAAGCGGCTTTTGGATGAGTGAAATGATAAAGAGATTTAATGAGGTCAATGGGCTTTACATAGAAAAAATCTACGGCCAGGACAGGTTGGCATTTGCAATGTCTGATACGTCGGATCTTTATGATCTGGTTGAATATGCCCAGCGTGGCGGATATCAGGGCTCTGTGATCAAGTTCTATGACTTTGAGAATGGAAATGTATATACTCCTTTTGAGAAAAAGAGGGACGTGATCTATTCAAAGCCTGCTTACGTTGATGGATTTTATTATTTCTTGCAAGCTGATTATGGGCAGGGGAAAGTAACGCTGTACAAGTATCTTCCGGAAGAGGTGCTTGAGGCTGTTGCTGAGTTTGGCACTGACGAAGTGGATCTTTATAATCTGCAGATTGTTGGCGAGAAGGTACATGTCATCAGTCAGAACGGAGAGGTGTTTAAGTGTTACTATCCTGAGAAAATTTCTTTTCCCTTAGAAGGCTCTGAGACTGTGGAGCTTCTGACAGATGACCGGGTCTACATTGAAAAGTGGATTGAAGAAGGCTGGGATGAGGAGAATAACTGTGCTACTGACGAGTATAAGTATTATGACGAGGTGCTCATAAAAGATCATGCCGGTAACACGTTATCAGAAGAAGTAGGATCAATATATCAGGCCTCAGATGGGACTTATTGGTTGGCGTGAGTTATAATAAGCACATTGATGAACTCCCAGGAAACTCTAAGGATTATCTCAGGCAGGAAATGAAACAGGACCTTGGCCGGGAGAAGGATTATAAGGATATAGCGTTGATAAAAGCATTTAAGGTAAAAAGTTGTTGACAGCTAACAGAGCGATGTCTATACTAACAACTAATAATCTTGGAGGATTACCAGTTTTATGACAAACACACGTCTCATCAATAGAATGATGGTCAATTATATGTCCGTGGAAAATATTCAGGGGCTTAGATTATCATGCAAGATGAGGCTGTGCTATATGATGAATCTATAAACTTTTTAGATTCATTGAACAAGTATATTAAGACCTTATCAAGCTAAAGATAGTTTTGATAAGGTCTATTTTTTTACATCCAGGAGGAGACAATTATGATAATAAAAAATGAAATACCATTATTGGAATATGATGACAGTTCATCGGAAGTTATATCTCCTGATCATGACTGGACGGCGGAAGGATTGCCAGAGAAGTGTTTATTTGCATTTCTTGGAGATGTTGTTCATAAATACGCCAAAGACAATAATGCGGATATGGTTGAAGAGCTAATCACCGTTTCTCACAATATAAAGATATATGTTCTTCATGAAGAAAAAGAGGATATCTGCCTGGTTCAGTCACCTATAGGCTCTGCATCAGCTACGCAGGTTCTTGATACGCTTGTTAACTGTGGCTGTAAGAAGGTAATTGCAGTAGGTTCGTGCGGAGTTCTTGCGGATCTTCCGGAGGATGCCTTCATTGTCCCCGTAAAGGCACTTAGGGCCGAAGGTACTTCATATCACTATCTTCCGGCATCCCGATATATTGAGCTTGATCAGGAACCGATAGTTGCTATCGAGAACTCATTTAAAAAGCATGGGCTTCCGTTTGTTACCTGTACAACCTGGTCTACAGATGGTTTTTTCAGGGAAACAAAAGAAATGGTGAAATACCGCCTTGAGGAAGGCTGTTCAGTAGTTGAGATGGAATGCGCAGCTCTTGCAGCATGCTGCAGGAAACGCGGAGCAAAGTTTGGTCAGTTCCTATTTACTGCTGATTCATTGGCTAATGTGCATGAGTATGATGCCAGGTCATTTGGTACAGGATCGCATGAAAAAGCATTATTGCTTGGACTGGATATTTTGAGAGATTACAACTAAGGGAGGTAAGAAAATGGCAAATCTTATAGTAGTGTGAGGGCCTCAGGCTGTGGGCAAAATGGTAGTGGCAGAGAGTCTTAGAGATAAGCTGAAGTACAATCTGATGATCAATCATGACAGCATTGAGGTTTCAGATAAGATATTCGGGTTTTCGACGCCTGCGCAGAAGGAATTTAATGCTTTCTTTCGTGAAAAGGCATTCAAACTGGCAGTAAAGCATAACGTTGATGTTAAGCTCCTTAAGTTTTCTTCGTGTTTCTTCGTTTATCTAGACGAAAAAATCTTTTATTTTTAACGGTATTATGTGCTACAATTATATATGTAGAAATGATTCACTTGAAGAGAGGATCTTAATATGGCAGAAAACAACAACGAACAGAAAAACTTTTTTAAGAACCTGCACACGGATCAGTATAAATGGAATGATTTCTTTCTTATTCCGCTTATAGTGACAATTGTGATGATGTTTGTCGGGCAGACGGGAGTTCTCGTAATCTCTGGAATTCTAATGAAACCGATTATCAACGATAACAATGTCGATTTTCTAACAATATTTCAACAATATTTCACCTTCACGGGAATTTGGATTATAGCTTTACTTTATTGCTACTTTACCAAAAAAAACAGACCAATAATTAATGCTTTAACACCTTTTTGCAAAGGAAATACAGTGAAATACCTGCTTTTAGGTCTTTTAATTGGTTTTGTTCAAAATGCATTTTGCATTATGGTGGCTTTGCTGCATAAAGATATCTATATTACTTTTGATTCATTAAATCTATCGAAAGTAATACCACTTTTTATAGTTGTATTTATACAGTCCAGTGCAGAAGAATTACTTTGCAGGGGCTTTCTGTATCAGAGACTAAGAAGGGGATATAAAAATCCTGCTATAGCGGTTGTAGGAAATGCTCTGCTGTTTTCACTGCTGCATGCAGCTAATCCGGGAGTGTCTCCACTTGCTCTTCTTAGTATCTTTTTTGCCGGACTTATCTATTCACTTATGGTTTATTATTGCGATTCAATATGGATGCCGATGGCAGCACACGCAGCCTGGAATTTCACCCAGAACATTATATTTGGACTTCCAAACAGTGGTAACGTATCGCCAGTTTCAATCTTTAAACTAGATGCATCTACAGCTAGGGGTAGTTTTGCATATGACGTAGGATTTGGTGTTGAAGCTACAATATTAGCTATAGCACTTTTAATAGTAAGTTGTATAATAGTTTATCTATGGGGAAGCAAAAATAATAAAAAGCCAACTGAAATCTGGAATTAAAAGCAATGCGCCGAACTTTCGTTCGGCGCATTATATTTATCACGATTTAATTCTCTTTACCCCATTTCCGGTTCCAGGTTTCCATAATTTCATCCCATGCCGATGGATGTAAAAGATATATCGCAATAATGATCTGTAAAACAGATAGAATCATATTGAGAACTATATCAGAGGTTTTTAAAGTGCCTTCCATTACTCCAGCTTCAGAAACCAGATCCAAATTCATAAAAGCATAAACATCATTTATTGTATGCATGAGCATTGAAGGAAGTAAACTTCCGCTCCTGATAAATAGTGCACAGAGCAAAAATCCTGCTGCACTGGTTGAAATAACCTGTAAAAGCGCCGCCAGAAGTGTAGCACCGGCAAAAAAATTGAAACCATGAACTGATCCAAATATCAAAGAAGTCACTATTGCTATCCATATTATATGTGACTTCTTTTTATTTTGCCTCATCAGATATGACACAGGAAGTCCTCTGAAAACGGTCTCTTCAACAGTTCCTGCAACACCTGCCATTAGTACAGAGTGAAGAGTCGGTGCTCCCAAATTAGTTTTTAGAATAAGCGAAGTAATAATATCAGGAAGCAGCGCGATAATAAGGATAATTAAGCCTGTAATTAACCATCTTTTAAGATCTTTTGTCTTTAGGGAACCCTCATACTCAGGATAAAACCACCTTTTATGAACAAGTAAAGTCAATAATGCTCCAAGTATCATCCCTATATACATGATCTCTTCTTTCGGAAGCGGAATCACATTTCCCAAAATTACCGCCACTATAACTGAGATAAAGTATGTAAAAAGGTACCCCCAGATAATAAGCAATATGGATCCAATAAACCAGTGTTCATTAAAAATTTTGTGATTAATGATCTTCTTTTGTCTTTCCATGCTTGAGACTCTCCTTACACATTGTTAGGTCAATCTGAAGGTCACTGCTAAATGCATATGCATCATTAGCTGCTACTGCTACATCCGCAAAATCCTTTTTGCTGTTCTTTACTGCGTCATCTGTTTTAGCGAATAGACCGCTAAGTAAATGGCTCCGAGCATAAGAATCGCCGCTATTGCAAAGGATCAGTAGAAGGGGAATATTTGAGAATAAAGCAATTATTAACCACATATGTTTTCCTCCATTGCTGTAAATAATACGTACACATTAATTATCCGATAAAAAAGTAATATTTTGACGTTTGATAGAGAAAATTTATTTTTTTTTAATACATATACCTATCTGGGAAAACATATCTATGGACTCAGATTGCATCATATGTCCTCTGCCAACAATTAAAAAAAAATAAAGCGCCGGGGATATAGGATACCTGAATGCAATGTTTGATATAATAACGTTAAAAGATGTACATACAGGAGAGTTGAAATGGATTTACAAAGAGAACGTAGACGTAGCTTAAATAGTCTTTCTCTATGCGGGACCGGCGCTATTGGCCTTGGGTTATGGTCAGTTATAAAAGCCATAATGACGTTTTTCGCGAATAGGAACTATATCGCAGAAATGATCAGCGATATCTATACTAATTCAGGAGTCTCAGAGGAAGAAGTAAGTCTTAAAGCAGTAGCATTTATAACGTACCTCTTAATTTTAGCTTTTTTTGTATTGGTTTTTTCTATTAGTCTATACGTTGGCAAATGTGCAAATGCAGAGGCTAAAAAAGGGAAAAAAAGATATCTTTATTTGATAATCGCACTTTTAGCAGGCTTCTTATATATATATTCCTGCTATTTGGGGATTCTTTCAATCAGAGATTTAACTTTTAATGAGGCTAGTTTAACAGATGACATTAACAATTCTATTGATCAGATTGCAGAGTTTCTTTTGGATTTGTCATCTGCAGGAGTATTGCTGGCACTGTTTTTTTCCGCAATCAGATCCCGAATTCTTTCCAATATGATCAGTAAACAGGAGGCAGCCCATGAACATTGATTTTCACTATTATGCTACCTACCTGGCAGCAATTATTGCAGGATATTCTCATGAAGAAAGCAGTGAAATAGCGTATTCTGCGCAATTTGTTGATTGTTGTACAAGAACTTTTTTAACAAGCATCAAAGCCCCTTTGTCCGCAGCTACAACTCAGTCACAGGTAGAGCTGATAAATGCTCGTGCAGACCTTCTGGGGCTTCAGGATATAACCAGGATATGGTCTAGCTTCCATTTTTTGCCTCAGGATCTTTATGCTGAAAAAAAATGGTGTACTAGAGGATATAGAAACAAATATCGTCTTATCTGCGGCCCAAATGGCGATCTGTTGGTGGAGACTGTAAAGCTTGCAAAAGGAAAGTCTCTTGAGTCAGTAGGGCTAGCCATGCACGTTTTGGCTGATACCTGGGCACACCGCAATTTTGCAGGGACACCTTCTCTTGTCATCAATAATACCGACTATTATTTCTATGAGATTTTTAGCGGTGATACCGGAGAATTTGAAAAGAAAATAACATTTCGGCACAGTACGTCAACTCCGGATGATCTTAACAGAAGCATATATACTAACAGTCTTTTCCAGACCAGTGAGAATTCCATAATGAATCTGGGACACGGGAGAGCCGGGCATCTTCCGGATTATAGCTTTATCAAATATAAGTATTTGCCTGCATGGGGGGATTTTACGGAGATTGTAAAAGACAATCCATCTGACTATTATCATGCCTTTTGTCAGATGGTTTATGCCATGAGGTTTTTAAGGGGGAATATCAGCTCTTTTGACAAAGATACTTACGACTTTGAAATTGTTAGTCCTTATGAAGCTCAAATAAAAGAAATCATAAATAAACGGCAGATTGACTCCTGCGCTGACTGGAAAGCTTTAGGTGAAAAAATTTCCGGCAATATAGTTGATGATTTTGATGTCTACAGATATAAAGATGAGTACTTGGCAGCCAGAAAAGAAGCTAAAGACAATACTATTCTTGGTAGATTTTTTGTGGCTGCGTTAAGACATAAGAGCATGGTCACCAATAAGATTTATAAATCAGGCAACATGCTGGCTGGCTTTTCTGCAGATTTTGCAGAGAATGGTTTTGTGGGTATAAAAGATTTCAAAAAGCTGGTAGATGTTGCTACTTCCGGAGGTGAAAAGCATGACTAGAATGCAAAAGATTAGAAGTATATTTGTGGCTATCGTAACTATTCTTGCCAGTATATATATGATAGTTGAGCCGGATGACGGTCTGATTACTATGGCTTTAATCCTCAGTATTGCTCTTGTCGCAATGGGACTTAAATACCTCATCTACTATTTTACAATGGCGAGACATATGGTAGGCGGAAAAGGAATCCTTTTTTATGGCCTGATAGTGTTTGATTTTGGTCTTTTCACATTGTCACTCTCGGACATTCCAAAACTGTATCTGGTGTTGTACCTTGTCGTCATCAATGGATTTAGCGCAGCTGTAACAATCTTAAGAGGGCTTGATGCCAAAAAAATGCACAGCGCCTCCTGGAGACTATCCATCAGCCATGGTATTCTCAATCTTGCGCTGGCATTTTTTTGCATAATATTTGTCAGGTCCACTTCTGTTGTAGTTTATGTATACTGCTTTGGACTTATTTACAGTTCTATCATCAGAATAATATCTGCATTTAGAAAAACTGCTGTCGTGTATATTCAGTAATAAAGCAATCGCAAAAGCATACTTAGTCTGCATCAAGGGGCTGGTCTTTATATTCTGCATATAATTCCGGAAGGAATGTATACAAATGCTCCCACTCAACTAATGTATCCTTAGACATATCCATATTGGTTGAATTCTTGAATTTATCTATGCCGCTGAATAGGTAACTTAGAGTTTCTGTAATTGCCTAAGCTTTTTTGGCCAAAAATATAACTAAATCACTGTCTTAAAAAGTTATAATGAAAGTACATATAAAAAGGAGAAATACCAAATGGAAAATACTATGTATCAGGTGTCGACACTTCAGGCGCTAATTCTTGGGTACAGCCGGACGGTGATAAATGTAGACGAACTAATTCAGCATGGTGATACCGGGCTGGGAACATTTGAGGATGTGAACGGTGAGATGATCGTCATGGATGGACACTGCTACAGGTCAGATCAGTTCGGGAATGTAACAGAGGTTGATCCTTCGACGGGAATTCCCTTTGCTGCTGTGGCCAGGCTCTATGGAAATCAGCAGTTTCAGCTTAATGACATGCCGAATTTTGCCTCAATTCAGACAGAACTGACAAGGAAGATCGAAGAGGTATTCGGGCTTAACAGTATGCATATTGTCAGGATTGACGGAGAGTTTGGGAAAATCGATGCCAGATCGGAGGGGCCTTACAGGTCGCACCATATCAGGCTGAAAGAGATTCTTCTCCACACGCAGCAATCGTTTCTTTTTGAGAATATCCGGGGATCTCTGGTGGGTGTATATTTTCCAGATTATATGGATGGAATAAATATGCCGGGATGGCATCTTCATTTTCTTTCCGAGGACAGAACGAAAGGCGGGCATGTTTTTGATGCAAGTATAATCAAAGGAGCAGCCAGAGTAGATAAGATTACCAGTATCCACATAAATCTTCCAAAAGAAGCGTCTTTTGATACCTATTCTCTTAAAGAGGATCTGGAAAGCGAGATAAAGTCCGTCGAGTAAAGTAAAAACATCAGATATACAGGCAGAGTTTTAAAAGGAACTAACGACCTCGGCGAAGAGGTAGAGATATCAGCTACAACAAAAGCGCGTCTGGTCCTATTAGTCAGTTTTTCGCCGGATATTCACTCACAAGCATCCATAAAAGACATGTTGAATCACACATACGTGGGAACCAGTCATTAAACCTTGTAGCAATATTCAACTTTCTATGAAGTTTTCTGGCTGATATTGTTTGCTTGTCAAAATCAATCTTTAATAATTCCCATAGGTTGTCTGCTTATGGAAGGAGAAATGAAAATATGAAAAGAAGGTTGTTTGCACTTTGCTTACTCATGAGCATCATGATTAGCGGCTGCGGGAATGCTGCGCAAGGTGGTAAAGGTCAGGTAATGAAGAAAAGATGTAGATGAAGTATATGAAAGCAACAGGAGGGGATAAAAGGTATGAAATACAGTGTTGACACCTACAGACTTTATCAGAGCGAAAAGCGCTTTGCACATACTGTTCGCATCCATGTAAGAATGAAGGAGCCTGTGGATATTGATGTCCTTGAGCAGGCGGTAAATACTGCTATCAGGCGCTATCCTTACTTTGCTGTAAGAGTTTCTGTTGATGAGGACGGTGGATACGTTCTTGTACCGAATGATAAGAGAATAGTTGTTATGCCTACAGCAGAGAAAATGCCAAAGGTTGGTAGTGATGCAGTAAACAACCACCTTATTTTTGTGGATTGTTCGGGGAATGATATTTTTTTTAACATAAGTCATACAATGTGCGGTGGAAAGGGATTTCTTCCGTGGGTTATGACAAATGTGTATGAGTATGTCAAAGAAAAATATAACGTGGAACCATATGCACCGGAAGTCAGAAAACCGGATGACGATCTGCTCCCAGGGGAAACAT